>DATGNN010000380.1:0-11296 GCA_035306725.1 Chitinispirillaceae bacterium | reverse complement strand
TATCCTTGAGGAAGTAACCAATATAATAGAAGCAAAGGTGGTGAATATATCTACTCAGGATTATGATCCACGCGGAGCAAGTGTTACTGTTCTGATTAATGAAGGGCATTATCCGCGTACTGAGGGAGTTCTGGCTCATCTTGATAAAAGCCATATCGCTTCCCACACATATCCGGAGAACAATACTAATACAGGAATATCTACTTTCAGGGTTGATATTGATGTTTCTACCTGCGGAATGATCTCACCTTTACGCGCCCTGGACTTCCTTATAGACAGTTTTGATTCTGATATAGTACTGATGGATTATCGGGTAAGAGGTTTTACACGAGACATTAATGGAAGAAAGATATATATTGATCATGATATAACCTCAATTCAGGATTATGTTTCTGATGAGCTGCTTGAAAAATATACTGCTTATGATATAAATATCGTATCTGATAACATTTTTCACACAAAGATGGTTTTAAAGAATCTTAAAATGGAAAATTATCTGTTCGGACCAGAATCCGAAAAAATGACAAAAAACGAACGAGGTCGTATTAAATCACTATTAAAAAAAGAGATGCAGGAGATTTTCGAATGCAGAAACATTTTCGAACGGGGATAAATATTCCCCTTAAAGCCACCGGTAAAAAGATATTCACTGAAGCTCTTAATCAAAATTTCGGTTATTTTTACACGGTTAATGAAATCCTTAAAAAAAGTCGCTCCAAGTTTCAGGATATTCAGCTTATTGATACCGATGAATTTGGAAAAGTATTATTACTTGACAATATTACTCAGGTAGCAGAAAAAACTGAGTTTGAGTATCACGAACCCATGGTTCATCCGGCTCTCTGTTCTCATCCCAAACCGGAATCGGTTCTGATTATCGGGGGTGGTGATGGTGGTATTGCCCGTGAAGTTCTCAGGTATCCTGTTGTAAAAAGAGTCGAGCAGGCAGAACTTGATGAGGGTGTAATAAAGTTCTCAAAAAAATATCTCAAAAAAATACATGGCGGATGTTTTGACGACAAGAGACTGAACGTAAATATAGTTGACGGTAGAAAATTTACAAATGACCATCCGGGTGAATTTGATATAATTATCATGGATATGACAGATCCTTTCGGACCTTCCAAAATGCTATACACAAGAGATTTTTTCAGGACAGTAAAAAAAGCGATGAGAAACGGCAAGGGAATTTTTGTAATGCATTCAGAATCTCCTGTGGCACGCCCTGAAGCGTTTGCATGCATCAACAAAACTCTTTCGTCAACATTTGAACATGTTTGCCCGTTTTATCTTTATATACAGATGTATGCTGTTCTGTGGTCTGTTTCGTTAAGTTCTGATGAAACGAATGTTTCGGCTATCAAACCACAATTTATCGAAAAGCAAATCAAAAAATATGGCATCAGTGATTTGAAAGTTTATTCTCCGCAAACACATTTGTCCATGCAGGCAGTTTTTCCTTATGTAAACAAAATATTACAACGTCGCGCACGTATTATTACAGATAAAAACCCGGATTTTCCAGATAATTTTATTTCCTGATATCAGAAAAGCAGATTCTTTTATGGAATTCAGTCTTGTAGAAAAACTGGTTTTAAAGCATCAGACACCTGTCTTGTTTTTGTCCGTAAACAGGCTCCGGGAAACATACAGAAATCTCAAAAATGCTCTTCCCGGTGTCTCCTTGTATTACGCGGTAAAATCAAACTCCAATCCCGACATTATTAGTGTACTCAATGATGAAAACAGTTTTTTTGATGTTTGTTCCAATGGAGAAATTGATGTAATCAGAAAATGTGGCATTACAGCTGATCGCTGTATTCACACTCATCCAATCAAACGGGATTCAGACATTAAATACGCGCTGGATTATGGCATTTCTGTTTTTGTTGCTGACAACGAAGACGAACTGGAAAAATTAATCCCGTATAAAAAGCAGCTTCGGGTACTTGTCCGGATGAGCATACAGAATCCGGGGTGCCTTGTAAATTTATCACATAAGTTTGGTGTCGCACCTGAATTAACCTGGGATTTGATTCAAAAAGCAGATAAAAAAGGTTTATCAATTGCGGGTATCAGTTTTCATACCGGATCTCAGAACGAGAATTCACTTAAATATATTGAAGCTCTGGAATACTGCAGAGATATATTCAAACGGGCTACTTTGAGTGGAATCAACATGGAAATTATTGACATCGGCGGTGGTTTCCCTGTCAGTTATCTTAGACCTGTTTTACCTTCAGCTCAATTTTGCCGTCCAATCAATGAACATCTTGAACGATTTTTCAGCAGTTATAAAATTATAGCCGAACCGGGGCGTGTTCTTTGTGGTCCGTCAATGACTCTGGTGTCAAGAGTCATAGGACGTTCTTTACGTAATGGTGTATGGTGGTACTATCTTGATGAAGGGATGTATGGCTCTTTTTCCGGTAAAATGTATGACCATGCTGATTATCCAATGTATATAAACAGAACCGGACAGAGATATACATCGGTGCTGGCCGGACCTACCTGTGATTCCATAGACGTGATTTACGAAAACATCAGTCTTCCGCTGCTTGAGATTGGTGATATAATTGTTTTTGAATCCATGGGTGCATATACAACTGCAAGTGCTTCAAATTTTAATGGATTTCCAAAAGCAAAAATTGTTGTTGTTGAATAAAAAGGATAAATTCAAGACCTGATATTTTGATTTGTTTATATTTTTGAAAAAAGATAAAAACTGCATATAACTGAACTGAAAATAAGCAGCATCTTTGTGAAGCTGCAGTATGTACCTTAGTGACTTCATTAAGGCTGCGATTTACTGATTTGTCAAAAGAGGGGCAGTGTTCATCTTAAAGGGATTCTAAAAACGTAAAGCACCCTCAATTTGAGTAGTGTAGAGGATATAAAATGAATACAATCAATTTCCATCCTGAAAGCGGATCATCGATCTGGTTACAAAATCTGATTCATGGTCTGAGTGGATTGACTATCAAGGCGAAACACTCTGTTTTTTGTGATTCCAGTCCATTTCAAAAAATTGAAGTATTCGACACTTATAGTTTTGGACAGGTGTTATGTCTTGGGGGATCTATTGTATTGACTGAAGCAGATGGGTGTATATATCACGAGATGATTTCGCATCCGGCACTGTTTATGCATAAAAATCCTGAGCATGTCTGTATTATCGGTGGTGGTGACGGGGGTTGTCTTAAAGAGGTTTTAACTCACGAAACTGTAAAAACTGTAACAATTGTTGATATTGATGAAATGGTTACCGAAACTGTAAAGCGTTTTTTTCCTGCTCTGGCGGAAGGGTTCAAAGATGAAAGGACGCGGGTTGTATTTGAGGATGGATACGATTATCTTGAAAAAAATGAACGAAAATTTGATCTGATTATTGTTGATTCATATGATCCTAACGGACCGGTTCAATCTCTTGAAACTGATGATTTTCACAGGATTGTATCATTGAGACTGGAAGATGATGGTATAGCGGTTTTCCAGACTGATTCACCGACTGTGAACAGTAATTTCATAAGAAAAACTATCAGGGGTGTTTCTCCCTATTTTGAGTATTATAAGCCTTATCTTTGTTCAATGTATTCGTTTCCTGAAGGGATTTGCAGCTTTTTAGCCTGTACCAGAAAAGAATCTGTTCTGGACAATTTTGAAAAAGTGCGTTATGAAAAATCTGCAAATCAGTTCTATTATTATAATGAGGAGATTCATTCGGGCGCATTTTTGCTGCCACAACATATTAGAAATCTGCTTAAGTCCTGATTTTTTTTACAAGAAACTTGCCTCAAGGGCAGGCGAAAAATATCTTAATAAATAAGGAAACAACCTTCCTGAGATTCCCCATGGAAATAATTAAAATTTTATGGATTATAGTTTTTTTTCTTTTTTCTCTAAATTTGATTTTCATTTGGAGCAAGATAAACGTAATATGTAAAAAGGTTGAATCTATTACCGGGCTCCTTGAAAAAACACAAATCCTTGATACAGAATTTAAGTAAAATTATGGGAATATGGATTTTTTAAAAACCCCGGTTTTATTAAAAAGATACGCTCTTTGAAAGATCAAGTTTTATTTAAGCACATACTCCGTATAAGCGAAAGCAGATTATGGTAAAGGTTTGTGAGTATTACATTAAATAAGGGGGTTTAAGGCAAGATATAGTGAATCATGCAGTTTACGGCAACTGGGAGTATAACAACAAAATGCATGATAATATTGTTTAAATCAACGCGCGTATAGATTTATGATTGAGTTATTGAGGCGCGTTCAATCGAACTCACACGATTATACAAAGATTTTAAAACATTTATGGAGAATTAATAATTATGGAATCAGCAGATATGATTACGACACTGGTCGTTATACTGCAAATTATCACAATAGTGCTTATCCTCAGTACATTAAAATCAGTACGGGAACTGGCTAAAAGAAAAGTATCTTTATCTCACAATAACAGTTATAAGAACCGTAGAGACAGGGATCATAAAAACAATAAACGTTCATCACAGGATAACACTCAAAGAAATCACAATCAGAGATCTTCCGGAAACTCTTCTACAGATCCGGTCGAGAAGTCGTTACGTGATATTAACCTGAAACTGAAAAATGCAGAGCGGGATCAGGAGTTTGCACGTAAAAAGATCAAGGATAATTTTTCGAAAGATCATAGCCATCGACGAGACAAGAACAGTAATCGTCGGGATCGTCGTGGAAAGTGGCCTGACAGAAATCAGCCTGATCATGCAGTTTCTTCTTCAAATAAAAATGATTTTTCCAGAAAAACGAGTCCTAAAAGTTCCCCAGTTAAGGAAACAGTGTCCTTACCTGAGATCGTCCCACAGGATTTTGGAAAAGAAGAGTTGCAACATGGACGTAAGGTAGTGGTAAAACGTCGCATGCTTAAAGATGAAGAGAATAAGCATGAAAACAATGTTTCTCAGATTTCAGATACCAATACAGATGTAAATAATATATCTGAATCTTTTGATGAGAAAAGTTCTCTTGAAACTTCTGGTGAAATTAAATTTGGCAGACGTTAACTTTTTGATTTGAATTCTAGAAAAGCCGGACATTTTTTGTTCGGCTTTTTTTATTTATACACCCTCGAGCACATTATTCAGTAATTAAATTCGATAAAGATAATTTGGAAGCGTTTGTAATTTCTATCTTATTGTTTCCGATTTTATCCGATTGTTTGAAATTTTATTCTGATTATTTCTGCTTGATTACCGATTTTTCCGTAAATCGGGACTATACACAGGTTCCCATACGCCACCAACATCACAAGTTATCTTATTTTGTTTCTGTTTTGTATTTCGACTTTTGGTTTTTCTTATTTCGAATTTTTAACAGCTACTGCGGGGGCGTGTGTGCCTGGCAAACATGATAATCTAATAGTTTTAATTGCCAGATAGGTATCAAACAAAAATCTGTTAATGCAAAAACTGTTTTATTTTAGTTAAAGTTATCGTATTTTTACTTTTTATCGAAATGAAGGAAATAATAATAATTGAAAGATTAACATATCATGAAAGCCAATGACATTCTTGATCTTATCGGAAATACCCCTTTAATAGCACTCAGGGAAGAAAATATTGTTGCAAAAGCAGAGTTTCTCAATCCTGGTGGAAGCATAAAAGACCGGGTAGCGTTGTCGATGATTGAGGCCGCGCAACGGGATAAAAAACTTGTCCCGGGCATGAAAATCGTAGAACCAACTTCGGGGAACACCGGAATTGGTGTTACTATGGTAGGTGTTGCAAAGGGATTTGAAGTTGACATTGTTATGCCTGAAGGGATGAGCCGTGAAAGAAAAGACATAATCAGGGCTTTTGGCGGTAACCTTGTTCTTACACCAGATAATGAGGGAGTTGCAGGAGCAGTAAAACGTGCTGAAAAGATTGCAAAAGACCAAAACGGATTTATACTTCATCAATTCAAAAACCCCAATAATCCGCTGGCTCATTATGAGTTTACAGGTCCTGAACTGTGGCGCCAGAGTGGGGGAAAAATTGGTGCTTTTATAAATGGCATTGGAAGCGGCGGAACTATTCAGGGGGTTGGTAAATTTCTTAAAGAACATAACCCTTCAATTAAAATCATAGCTGTAGAACCTGCAAAAAAGAGTGTTTTACTCGGCCATGAACCCGGACTTCATCAAATTCAGGGGATTGGTGACGGTTTCATACCTGATATTCTGGACGTTTCCATCATTGATGAAGTGATTGAAGTTACTGATGACAACGCTATAAATACAACCAGAGAACTGGCGAAAAGTAATTCAATACTTGCAGGTACTTCTTCAGGCGCAAATATCTGGGCCGCCAGACAAATTGCAAAAAAATTCCCGAATCTTCTTGTAGCTACGATCCTTCCCGACCGGGCTGAGAGATATTTCAGTACAGGACTCCTTTGATGGATAATCAATATTTAAAAAAATTACTTTCTGATCTGCATAAAAATAATATCTCAGTAAATGATGCATTTTCTGAACTAAAAGATCTTCCTTACAAGGATCTTGGTTTTGCAAAAATTGATCATCACAGAGCTTTAAGAAAAGGTTATCCGGAAGTAATCTTTTGTCAAAACAAAACACCGGAGCAGGTAGTTGCTATCGTAAAAAACCAGATTGAACATAACGAAACAGTTTTCGGAACACGAGCAGAAAAAACAGTTATAGATGAAGTCAAAAAAGATTACCCCGACATCAAAACCGACCTCGCAGCCCGTTGTTTCTGGCTCAAGTCCAGTGCCTGGAAACCTCGAAAGACAAGGGGAGAAATTGTTATCTGTACTGCAGGTACTGCCGATTCGGCAGTAGCATCAGAGTGTAAACGAACAATAGAAATTCTTGGCCACAAAACGGTTCTGCTGTCTGATATTGGTGTATCAGGAATTCATCGTATTTTTGCACACCGTGAGGTACTCAACAAGGCATCTGTAATTATCGCCATTGCAGGTATGGAAGGAGCACTTCCATCAGTTATTGCAGGATATGTATCGTGCCCCGTGATAGGAGTTCCAACAAGTGTGGGATACGGGTCTCATCTTAATGGTCTGGTTTCCCTTTTTGCAATGCTTAACTCCTGTGCATCCGGCTTAACTGTTGTAAACATAGACAACGGATTTGGTGCAGCCTGTGCTGCAGTATCCATTAATGAAATTAAAAATGCCTGATAATAAATGACAATCAGGCACAGTCAAGATTCTGTAAACGTCATGTCAATTTCAGGTATGATATTCGGCATTGATTTTTACATAATCGTAACTGAAATCACAAGTATGAGCAACTGCTTTACTTTCACCTGTACCTAAATCAATATCAATAAAAACCACTTTTTCTTTAAGTCTTTTGCCGGTTTCATTGTAATCAAAAGGTAATGGTTGAAGATTCCTGAAAACCGGAATTTTACACAGCGAGATGGTCATATTGTTTTTTGAAAAAACGGCGCCTGAGTAACCTATTGCGCAGGCGATTCTTCCCCAGTTCGGATCATTGCCAAACAGTGCACATTTTAAAAGATTTGAATTGGCAACTGCTTTTGCTGCAGCCCTGGCATCATTTTCACTTTCAGCTCCCGTAACTGTTATCTCAACCCTTTTTGTTGCTCCTTCACCGTCAGCAGCAATCTGTTTACACAGATCATTACATACTTCATACAAAGCCAGTTCAAACAGTTCCCTGGATTTAATGTTATCTATTTGAACATCTGACATTCCATTTGCAAGGACAAGCACCATATCATTGGTTGACGTATCTCCATCAACAGTAAGATTATTAAATGTTTTGTTTACTGTTTTTTTCAGGATTTCAGACAGGGTTTCGGATGGTATTGAAACATCAGTTGTAATAAAAGCAAGCATTGTAGCCATATTGGGATTAATCATGCCGGACCCTTTTGCACATCCGCCAATAATGAATCTTTTTTCGTTACAGTTTACAGAAAATGCAGATTCCTTGATTGTGGTATCTGTAGTCAAAATTGCGGAAGCAAACAGTTTTTCACCATCATGCGAAAGAGATTTTGCTAATTGCGGCATTTTTGATTTTATTTTTTCGAGGGGAAGAAATTTGCCGATTACACCTGTTGACGCTACCAGTACAGATTTTTTGGAGATATCAAGGTTATCAGAAACAATTTGAGCCAAAGTTTCTGTATCTTTTTTACCTTTTTCTCCTGTGCATGCGTTTGCACATCCGCTGTTGCATACAACAGCTTTTATTAAACTGGCGGGAAGCAGATTATCACACCAATCAACACATGATGCACGGATGGCATTGGTTGTAAATGCACCAGCCGCAGAACACTCCTTTTCGCAAAAAAGTAAAGCAAGATCTTTTTTACCCGTATCTTTTATTCCAGCTTCAATACCGCAGGCAAAAAAATGGGGTGCAGCTGTTATCCCGCCGCTTATTCGTTTAATTATAGCTGAATCATTTGTTCCAATTAACATAAATTCCCTTTCAAAACATTTGCTGTAAATACGTTATGCTGATTATTGTTGTCAACATAAACCAGGCTCTCCCTGTTTGTAGTGTCCACTGGTTTGTTAATCTTGACAATAAAATGAAATCAAAATATAATCTTATCTTATGAATAAATTAAAATATCCGGAAATTCTGTTTATAGCTGTTGCTCTTTTTTCAGAAAGTATTTATGCCCAAAATACTGAAAACAGTTCAATTATTCAGCAAACGAACCAAAAATACATTATAAAAAAAGATGATACCCTCTGGGATCTGGCTTTTAAATTTCTGGGAGATCCCTTTCAATGGCCCGAAATCTGGAACATCAATGCTTATATTCATAATCCTGATCTGATATATCCCGGTGATCCTCTTTCTATTCCGGGCAGAAACAGTTCTGGTATTACATCTGATGAATCCTCAAAGACAGCATCACAATCTCTGGTTTCTTATACCAAAGGGTCTCTTGATACAGTTTCTGAAATTATTGATACAATTCACACTGATGATATAATGGAAGACACGATAATTTATTCTTCTTTGCGGAGAAACAATCTGTTAAGCAGCAAATTTTTCTCCCGGATTCCATTTCTCTGGACAGAAAAGGATGTTTCCGGGAATATCTATCCGGGTAACGGTGTTATCGAGAAGGTATCAGACAAAGAATCATATTATCTTTACGACAAGTTCTCTGCCAAATTGTTACGAGATGCCAAATACCAGGTTGGCGACACTGTAGATATTTTTAAATCTATACGCTTTGTTGGGTTTAATAAAAAAACGGCTAATTTAGTAAAAAGAACTGGAAGAGCGCGGGTTACTACAGTATTTTATAACAAGGTTGAAGCGGAGCTGTTTGAAATGTGGGACGTAATATCCGGAAAAGAGAGAATCGCTCCTAAACAAAATTTTCCTGCAAAAAGTATCGATTCCCTGATTGAACCGGATATAGCAATAAAGGGGGAAATTTCTCTCAGAGTAGAAGAATCAGTCTGCAGTTATCCTTTTCAGACCCTTATTCTTGATAGGGGATCTGATGATGGTGTGAAACTGGGAGATATTTATGCAGTCTACGAAACTGTAGACAAGAGAACGAAAGAAAGTTTTTCCCTTATTGGCTGTATCGCTTACCTGACCCCTAACTCATCATCTGTGATTATCCTGACAATCTCAGACCAGAACGTTAAACCTGGTTCTGATGCCGTACTTATTCGCAGATCAATTTTTAATGAAGGGTAAATGTGGGCAAGTTTTTATTATCAATGGGACAAAGGCTTGTGATCAGCAGGCGTGACAGTTGTGTCCGGCAAGGATTCATATTTGCAATTACCAATCTCCTGCTTATATCTGGTTTAATTTTTATTCTGGAACTTGTGCTGATTTTAACAGGTGTCGAAAATATTATTATTCCATGGACCAGTGAAGTACTGAGTTTCTTTCATGATCTTGTTTTCTGATTACTGATTTCAATATGCCTTACAGAAGTTTTCCCATTATCGATTTTTAATACCGCAAAACATACTGGTAAGTTAAATCTTCCGGGGCCGGCACTTCCAGGATTCAGATACAATACACCATTTTTATAAAAGCTGTGTGGGCTATGGGAATGGCCGTACACAACTGCCTGAAAATCGCAACAACATGGATCCAGGTCCAGAAAATCCAGATTATGAAGAACGTATATTTTAAAATCAGAAATTTCCAGAATGTCAAAGCTCTCCAATTCCGGATATAAACAGGGGTTATCTGTATTACCCCTTACCGCCAGAACCGGTGCAATTTCATGAAGCATTTGAAGAATCTCCCTGCTACCAATATCTCCGGCGTGAATAATATAATCTACTTTTTTCAGTTCAATTAATACTTCGGGCCTTAATAAACCGTGAGTATCAGAAATTACACCAATTTGAAACATTTTATTTTCACTCTTTTTTTCTGACATCTGTCATACTTTTTGCGCGTCTTGGCTTTTTAAACCTTTTTTGTATTTCCAGACTCTTTTTTGGAATTCCGGCATTCTCTTCTTCTTCAAGAAAATATTTAATCTCTTTATTATAATCCGAAATACGTCCTATGAATTTTTTTATCTCATCAGTGATTTTGCTCATAATACAAAATCCTTTTCAGTAAGTCTCCAAACATCCTGTTAGTATTACGAATTTAATACTGTAATAGTTTGCCAGAAACCGGAGTGACTTTTTGATGAATGATGAATGATGAATGGTGAATTGTGAATTGTGAATGATAGATTGTGGATTGGGACCCGGAATTCCGATATCTGAACAAAAACACTGTTTACCCTTTTTACTGTCACCTTCCAATCTCCTATCGGTGTCGGGGTTGGTATCGTTTTCTGTATCTTCAATCCCTCAATCACTTTTTATAGCTTTCGATTATAAGAAAACATGTGTTATCTATCTGAAATCACTCTCTTTTCCATGATTCGATACCGATACCGATACCGACCCTGAATTCCGATATCTGAACAAAAACACTCCTTACCCCTTTTTCTGTCTAATTACAATCTCCTATCGGGGTTGGAACTCGGAACTCGGCGTCGGGATCGTTTTCTGTATCTTCAATCCCTCAATCCCTTTTATGGCGTTCGATTATAAGAAAATATGTGTTATCTATTTGTAATCACTCTCTTTTCATGATTCGATACCGATACCGACCCTGAATTCCGATATCTGAACAAAAACACTGTTTACCCTTTTTACTGTCACATTACAATTCCTATCGGGGTTGGAACTCGGAACTCGGCGTCGGGATCGTTTTCTGTATCTTCAATCCCTCAATCACTTTTTATAGCTTTCGAT
>DATGNN010000379.1:0-6471 GCA_035306725.1 Chitinispirillaceae bacterium | reverse complement strand
CAGCCCGGTGCTTTAATAAAATAAAACGGGAAAACACCATTTGTATCTCTGGTAAAAGCCATATAACCACCGGGAGGTATTATCGATTGTTTTCCGGATAAACGGTTTAGCTGAATGAGTTGCTTATTTTTATCGCGCGAGGCCAGGTATAACCTGCTCAATGGAAGGTTTCGCTCCGACTTATTAAAAATTTCCACATAATCCTCTCCACCAGGAAATGGATTAAAAAGCACTTCGGTCAGGAGCAGTTCTCCAGGTAAAGCAGGTAGTATCGGTTTCTCTTGTACCTTTACCACTACTTCATCTAAAATAACCTTATCGTTCGCATAATGATTGGCCAAATAGCAAACAATCTGTACTTTATTACCGGATAAACCCTCACAACCGGCAGTATCAGAGCCCCAGTTTCCCATAATATCACTATTTTTGTGAAAAGGAATCTCAACATTCCCATCCAGCCGGTAAAAAGATTTCAGATACTTTGTTTGAGAATTAACCCCACTCCCCGTTTCAGAAGCATGAAGTGACAAATCAACAAAATCAAATCCTTCGATATTGATCCACTGTGACCGCCAGATGACTTCTCCATCAATATCCCGAACCTCAAAACGACCTCCTCCGGTGGAGACAGTTTTAGCATAATCATCTTCGTCAGAAAGCTCCAAATTTGCATATTCTAAAGACCAGGAATTTATCCCTTCCATGTCTTCTGTTATGATCTCCAGGCTGTCACCCGAAATTCCTTTTCCGGGTATAGAAAAGCTTTCCCTCCAAAATTCCTGCGAAAAAACAGGATTAAACATCCATAGCAAACAGATTGTTAAGATTTTCAGTTTAGTAATGGTCATTTTGTAACATTTACCGGCAAATTAATAATTTTACAGAAATAATTTTTATCAAGTACAGAGTTTTAACAAGAAAAAGTTTAAGTAATGAAAGTTGCAATAGTAGGTGTCAGTGGAGCCGTAGGCCAGGAGTTCCTTCATGTGCTTGAAGAGCGGAACTTCCCTCTTGATGAGTTGGTTTTATTTGGTTCGGCCAGGAGTGCAGGAACCGAGTATGAATTCAGAGGAAAGAAACTGGTGGTAAAAGAATTAAAACACAATGATGATTTTAAGGGCATTGATATTGCATTAACCTCTGCAGGTGCAAGCATTTCGAAAGAATTTGCCTCCACTATCACAAAATACGGGGCAATAATGATTGACAATTCGAGTGCTTTCCGGTACGATGACGATGTACCATTGGTTGTTCCTGAAGTTAACCCAGAAGATTCAAAAAACAGGCCACGTAATATAATAGCTAATCCGAACTGCTCCACCATTCAGATGGTGGTATCATTAAAACCAATAAATGAGCTTTCGAAGATAAAAAGAATACGTGTAGCCACTTATCAGGCAGCCAGTGGAGCCGGAGCACAGGGGATAGCTGAACTGGAACAACAGGTAAAAGAGGTAGCTGAAGGGAAAGAAGCTACTGTAAATAAATTCCCCTACCAGCTGGCCATGAATATCATCCCGCACATTGATGTATTCCTTGAAAATGACTATACCAAGGAAGAAATGAAGATGAATTGGGAGACAAAAAAGATCATGCACACCGATGCAGAAGTTAGTGCAACCTGTGTACGAATACCTGTGGCCAGAGCACACTCAGAAGCTATATGGGTAGAAACAGAAGAACCAATATCGGTAGATCAGGTAAAAAATGCCTTTGGGCAAACTAACGGAATTACAGTGATTGACAATCCCGCCGAGAAACAATACCCAATGCCATTATTTACAGCAGGGAAAGATGATGTTTATGTTGGACGAATCAGAAAGGACATAACAGACCCTAAAAGTATCACTTTCTGGTGCGTAGGCGATCAGATAAAAAAAGGTGCAGCTTTAAATGCAGTACAAATAGCTGAATGGCTTATAGAGGCAGGAGAAGTAAAATAAATTTCGAGACAGAATATACATACAAGAATATTTACAAGACTTAAAAAAATGCCTGGCTAGCCGGGCATTTCTTATTTTTGAATAACAATTAGTGCCACAAATATGGAAAACATTGGCAAGGTAGAAGTAAGATTACTAAGCATTACAGATTATAAAGAGTTAAAGGTATCGATGCAGCAGGCCTATCCTAAATGGTCGGAAAGTCTTTGGCGTGAAAGAGATATTCTGAAGCTCATTTCAATATTTCCGGAAGGACAGTTTGCTGTAGTAGTAGATGGTGTGGTAGTTGGTTCAGCCTTGTCGCTCATTGTGAAATATGAACTATTTGGTGATGACCATACCTATGAAGAAATCACAGGCAAGTTTACTTTCAACACACATACACCAAAAGGAAACGTGCTATATGGCATTGAAGTCTTCATCAGCCCCGAATACAGAGGTATGCGCCTAGGCAGAAGGCTCTATGATGCACGCAAGGAACTATGTGAAAGACTAAACTTAAAAGCCATCGTATTTGGAGGCAGGATACCAAATTACCATTTATATGCTGATCAGCTAAATCCCAAACAGTATATTGACAAGGTAAAATTCAGGGAGATTTATGATCCGGCTCTTACCTTTCAATTATCGAACGATTTTCATGCAACAAAAATTCTCACAGGTTATCTTCCCGGCGATAAAGAATCAAAAGACTATGCAGTTCTATTACGATGGGATAATATCTACTATGAAAAATTTACCGCTAAACCACCAAGTCATAAATCAGTAGTCCGGCTCGGCCTGATACAATGGCAGATGAGATTGTATAAAGATATTGATGAACTCTTTACACAGGTAGAGTTTTTTGTGGATGCAGTATCGGGGTACAAAAGTGACTTCGTACTTTTTCCTGAATATTTTAATGCTCCATTAATGGCCGCCTACAATCATCTGAGCTATGCAGAAGCAATTCGAAAACTGGCTGAATATACCGAAGAGATCAGAGACCGTTTTATGAATCTGGCCATTTCCTATAACATCAACATAATTACCGGCAGTTTTCCGATGCTGCGTAACAATTCGCTCTATAATATCGGATACCTGTGCCGTAGGAACGGAACATATGAAACCTATGAGAAAATACATGCCACCCCTGATGAAATAAGCACCTGGGGATTAACGGGCGGAAATAAACTACAGGTTTTTGAAACCGACTGCGGGCCTGTTGGAGTACTTATATGTTATGATGTGGAATTCCCTGAATTATCCCGATTGATGGCTGACCAGGGCATGAAAATTCTGTTTGTTCCCTTCCTTACTGATACACAGAACGGGTACTCACGCGTGAGATACTGTGCCCGTGCACGAGCCATTGAAAATGAATGTTACGTTGCCATTGCCGGATCGGTCGGGAACTTACCGAAAGTAGAGAATATGGACATTCAATTCGCCCAATCAGTAGTATTCACCCCTTGCGATTTTGCTTTTCCCACGACCGGCATCAAAGCAGAAGCAACACCTAATACTGAAATGATACTGGTGGCAGATGTTGACCTTGATCTGCTCAAAGAACTTCACAATTTTGGTTCGGTACGAAACCTGAAAGACCGTCGTACTGATTTATATACCTTGGGATTAAACACAAAGATGAATTCCGAAGAAGATGAGAACTTTTTGCCGGGCCAGTAGAAAAATGATACGGACTATTCCTCTTCCTCCCAGGTAATGTCATATAGGTAATCGTTATAAGGGAAACGTTTAGAATGGATTTCTTTCACCTCATTATAAAGGGTTTTCCGCAGTTCATCTATATTTTCTTTTTGAGTTGCAGAAATAAACAGTACCGGCACATCCTTTTTAGCCATCCATGAATTCTTCCATTCCTCAAGGGTGATATTCTCCTGCTTTTTTGGAGTCAGATCATCTTCATCTTTTACTACATACTGAAAAGCGTCAATTTTATTAAAAACATAAATCGTCTTTTTATCACCGGCTTCAATTTCTTTAAGCGTATGGTTTACGGTATCGATTTGTTCCTCGAACCCCTGATGTGAGATATCCACCACGTGCATTAAAATGTCAGCTTCACGCACCTCATCGAGTGTTGATTTAAAAGACTCAACCAGATCGTGGGGTAATTTCCGTATAAAACCTACAGTATCGGCAAGCAGGAAGGGAATATTGCCAACAATAACCTTACGGACTGTGGTATCGAGGGTAGCAAACAGTTTGTTTTCGGCAAAAACATCTGATTTTGAAAGCAGGTTCATCAGGGTTGACTTTCCAACATTGGTATACCCAACTAAAGCTACCCTGACCATTTTTCCACGATTCCTGCGTTGTGTAGCTTTCTGCTTATCAATTTTTTTAAGCTGCTCTTTGAGCCGTGCAATTTTATCCAGGATGATACGCCGGTCGGTTTCGATCTGAGTTTCACCGGGCCCTCTCATACCAATCCCCCCACGTTGCCTTTCAAGGTGTGTCCATAAACGGGTTAACCGGGGAAGCATATACTGGTATTGCGCCAGTTCGACCTGCGTTTTTGCGTGGGCAGTTTTGGCACGACGTGCGAAAATATCAAGAATCAGGTTTGTACGGTCAAGAACCTTACATTCCAGTTTACGTTCAATATTCCGTAGCTGAGTTGGGGTAAGCTCATCGTCAAAAATAACTGTATCCACTTCCATTTCGGTAATGTAGATATTAATTTCCTCCAGTTTGCCAGGGCCTACAAAAGTAGACACATGAGGGACATCGAGCTTCTGTGTAAACTTCTTCATTACTTCTGCACCGGCAGTATCGGCAAGAAATTCAAGCTCATCGAGGTATTCCATGGCTTGTTTTTCTTCCTGGTTCTTGTAAATAATACCAACCAGAACAGCTTTTTCTACCGGAAGAGATGTTTCTATCATACAGTGATTTTTAAGAACAAAAAACTCCTGACCCGCATAAGGATCAGGAGTCATTAATTAAGAAAAATATTTTTATTGTAACTGGAAGTTAATCGGAACGGTATAAGAAACACGTACCGGTTTACCTCTCTGTTTTCCAGGTTTCCATTTAGGAAGCAAACTTACAACTCTTAACGCTTCTTTATCGAGAGAAGGGTCGACACCTCTGGCAACACGCGGATCGGAAATACTTCCGTCGGCATCAACAACAAAAGTTACATACACCCTACCCTGGATTCCGTTTTCCTGTGCAATAACAGGATACTTAACTGATTGAGCGATAAACTGCCTTAATGCTGCTTCTCCACCGGGGAATTCGGGCATTTCTTCAACGATAAAGAAAACCTGTGTATCTTCCTCTTCAACTTCCTGTTTAGTTTGAACTACAGGGGCTACGTCAATAATCATATCTTCAGTAACCTCAGTATCTTCAATTTGAAGTTCGTCTTCAATTTCCACTTCATCGTCAACGATGTTCAATACTTCAACAACCGCAGGTGGCGGTGGTGGTGGTGGTTGAACCTGCTGCTCACGCGTAATGGGAATAATTTCTTCTTCAATTTCCTGCATTTGTACTTGCCCCAGCGACTCTGTTTTTTTGGGTGAAACTTTATACTCGAAGGCTGCAAGAATAAACCCTAAAGCAACTACCAACCCCAGTAAAAGAAACACGTTTCTTTTGTTTTCAAGGTCCGCTTTTGGCGATTTTTTAACTTCCATTGTTCTATTATTTATTAGTTTTTTTAATTACCTGCACCCAATTTTTGAAGGGCTAAAGATAAAAAATAATTGGCACTCACAAATTAATTTTAGTTACAATACAAAGTTATAAATTAAATGAACACGGTTCATGTGCAAATGTCAATAATTCCTACAAAAAAAGCAACAAAAACTTTACCATAAAAGCTATTATGGGTATTAAAATTTGTTATATTTGCCGGCTCAGAAGTAGAAGTAATTATTTGAAATAAAAATTATGGGGCATTAGCTCAGTTGGCTAGAGCGTTTGACTGGCAGTCAAGAGGTCATCGGTTCGATTCCGATATGCTCCACAGGAAAAGAGTTGCAATATTGATTTGTGACTCTTTTTTTAATGTGAATCAGTTGGATAGAGCGTCCGGATTGAGTATCGGGAAGGTCATCGGTTCGATTCCGATATGCTCCACACAAGTTATCAAAGAGTTACAAATTAGTTTTTGTGACTCTTTTTTTATGTGAATCAGTTGGCCAGAGCGTCCCGATTGGGCATCGGGAAGGTCATCGGTTCGATTCCGATATGCTCCACACTTATAATCAATCAAATTGCAACCTCAACGATGGGTAATTGTGAGTAAGCTTTCCATTCAAAAGCCTTTTTAAGTAGCTTTCCTTCCTTAATAACTACCAGTTTACGTTCTGATTGTTTCTAAGCGGGAAATAGAAAAATTTTTCCCTGCAGCCTTGATTTTCTTCTTCACTTTATCCCAAAAATGTCATTAGGGCCTAATCTCTAATGACCGCCATTAGAGAATCATGTTCATAAGTTGTTGATTAATAGTTTTTATTAGATTTTAATTACTGAAAATTTTAGCTGATTTTTATGTAAGAATTTCTTATTG
>DATGNN010000378.1:0-9011 GCA_035306725.1 Chitinispirillaceae bacterium | reverse complement strand
TCACCGCTTATACTGCTCTTATACGCTACCAGAAGGTTTTTGTCATTTGAAGCTGCTGCACAGAAACCGGCTCCATCTTTGTCTACTATTCTTGAGGTTGTTTCTTCAATGCTGTTTCCATTACTATAAAGCCTGCTCATCCATATTCCAGATTGATTCCAGAAAACAAGCGCAAATTTTGCTGTATCATAGGAAGCTATTGCGGTTTCATCATAGAAATATCGTTTGTTATTTGATGCGATTTCAGAAATTGACCCTGTGGATTTTTCATTCAGATCAGAGTCATAAAATTTGTATTGGATATGTTTTTCGGCAAGTGGTCCACCTTTCATCCAGCTTACCAGTATTGTTCCATATCTGTCATACCCTACCGAACAGTTCATCGCATTACCAGGGCTACCGCTACTGGTAACAGTAACTGTATCCATAGTCCTGATATTATCTGCGTTTGCATAAACTTTTGCTAAATACAGTTTTCTCATACCTGTGCTGAAAACAACAAGAAAAGTATCTTTTTCAAAATGACACTGTGATGAGTACAACCATGAATCTGATGCAAGTTGTATTGAATTGCTACTGCTTTGAGTGTAAACCTGAAGCATCTGTTTTGTATTGGCAGCGTTTTTTATATAAGACAGCAAATAATCGTTTTCACCCTTATCTACATGCATGTAACAGTAATATGCAGGCTGCACTGATTGTATAAACTTCGATGACCCTGTCGATTCGTAACCAAATTCGGTTCTTTTTATATCAGACCGAAATAACTTATAATAAGAATTATTAAAGGGATCTACATAAAAAAAAGAAAATGTATCTCCGGATACAAAAACATCCGGATAATAAGAAGTATTGCTTTGATTTATACCGGGAATTTCATCACCAAAAAGCTTGACAGTCCTGAACCTTTCGATATCAAGCTGAATCAGGCTGTCATTAACAACATTTTGGGAATTGGCACTGTTTCTGAAATCAGTACGTATGTATGTACCAGATTTTGCAGAAAAAACCAGTACCAGCACAAGCAGGGTATATTTAAAATGATGCATCTTTTGGGCGATGCATTTTTCTGATAAATCCTTGCTGCGAAATATCATCAATATACTCCTGTTCCTTCAGACTATACTCTTTTTTCCATTCCAGAAATCTTTTTTCTTTCAGGATTTCTATTGCACGGCGTTCCTTTATAGCATCAATCAATTTACGGTTAATTTTCCACGCGTCAGCTTTAAGATCATCAATACGCCTCCCCAATTCAAGCATCTCTTTTTTCAACCTGAATCTGTATGTAACTGAATATCGAAGCAGGACAGGATCAATGTTTTTATCAATACGATTCTGAACCTCTTTTTTCTGAAAATCTTTAAGTTGATCGAGAATAGAGGACAACTCTTGTTGCAAGTTTATTATTTCCCTGTTCTTTTCTGCCAGTTGCAGTTTAACCCTGTCCTCCGTTTTTTTCCTCATGTCAAGCAGGGTTTCGAGATTAAACCTGAATTTTTTCATTTGATTACTCCGGCTGCTTCAGCCAGCTCTTTCAATTTACTCAGGCTCTCTTCTATCCGGTTTCCTTCACTTCTTTTCTGACGCAAAAATTTTTCAAGGTTTCCATGAAGTTTTATTGCTTTATCAACTCTTTCGTTACTTCCTGAAGCGTAAGCTCCTATCTGAATCAGATCCTCATGTTCACGATATGCAGCCATATAGTCTTTTACAGAATCAGTGACATTAGTATGCTCTTCGGGAACAACATCCACCATACACCTGGAGATACTCTCTAAAACGTCAATTGCAGGGAAATGGTTTCGGTGGGCAAGTTTACGTGATAAAACTATATGACCATCAAGAATACTTCTCGCGGCATCAGCTATCGGTTCATCCATATCATCACCTTCAACAAGCACAGTAAAAAGTCCTGTGATTGTTCCGTTTTCCGAAGTACCGGCCCGTTCCAGGAATTGAGGTAAAATCGAGAAAACAGAAGGCGGGAAACCTTTGGTAGCCGGCGGTTCCCCGATAGCCAGACCGATTTCACGCTGAGCAGTAGCCAGACGGGTTATCGAATCAACCATAAACAGCACATCCTGCCCCTGATCCCTGAAATATTCAGCAATTGAAGCTGCAATCATCGCACCCTTGATTCTTATCAGTGCAGGCTGATCCGAAGTAGCAACAACAACAACCGACCGAGCAAGTCCCTCTTCTCCCAGATCTCTTTCAATAAACTCCCTTACTTCACGTCCCCGTTCCCCTATTAATGCAATAACATTAACATCGGATCTGCAATTCCTCGCCATCATTCCCATTAAAACGCTCTTGCCGACCCCGCTACCTGCAAAAATCCCGATTCTCTGCCCTTTACCAATTGTAATCATTGTATCTATAGCACGTACGCCTGTTTCAAACGGTTCGGTTATTCTTTTCCTTTGCAGCGGATTAGGGATCGAAGAGAAGATTGAACGGTAATACTCAGATTTTACAGGTCCTTTATCATCAAGCGGATTACCCAGCCCGTCGATAACTCTTGCTGTTAAATGCTTTCCCACACCTATCATCAAAGGCTGTTTCGTACCAACAACTGTCAACCCGGGATGAATACCTTCAATCGGCCCAAGAGGCATAAGAAGAGTACGGCCTTTTCGAAATCCAACTACTTCAGCCCGACCAACCGGATTACCATTTTTTTCAATATTGCAGATATCTCCTACCGACGAAGCCGGTCCGGTGGATTCAATCAGCAAACCAATCACTTCGATAATTTTCCCGTGGATACGCACCGGATTCGAATACTTGACCACGTCTATATACTTTTCAAAATGTGATTCAGGATTCATGGTAAAAAGTCAGTTCATTTGTAGCTGATTTTTTAAAAATCAACAGGTATACTCTCTTTTGTGGTTGATTGAGGTACTGATGCATTAACATTTTCCCAGGCTTTTAAAATCAGTTCCGAAAGCTCATCACACTGTACCCCCAGCCTGGCATCGGTTGTCCCGGAATTTGATTCAATGATACACCCCCCACAAGAAATCCTTTCATCCGGTTCGATTGTGATATTTTTGAGGTTGTCGGAAACAGGAATCCAGAAATCTTTTCTCCCTGAAACAGAATCCATGTCATCAGGTGAAATCCTGATAATAACATTGTCTTTCTCTGCAATACTGTTAAGAGCTTTTTTAAGAACTGATAAAATGATATTTTTATTTATTGTTAGTTCTGAAGCTATGATTTTTTTCACCATTTCCATACACAACTGAAGAAGCAGATGTTCTGAATTTCTGAATACGGCCTGTTTTTCTTCTTCGATTCTTTTAAAAACATTACCGATTCGTAACTGTATATCATCAATTTTCTTTTCATAAATTTCTGTTGTTTCGGTTTTGCCTTTTTCAAATCCCTGGGCCACTCCCTGAGTTTTTCCTTTGACAAAGGCATTCTGTACTGCATTTTGAGCTTTTTGAGTATTTTTTTGTAATTGAATTTTGAGATCAGCAACAGTTTTTTCCAGTTCCAGAATTCTCAGTTCATCTTCGGAAAGATTATTTTTCTTTTTCCCGTCAAAATCGAACTCGGTGATTTTAGGTTTACGAACATAAAAATCATCTTTCTCTTCATTTTTCTGACGGATTATTTTTCGTAATCCAACAGTTGCCGGATCTTTAGTTTCAAGAATTTTAGCAATTAAATCCGAAACCTTTTGCGGTGCGATTTCTTCATGGTTATTATCAGACAACTATATCCTCCTCGCCTCCACGTCCGCTGATTATTATCTCCCCATCTTCTTCAAGGCGACGAACGACATCAACAATTCTTTGCTGAACCTCTTCAACATCCTTGAGCCGGATCGGACCCATATATTCCATATCCTCCTGGATCATTTCTGATGCACGTGAAGACATGTTACGGAAGAATTTTTCCTGAAGTTCCTCTGAAGCTCCCTTGAGTGCCATGGACAGATCTTTTGTATCAATCTCCTTAAGTACACGCTGCATGGAACGATCATCAAGAAGCAGAACATCTTCAAATACAAACATGAGATTCTTGATTTCAGTTGCAAGCTCAGGATTTTCACGCTCGAGATTACCAAGAATATTTTTCTCTGCTCCCCTGTCAACACTGTTAAGCATTTCGGCAACAGCCTTGACTCCGCCGATTTCCGATACATCTCCCCCAAACAACGATTTTATCTGACTTACAAGAACCTCTTCAACCTGGTCCAGAGTTTCCGGTGAAATACTCTCCATTGTTGCGATACGCGTTGCTACATCAACCTGAAGTTCCTGAGGAAGAGAAGAGACTATTGGCGCAGCATTTTTGGGTTCCATGTGCGCAAGTAAAAGAGCGATAGTCTGTGGATGTTCTTTCTGAATGAAATTAACAAGCTGCTTGGGATCTACATTTTCAAGTAGATTAAAACCGGTTGTCCTGATTGTCTGCTGGACCTTTTCAAGAATCTCTTTTGCTTTACGCGGACCAAGAGCTGATTCCAGAATCTTTCGTGCATAATCAATTCCACCCTGTGTTACGTACTGATGCGCCATGGCAACATTGTGAAACTCCTCCAGTACCGCTTCACGAATCTCGGAAGAAACATTATCAAGCCTGGCTATTTCAGTAGACAATCGCTCGACTTCCGCCTCTTCAAGATTTTTAAATATCTGTGAAGAAGCATCAGAACCAAGTGCAACCATCACAATAGCTGCTTTGGTTGGACCCGGTATCGATGAAATATCCTTATGATGTTTATTATTGGAACTAGTCTTGTTGTTTTCGTAAGTCTCCCGGTAAAAACCGGTTTTTTCATCTTTTATTGGCATATTATACCACACTGAAAAACTTGAATAAATTATAACTATAATAAGGATTATATAACTACTGATAACCGATTTCAACAAGCTTTAATAATTTGTCAGCTATGGATTTAACTTTTACCAAAATCGATTATCTCTAAAACCTTTTTTTGTCCGGGTTAAATTTAAAACAGAACAGAAAAGTAGAGCAGACTGAAAGCTTCTTGCAGCATGAAGTAAAAACAGTACCGGTTTATGTCGGATATCTGCTGCCAGTCATTAAAACCGCAATCTAATTGCTCTGTACAGAGCAAAAAGGTACTACTTTCTTTTACTTGAAACCGGTTTTTCAGATAACCATTGACGAATAATTGATGCGATATTTACAGGTTCTTCCCTGGTGAGCATTTCTACACGCTCCAGGATTTCTGATTGCGGCCTGACCGATTCAGTAATATCGTCAATTGGTTCCTCATACCCATACTGTTCAAATGCTGGTACAGGCGGATTCATGGCTTCAGAAACAGTTTTGGCAAGGTAACGCAAGAACAGAAGGAATAATACTGCGATGAAAAAACCAAGCGAATACTTCGCAATATTCATCCAGAATTCCATTTTCTCTCTCGAACGCATTTCATTACGTTCTTTGCGGAGGAATTCATTATCAAACTGAATACTTGATACTGTTATCTGATCGCCGCGGGCAAGGTCATAGCCAACCGCATTTTTTACAATATCTTCAATATTCTGTACCTCGTCAGCAGTACGGGCGACATAAACATTCTTGCCCTCATCATCAGTCTCATATCGTCCATCAAGAGCAACCGAGATTGTCAGTCTTCTGATATTACCGATCTCCTGAACGATATGCTGTACAGTTTTGTCAATTTCATAATTTGTAAGAGAACGTTCACGCTGATTATCACCATCAGGAGCATTTCTGGTATTTTCATCTATTCTCTCTTCAGAGCGAATAACCCTGCTTTGCGGATCATACTTTTCCATGGTCCGCTCCACTCTGTCAAAATCAAGATTACATGCAACTTTTACATAAGCCTTTGATGGTCCCAGTACATTGGATAAAAACTGA
The DNA here is from genome assembly GCA_035306725.1 of Chitinispirillaceae bacterium. Taxonomy (GTDB): domain Bacteria; phylum Fibrobacterota; class Chitinivibrionia; order Chitinivibrionales; family Chitinispirillaceae; genus JAAYEB01. Next base: position 3,131 of record DATGNN010000378.1, on the reverse strand, counting down.
TTTGCCTTATTCTCGAGATAGCGTTCAACATTCTGCTGAAGTTCCATATTGTGAGAACTCGCGAATGCATCCTGATTATCGCCAAACGGGTTGGAAAGCAGCCGCCCCCCATAATCAACAATAGAAATATTCTGTGGTTTCAGTCCATCAACACTTGATGAAACCAGATATGAAATACCTCTTATCTGATCTTTTGTCAAGTCCCGTCCTGATACGCATTTTACGACAACAGACGCCTTGGCATCTTCTTTCTGGTCGAGAAAAATTGTAGGTTCAGGAATAACTATATGGACACGTGCACTCTTTACTTCATCAAGTCCCTCTATGGTCCGTTGAATCTCACCTTCAAGCGCACGCCTTGAATTCAGCTTCTGAACAAAATCGGTTACACCAAAATTGTTTTTGTCGAATAATTCATATCCGATTCCGCTTCTCTTTGGTAAACCTTCACGCGCCAGAGACATCCTGATCTCATAAAGTTTTTTACTCTCAACAGCTACGGAACGGCCATCATTTTCAAGTTTGTATTTGTAATTTGCTTTCTGAAGATGTTCTGTTATCGCCGCTGCTTCATCAACACCAAGATTAGAATAAAGAACCTTATAACCTGAATCAGTTCTGTTGCCGCTCTGTGACCACAGCAAAATGCCACCCATACCAAGAATTGTAAAAACAACCAGAGCAACAGATATTATTTTTTGTTGTAAAGTCAACTTCTGCCATATTGACGACAGTTGCGCAATAAGTTGTTTAAAAAATTCCGACATGGATTAGTCCTTTACTTACTTCAAGAAAGATCAATCGGTTGTCTGAAACCTCTTAACAGATTCATGACTGTAATTTTTTCATTTCATCCCGACCGGTCATCAATACCGTTATCCAGGTTTGCCGATAAAATTATTGTATTAACTTCAACCTGTCTGGTTAAAGTCTGATACGCATGACTTCCTGATATGCATCCATAACCTTGTTCCTGATCTCCATCATCATATTGAATGCAGTTTTCGCTTCTTCAGCACTACTCATAACCTGATGAACATCAGTTATTTCACCTGAAATCATTTTTTCTATGGATTTATCAGCTTTAATCTGCATTGAATTGACATCATTAAGAAAAGTTTTCAGTGTATCTTTAAATGAAGCACCATTTTTTTGTTGTGGCCGAATTCCCTGGCTTCTCCGGGCTGCTCCACCTTCCTGTATTGGCCCAACAGGATTAATGTTAGTCATTATTAACTCTCCTTAATTTATAAAGTGTACCATTATCAGGCATACGCGTCAAACAGTCCACCAGAAATTTTTGTTTTTGCCCCTGCAGATGCTTGAGTATGTGAAATATTTTTCGCCATTCCATTCTTCACAGAAGTGTATGGATTGGTTTTGACTCTCTTTTTTACTTCATTTACCCGATTTGCATCTTTTGAAAAACCGTTGTTTCTTATCCTTGCCTGCTGAGTTAACCGGACAAACTCGGCCCACGATACCTGATTGTTTACACCTTGTGTATTCACCTGCTAAAACTCCATGATTTAATCTTACAACTGTAATGCCTGCATATACATGCTCTTTGATGCTTCAAATGCGGTTGCATTCGCCTCATAAGCCCTTGTTGCCGCTATCATATTTGTCATCTCCTCAACAACATTTATGTTCGGCATCGCAACATACCCCTCTTCATCTGAATCGGGATGTGACGGATCATAAACCATTTTTGGCGGACGGGTGTCTTCACGAATCTCCGAAATATTTACTCCTTTACCAAAAAACCGTTCATCCCTGGGAAAATCTGAAGCCGGTACAGGTAAATGGTTGGAACTGGTTTGAGTTCCTGTTAATGCCACCTCCCGATTGAGCAGACGAATATCTTTTTTGTCATTACCAGGTTCAAAAACGACAAACTGTCTGCGATAAGGTCCGCCCTTGTCGGTACGCGTAGTTTCTATGTTAGCCAGATTTGAAGAAATGGTGTTTTGACGAATTCTTTGTGCTCTCATACCCGAAGCACTGATATTAAGACCTGAAAAAAGACCGGCAAGTGCCATATTTTACTCCAGTTTTATTGAATCGATCTACCCTGAATAGCTGCATTCATCTTTTTAAATATCTCCTGACCAAATTTTATCGAATAATTATAAGAGATCTGGGCTTCTGCAAGCTTTGCCATTTCCATATCGATATCTACATTATTAACTCCACTGGGAAGTGTCGGGTCATAAGGGTGATAAGCTTTGGCATGAACCTCAGACAGGTCTTTTCTTCCTGAATCCATGTGATTACTTTTTGTCTTGGCCCCTGTAAGCCTGGTCCCATCAAGTGCATGGCGTAGTTCATCTTCAAACGATACTTCAACGCGACGATAGCCCGGAGTATTAACGTTGGCAATGTTGTTTGCAATAACCCTGTTTCTAAGCATTGAAGAGTCCATTGAGCGATTAACCAGTGGAAGATTAGTTTTATTAAAAAGCATATCTCCAAGCATTTGTCCAAATCTCCATTACAAAAAACGATTCTTTTATTCACGAGGAAAGATATGCAATAAAAGTGCCAATAGATACCGGCTTTATACGATTTTATCTGAAAACGTAATATATTGATTTTATGTAGATTATGAAAATGTGAAACCGATGGTTTTTAACCAATAAACACTGATAAAAGTAATCAGGCAAAAACTGCCGATTTAAGGGAGAATTTTTTTCCGGGTGGAACATTTTTCATTTTTCGTGTTTCGTGTTTCGTAATTAGCAATCAACACAGACCCCGATTGGGGATAGAAAATAGAGAAACAGTAAAAGTATTGTACTTCTTCTTTCGGGATCGGAATTCGGCGTTGGTATCGGAATCGAATCAGAAAAACAGCGAAAGCCAGAATCGATACCGACCCGCAGTTCCGAGTTCCGACCCCGATTGGGGATAAGTGAAAAAGAGAAACAGTAAAAGTAGTGTAACTCTTCTTTTCGGAGTCGGAATTCGGCGTCGGTATCGGAATCGAATCAGAAAAACAGCGAAAGCCTGAATCGATACCGACCCGCAGTTCCGAGCTCCGACCCCGATTGGGGAACAGGAAAAAAAGAAACAGTAAAAGTAGTGCTCTTCTTTCGGGGTCCGAATTCGGCGTCGGTATCGGAATCGAA
>DATGNN010000377.1:0-4630 GCA_035306725.1 Chitinispirillaceae bacterium | reverse complement strand
AGTATGATCACGAGGATGCTGTTCTGTAAAAACAATATCAATTCTCTCGACACCGTCACCCCAGTATTTGTAATAACCTTTGTTATAGGAAGAACTGTTGTTTGTGGTAATCTGGCCGCCGAAACTCCATGTCTGCCCATTATCATCGGAATAGATAAAGTTGGGTGCACGTTCATTTGCACGGGCAAAGTTGTATATCCTATCCTCTGAAGATAAATAGTAAATATTGGAATAACATATAGTGTAGTTGGTACCGCCGGGAATTTTAGTCCAGTCAAACCTTTTTTCTGAAGACCATGATTTCCCATCGTAAATACTGTACCGTGTATTGTATTCATCATAATGATGATTCCATAGTGCCAGGTAGTTGCCGTTTGGAGCGACCAGAAGTCCTGGTGAATTATGATCATCGGTATAAGCTAATCCGCCAAACCCTTTTGTACTCTCTACCTTTTTTTCTTTAATATCGAAAATAATCAGATCAACACCGCTCTTCGTATTAGCTGAGCCTATAATAAGCTTTTCCTTTTCAGTATCAACAACCGCACGTTCATCCTGAAACCAGCACCAGGCTCCATCGCCTATGAATTCGTACATTTTACTGTCAACATAATCCTTCTCTGATTGGGAATAAATTATCGTCTGAAAGAACATAATGCTGCAACACAGCACACACAAAAAACGTAATCGTACAATCATAACATTCCCCTTATATAAACATTTGCATAAAAAACAGTTTCGCCTTCAATATTGCATAAAACATAAACAGACTTGCATTCACTTCAAATGCACCATCTCAGAGTGCAACACAGTTTTGTTGCTATTAACCTTTGCAACATATAACCCTTTTGCAAAATTGACCCTGTCAAACCGTATACTCTTTTTTCCAGGAGTATCAGCAAATGCTTCCCTGTACACAAGTCTTCCAGAGATGTCATAAATCCTTATATCAATATTGCCGTTCCAGCTATTATCAAACGTAATACCTGATGAAGTAATGCGTGGTCTGCTGTATTTACCTTTAGTAAGAACCGGAATCATAACAGATGTTGTAGAAATCTCCTTTAAAGAAACATTATCAATGAACACATCGCCCAACTGGCCTCCGGCATTAAATTCAATCCTGGCATTTTCATCTGTGGGCTCTGTCATCTCAAATTCTATGCTGAAAGAGTCTGAAGCAGTAGTCAATGAAACATCTGCCGGTTCGTTCAGGTAGTTTTTATAAGGTTCATCTGCCTGCCCTACTTTGATACCCATATTTCTTGAAGATTCCGCGTATGCATCAAATCTCAGCCGATACTTTCTTCCATTCTCAAGATATAAACCTGCCTGGGCAAGCTGGACATCATAATCATTACTTCCACTGGAACTTATGTTTATCTTGTACTCTCCATTTACCACACTGCCTGTAGCAGAACCGCCATAAATGTTCAGTACCCATAACTCACTTTCCGACTCAAACTGTCCGTTAATTACCAGTTCTGTTGTATCAACACCTGTTCTTTCGAAACCTGCAGTCAATGAGATATCTGTGTCAACAGTTACAGTAAGCGGGTTCTCACTGCTTTCCATATCACCGCTCCAGCCGGTAAAACTCCATCCGCTTCTTGGGGTTGCAGTAAGAACTACAGTAGTATCTTTTGGGTAAGACCGCATGTCGGGGTCTTTACTAACAATACCACGACCTGAAATATCAACAGAAATTCTAAAACCGTCAGAGGTACCCTGGTAATATCTGACAATGGCTGTTGCAGCCCAGATAAATCCGGCAGTACCGTGAGAATTGCCTGTTGCTGCTTTACTTGCATTAAGATATTCATTCGCATCTCCAACTCTGGGCCAGAATCCTTCGGCTACATTATTCAATTTTCCGTCCGAAGAGAGATATCCAACCAATGCATTCCAGCCTTTTTTTGCCGGTTCAAGATAAGTCTCTTCATCGAGTATACCCAGTTCCAGCCCTGTAAAGAGAGCAAAAACGAACATGGATGTTCCGGATGTTTCTTCCCAGTTTCGCCTATCGGTTGAACCTAACAGTTGCGGCCACATTCCACTCTCAAGCTGTACATTAACGAGCCCTGCCATATGATTTTTAAACCCGGTAAGGATATCGTTATATTTCGGGTGGGTTTCCGGAAGTACCTGAAGCAGCTCGGCTGTGCTGGCTGCTCCCCAGCCGTTACCGCGCCCCCAGAACTGATGTGATTTTTCCCAATGATGCCAGTATAATCCATTGCTCTGCTGTAAGTTACTCATATATCGCAAGATAAAATTCACACAAAAATCGAGGTATTTTGTATCTTCAGTGGCCCTGAATGCCTGTACCAGAAGCGAGCCAGTCATATAGGTGTCATCTATTGCATTTCTGAAATGTCCGTCGCTGCGCATATTTGCATCCGCAGCATCTATTCCAAGTTTTAAATGCTGTGTGTTGCCGTTGTGAAGATAAAGGTGGAGCGGTAGTATTCCACACGAATTCTTGTCAATATCACCTGTTTCTATAGAACTGGTCCGTTTATACTGGCTGTTTATCAGGTTATAATTTGAGCTGTCCCCGGAAACATCACCGAAAATGCATGCACCATAATATGAGCAGATATCGGCATAGTAATCGGTAGTACCTGGATTTTTACCGGATCGTTTTATCCAGTAATCTGCAGCAAGTGCTCCTTTTTCGAGTGCACTTTGGAGAACATCATTATCTGCAATCTCCTGCGAAAAAACCAAAGTTACATTTAACATGCAGATAAATAAAAGAATTTGGCGCTTTCTTAGCTTTTTCAACATCATTTAATTTTTCCTCCCCTTTTGATGTTAATTTTTGTAAGCAGCGTAATGCTTCATTATAGTCATTTTCTAAGTGTCTGGATAGTAATCACTCCTTTACCCAAGACGATTCGTTATATATCAATTATGCCAAACATTCGTATCCTGGACAGGAGAGATAGCCGCGACTCGATTTTGTCAATCTGCACACGCTATATTTAATTCATTGTAGTTAAATTCTTGAACAAACCCGAGCAAAATCAAGCAGCTCTTATACTCATTGCTGTTCCTGGCTCTATAATCATTCATAATATTTCAGTTTTAATTTACAGATCCTGCAGACAGCATTTCGCTCACAACTGATTTTTATGCCAAGCCTGGGCTGCGGGTATAGGTTTTGAAGTACTCGCCCAATTCAGGTTTTTGTTCAATTCTTCATGCACACCTTTAATATTTATAACTCAATACAGTTCAACCTCATGCTGAATAAAATAAAGGCATCTTCAATAATATAACCTTAACCGATTTAAAATGTTGTTTTTAATAAAGTTTAAACCTGAAAACCGTTGAATACATAGTCAACATTTTTAGGGGAGCTGAATTCTTTTTGATGCTGTTTCGTTTACAATGGGATCTCAGTGCATTTGTAAAGAATAACTATCGTGCAATCTGTATTATGGCACACAATTATTTGCTGTATAGAAATCACTACACAATTCTAAAATAATCAAAAACTCTAAATTCAGAAGTGAAAACAGTAGATATTATTCAGTCCTGGGTGGGAAATTGTAGTATATAACTTAAACAGGTTCTTTCAAAATCTTTACCGCAAACAAATATGCAGTTGTGTCATTGCAACTCGTCTTCGTTTTTCCCGCTAACGGGACATACACTCATAAACGGAATCCCAGAACATTTTACCTGGCGATATAATATTTTTTATCTCCATGTTCGGCGTACCATAATTTTCATATTCCACCAACAAGATTATTTCTTCGTTTTCATAATATTTTCAAATCTCGTATTACTGATTGGATGGTGGCTGATGACCTCACCATCTTTTACTATACAGAATGTTCCAAAAGCGCACGGTACATTTTGGACATCTTTAACGTCTTTTATATCAACAAGATTCGCTTTAATTTTCATTTTTTCTGCCGTTTTCATGATTGCATCAACATTTTTTACAGAATAGGGGCATTGGGCGGAACGAAAAATCGTTAATCCATCAGAGTAATCTTTTGGTGCTAATTTCCTGAATGAAGGATTTTTGGCTTTACCATCAAATTTTAATACCAGTAATTCAAAATCTGGTTTTGTTTTATCTACAGATTCAAATCCATGTTTAATGAAGATATCCCGCTTTGCCATGAACGATCCTTTTCTTGTCACAACAGCAACACCATCCATTTTAGCTGTCTTTGCCTCTTTTATGCATTCCAGAAGTAATAAAGTCGCATAACCCTTTCCCTTAAATTCTTTCTTGAAACCTACAAAAACACAGTGAATAAACATATATCCATCAGCGTTTACCGGTCTGTGTGCATATTTACCCGGAATATATTCAATCATTCCCTGATACCCACCGGATTTTAAAAAAAGCCCCTTAATCCTTAAACCCTTAGGGTAACATTCTTTATACCAGTCAATTTTTCTTCTTAGTTCCAAATGTTTTTTAACATCTTTATAGCCGCAAACACCATGGTCAGCAATATTTGAAGGTGTAAAATCAATAATTTCAGTATCATCTTTTTTAATTTGATTTTTTGTAGTCATAAGGCATTTCCTTTTAATAGATAAATCTAACCCTGACGGTAGCTGCTTCTACATTAATGATCAATGTAATTTTTTCCAATAGAGA
>DATGNN010000376.1:0-2200 GCA_035306725.1 Chitinispirillaceae bacterium | reverse complement strand
GAAACAACACATCCTGACCACCATTCTCGTTGTAATCCAGATATGTTCCATCCCTGCCGAATTGAACTTTGTGATCCAGAACAGCAAAAAACCCGAATTCCGCAAACATATCAATATCCAGTATTTCTTTGTTTTTTTCCTAAGCCTGTGAAAAAGAATAGATCAGTAGAATCGAGAAACAAAATAAAGATATGCAAGATTTCCATTTCTCAGCCTTTTTTTTCATAATTACACTCTCCATAATGGTTTAATTTGCATGATTGTATAAAAGCAGCTTTTCCTTGTGCAAATAATGTAACCAGACGACCTGGGGTGTGTAAGGTAAAAGAGAAAAAGATAGTCCGTCCCATATTTACGTCCCATATTTAATCAAAACTGCGTATGTAACCCCTTTGTAACTGATTAATAAATCTTGTAATGAATAGGGACAGCTTTAATCTGAAAAGCTCTAAAAGATGATGCGTCAATTTTTAAAAGAAAACAAAAACAGATATACACATAATAATACAAATAACGTGTTTTTATTCATTCTCCCGCATACTGGACGGAATACAAAGGACAGGTGTCGAACTTTGAATACTGTCCATATTGAAGAGGGATAAAAAGGCTTAGAGATTTTCGTACTATAAGATTATATCTCAATACATCTGCAAATGAAAAAGAATCTTGTTTATGGGTTAGTTGTTGGTATTCCATTTGCTGGTTTCCTGCATTGATTTGAATTACCCGAATTTTTTCCGCTGGAGACTGTTTATGAAAATGAAATTGAGGTTGTTAATCGGGATATTTCTTTGCTCAACTGTAGCGTCATCAGCAATGGTTATCCGTAACTACACCGGAAAAGATGATGAATATATACGGACAGAATCGGGTAACTTTGATGAGGATTATCTGTTTTTAGGAAATGAGCTTAGATTTTCCGGCACTGCCCAGGACCTGGTGTTTTTGGGCAGACGTTTGATTTTTTCGGGTGAAACACAACTGACACTGATTAATTTGTCTCAGTATCTGATTTTCTCGGGAGTTTCAGGTAATGGTATTATCAGTGCTGCAATGGATATTGATATAAGTGGAACCATAACGGGTAACAGTTATATGGGATGTAAATCATTTGTTTTGGGAGACAGTGGTGTCATAAACGGCAATCTGTTCATTGGTTGTGCAGAAATTCAGATAAATGGCCCTGTTAACGGAGATCTTTATGTCGGGGCAGGTGAAATATTTATAAATGATGAAATACAGGGAAACGTAACTGCGTATGGAAGAAGGATAATTATTGGTGAAGAGGGAAGGATTACCGGTAATCTGAAGTATGGAACCGGAAATAAACTTAGTGAGAAAGAACTCCGGAAAGTAGGCGGTACAGTTACGTTTGTTGATTCTCTGGGCGAAAAACGAGATTGGCGCGGTTTCAGAAATACTATGCGATCATTTGGGTTTTTTATTGGATTTGGTTTATTACTTTCGTATTTAATTATTGGTCTTTTACTTCTGTTCTTGCCTGTATCAAAAAAACTGGATGCCAGACAGTCTTCAAAGGCATTCTGGAAAACAGCATTATGGGGCCTCATTCCGGTACTGATATACCCTGCAGCAATACTATTAAGCTTTATCCTGGTAATTACAATCCCTTTTGCCTTTATCCTGATATTTGCATTTATACCGCTTTTTTATACAGCGAGTATTATCGGGTCAACATTGATTGGAAAATTTCTGGTGTCTAAATTCGGATGGAAAATTGAAAAACGGCATTACCAGTTTCTGATTGGCGCAATTGCCGAGTTTATTTTGTCTTTGATACCTTTTATAAATATCCTGTTTTTTATTTTTATTTCCTCTTTGGGATGGGGTGTTTATACTGATTTTCTTTTTAACAGAAAACAATTATCTGATTGATTGATACGAGTAATTATCATTAAAAAATATTTTTTATGGATAATAATCATGTCCGCTGGGCGCGCACCTGCCCTACGCGGTAATAATTAAAAATTCGAAATATTAATATCGTAATACGAAACAGAACCAAAATAGCTTTCAAATATTGTAAACATGGGCAGGTGTGTGATGGTATGAAAAATTTGAACAGTTTTTAATCGAGATTTTAGGTGGTTCCGTTGGTATTTTTAAACACTAACCAAAAAGGAGCCATTATGTCCAGAAAAAGCAATTCATCAAGCAGTAAATCAAGCCGCATTAGAAA
>DATGNN010000375.1:0-17546 GCA_035306725.1 Chitinispirillaceae bacterium | reverse complement strand
GCATACGATCTGGGTGCCATTGTAGGTTATGACAAAGATCTGTTTTTTAGTATATATGCTACTTTAAATGGAATATCCACATCGTTTAAACCTGTTGCTTTTAATGAAAAAGGTGACGATATGTTGCTTTTTGGCACATATATCAGAATGGAGCCTGCAATTGCTTTAAGCAATAAGTTTTATGTCCTTGGTTTATTGGGGTTTGAAATGTGGCGTTCCGATAAGGCATATATTAACGGAGGTACAGTCCGATCACCAAAAGCCGTCAAAATGGGTATAGATTACAGAGATTATGCAATGGGAATCGGTTTTGACTGGGATATGTTATCAAGGGTTGGATTACATGGAAGAATAAAATATATGCAGCATGATGATATTAATGTTCCAGAGAATAATTATAAAACACCTGTAATATCTACAGAAATTAAAATGTGGTTCTGAAATTAAACTGTAACTGTTTATAAAGGAGTATCAATGCTCAGAAGAATTATTATATTGATTAGTGTTGGGCTTGTTGCTGGAGTCTATGCAAATGGACCAGATAATTCCAGTAAGATAGTGGAAAAATTAGAAAGTATCATGGCAAAAGCCGGTATATCAATTAGCGGAGAATTCAAGTCGCAATATTTTTCTTCTTCTATTGAAGGAGAAGGAGTGGACAGTTCTAAAAGACAAAAAGAAACAAATGAATTTACTTCAGTTGATTTTGATATAAAGGCAAGGCCGAATGAAGCTGTATCTGCAAGGGTAATGTTCAGAATGCATCAGAACTGGCAGAATTTCTTTTCTGATGTGTCCAATCCAATTTTTTCAAGGTGGATTAGCATTGATGGTAATCCATTAGGAATGTTTCGCTTTAATATCGGTGATTTTAAAGAAAAATATAGTCCATTAACTCTGTATTCACCTGAAATAGATATTCTTTATGAGCCATATGTTTTTGCAAGGCAGAGAGAGATCGCAATGAATGAATTGTTCTTAGGAGATAATTACAGGGTATTACAGGGTTTAAATCTGGGATTTGATGCAGAGATCGTACCTATTTTCAATGAATTTCATCTGGGTTTGATTGCGACAAGGCTTGCAGGAACGGAAACAAGCGTCAAAAATGGAAGTTATGTTGTTGCTAACTATCAGAAAACAGATATGAGTAAATATCTCAGTGGTGTAAATCTGGACATGACCTTTCTTAAAGGAATTGAACTTGGTGGTACCTGGATGATTGTTTTTGACCACAAAGGTAGTTATAGTGGTAAAGATACTACAGCAGATACTATGGCGCAGAAAACAAATATTGTTTCTTTTCGGCCAGAAATAAATTTGTCAAAAATGTTCAGTTTGTCTGAATCATTTAATTTAAAGTTAAAAACTGAATTCGCTGTATCGATGGATGATTCGACTTGGGTAATTGATTCCGCAAATATGAGTGTTGTACCAAATGATAATAATGGAATGGATACAATATATGGCAAGGCTATAGAATCATCTTCAATTAACGGAGCAGCAATAAATATCGGAGCGGAAATCGGGTATTCAGCAGATAACGCATGGGGAATAAAAATAAATGGTGATTATATCTCAAATGATTTAGATTTTAGAAATACTATGGCCCAGTCTCCAACTTTTTACGGCCAAAGGATAATGAATTTCGAAAGTGATATTCTTGCTGATGCTGGTCCGCACTACACTACATTTGATGCATTATATCATTCGGTTTTCAAGTTCACTCCGTCTGACAAGGGTGATTATTGGTTTAAATCTCCATTTTACAAAACATCATATTATCGAGGTGTATTACTTAATCAGCAAAATTTGTATGATTTCATGTATGGTGATAATTGCGACCCGTCTGTGCAACTTATAATGCCGCTTGGGCCGGCTACTCCGAACCGTACCGGGATAAATGCGGATGCAGTTTTATGGTTTCTGAACGGGGGATTGGAAGCTAAAGGAATTGTATCATTGCTGAAGGAAAAGGAACCTTACACATACTCAGACACAGTTATAAATATGCCAAAAACAGAATTCAATCGAATTGGTGGGGGAATTAAAATTGATTTAAGCAAGTTTGCTTCAGTAATCAAGTATCCGTTTGAATTATCGGGAAGCATCGTTCAATCGAAGGCTTCAAATGCTGGTATAAATGAAATAATAGATGACCAGGATTCTCTGAAATTTAAAAAGTCTGATATAACATCAAATTTCTTAAATGCTGGTATTTACTACAATTTCTGGAAAAGGGCAGCTTTATTAGGTGGATTCCAATTGATTACAAACAATGCAGAACGCGGTGGTAATGAAGTCGAACAAACACAAAAGCACTGGACATTGGGGTTGGAATGGAAAATTAATGATGGAGCTGATGTCGTAGGATCTTTTGGACAAATCATCGCAGAAATGGATACGACCAAAGAATGGTATGGCAGGGATGGTTTAAGTGCTGATGGTGGTGATTTCAAGCAATGGCTTATCGATGTTTCGTTAAGAGTTAAATTCTAAAATGAAACTAAAATGGGAAGTGTAATTAATATGAAAAGTAAAAAATATCTCGTCTTAATGGCTGCTATTGTGACTTTGTTTGCGGCTGAAACAGTTTTTTCGAAAATTCAGTTTAAACCACTGAAAAAAAATGATGCTGTAAAAACCGGACCTACGCAGGACCCAAGACTGGTTTATCGGTTTTTTGATGAAGATTTTATTTCGGGTGGATATGCATACTGGTATCCTGATAACTCTAAAGTATTTATTCCAGAAGAATCTGGGAAAAATGGTGAGGTTGCCTTACAGTTTGATCTGGATGCAAACGATTATTCTGGTGGATCGGTTTGCCTGTACAATTTGCTTTATGATATGAGTGATATTTTTTCAACCGGTGCATTGCAGTTCTGGATAAAAGGCCAGAATGGGGGAGAAATAGCATGGGTAGCACTTGTCGATGAAGAGAATACAGATGGTAAAAAAACGGTTGTAAGATTGCCTCTTCAGAATTATGGAGGAATTACAAACGAATGGACACAAATCCAGATTCCACTTGTTGATTTTGGAAATAGAGGTGTTTTCTGGGATGAAAAAAAGAGAGTTGAAGTTCCGGAAAAATTCAATTGGAAAGGTGTTGGAGAATTCCGTGTAGAAATAAAGAAAGCAGACAATCCCAGTTTCAAAGTATGGGTTGATGATGTTTTTGTCTTGAGAGATGTATTCGAAGCCAAAGAAGTAAAGGAAGAAATCTACTGGGATGAGGTTGAAGAAGATATCATAGCACTGGATGTGACAAAGAGACCCGATGTAAAGGATATATACACTGTATTTGAAGATAATTTTCCAGCTGGCGGGTTTACATATGTTTATGGCGGAAAAACGGCTTATAGTATACAAAATGCAGGTGGAAAAAATCCGGTTATTGCATGTTATCTGGATAACAGGGATTATTCAGGTGTAACGATTGCCCTTGGCGCGGGAAAAAGCGTTGATCTTAGGGAGTTAAGGACGAAGGATGCTTCCGGGCTTGCTTTTTGGGCAAAAGGTGCAAAAGGTGTAAGCGCAATATATGTTGGATTGCTGGATGATGAGTCGGATGGCTTCAAAGTACAAACAAAAGTATCTCTTGGTGATTTTGGTAACATTGATACCACTTGGAAATATTTCATGATTCCCCTGCATCATTTTCAGGATAATGGACGGTATTGGGATGAAAGCAAAAAAGCAGAAGTGCTGGGTGATGTTGATTGGGGTAAAATTAACGAAGTAAGATTCTCGAATAATAAAAGTGAGAATAAGGTTGAGGCTGATTCTGTACCATTTTTTGTTGACCATATAACTTTTATAGACAGTATTCCAGGATACGTTAATCCTGCTACTTACTGGGCAAATTTTGAATCTGATGCACCTGATATCATGCTTCACGATTTTGAAGATGAGAATAAAATAGCTCTATGGGAAGGTGCAACTGGACCAAAGTCGGAAGTAAGAATCGAAAAAGTGGAAAGTGGTGCAAAAAATGGCGGAAATAATGCATTGTCGATAAGTTATAAATTGAATGACTGGTGCGATGCTGTTCTGGATTATAAGAAACATGACATTGATCCGAATTTAAGGGACTGGACAAAACACTGGGGCTTGAAGTTTGAGATGTATACAGAAAAGGCCTATCAGGGTGTAGTTGTCCAGGTAAATGATGCTGGTGGTGAAGTGTTCGTGGCTGCAACAGGAAGCCAACGGGGATGGAATGAAGTTCTGGTTCCGTTCAAGGATTTTTACAAATTTCCATATTGGCAGCCTGAAGACGCAGTACAAAATGGAAAATTTGATATGGAAGATATACAGTCTATTGATTTTAAACCATCAGGAGAGGGTACAGCAGGAACTTTTTATATTGACAATGTAAGGCTTACAAATGAGCGTGAAGTAAAACTTGCTCCTGTTCCTGAAAAAATCGAAGTTGTTGTTTCTGGAAATCCAGAGAATGTATTAACAGAAAAGATCAATTCAGGCATTTTTGGAATTAATGCTGCCTTATGGGATGGTGATCTTCTTAAACCAAAAACAGCAGAATATGTCAAAGCTGTAAATCACAGCGTGTTACGGTATCCCGGTGGTTTGAGGGCAGATGAAGATCATTGGGAGGAAGTGCTCGAAAAGAAAGACTGGATGGTAGATACGGATGAATTTCTGGAGTTTTGTGAACAAACAAATACCACACCGATGATTACTGTTAATTTCGGGACAGGAACACCTGAGGAAGCTGCAAGATGGGTAGAGCATTGCAATATAAAGCGTAAAGCAAATGTAAAATACTGGGAAGTTGGAAATGAGCTTTATGGGGACTGGCATGCTAATTATTGCAGTGCAGAGGAATATGGAAAAAGGGCTGCTGAATTTATTAAACAAATGAAAGCTGTTGATCCGTCAATTCTTGTGACCGTGGTCTGGGTTTTAGATGGAGATTGGAATAAAACGGTATTTGAATATACAAAGGATCTTGCTGATGGTGTAAATGTGCATCACTATCCTCAGCATACAGGCGAAGAAAATGATGCGGCTTTGCTGGCGGCACCGCAAACTCTTGATGATATCTTACCAAATGTCAGAAGGCAGACTGAGGAATTTGGTGTTCCCGGAAAAAAATATGAAATATGGCTTACTGAATGGAATTCAGTTGATTTTGAGCCGGGCTCGCAGACATTATCTCTGGTAAATGGTATATTTGTGGCAGATTACCTGGGAATGCTTGCAAAGAATAATATTGAGCAGGCTTCATATTGGGACATTCATAATGATGTTACTCCTCAGGGTGGTGATTATGGTTACCTGTCAAGGACAGGGGCTCCTGATGGAGATAATGTCCCAAGACCTTCATACTGGGCTTTCAAGCTTGCAAGTGAAAGTTTAAGAGGTAAATTGATTGAGTCGAATACCGCACAGGACAATGTTACCAGCTATTTGACAGAAAACAATGGTAAAAAGACCTTGATGATCGTCAATAAAATGCCAAGGACAAAGGCGAATATATCTATTGATATACCAGGTTTTAAAGGAAGTGCAATATTAAAACAGTTGAATAATGAAAATGCCACAACCGGATATTCATCTGAAGAGATTGAAATAAATACTGAATATAAAGTAACTACTCCTGCGTATTCAATTACTGCAATTGAAATTCAATAAAGGAATCCGGTTAAATAATTGAAGCTTTCGACCTGATAAGGCCGGGAGCTTTTTTTATGAATAACCTTTGATTACGCTTATTTTAGCTACATGATGCTCTGGCGAAACCTATTTTAAATTGATTTATTTAATGATACTTTAGCATATATCGAAATATATTCAAGTTACAGGTAAAACTGAAAAAGGGACAAAGATTTTGTTGGAATTGTATTAATTATTGTAATAAGTCAGAAAACAGGTTGTCAAGCAAGTTGGTATAGATTGAAATGTTTAACTTAAAAATCAGATTGATTGAAGAGTAAAAATCTGGAGGAAATAGATGAAATTTGGTTATTTTGATGATGAAAAGAGAGAGTATGTGATCACAACGCCACAAACTCCATATCCATGGATTAATTATCTGGGTACACGGAACTTTTTTTCACTTATTTCCAACACTGCAGGTGGCTATTGTTTTTATAAAGATGCACGATTAAGAAGGATTTTAAGGTACAGATATAACAATGTTCCACTTGATATGGGTGGACGTTATTTCTATATACGTGAGAATGAAGATTTCTGGTCTCCAGGATGGAAACCGGCAAAAAGGGGTCTTAATGAATATCAATGCTGTCATGGTATGGGATACTCAATTATTAAGGGTATTCGAAATGGACTTTCTGCAGAGGTGCTATATTTTGTTCCGGTCGATGATAATTGTGAAATTCAAAAAATAGTTTTATCAAACACTACAAAAGAGGTTAAAAACTTCACACTGTTTTCATTGGTTGAGTTCTGTTTGTGGAATGCTCTTGATGACATGACCAATTTTCAGAGGAATTATAACACCGGTGAAGTTGAAATTGATGGTTCAACGATTTACCACAAAACTGAATACAAGGAGAGAAGGAATCATTTTGCATTTTATACAGTAAATAGACAAATTGCAGGATTTGATTCAGACAGAGATTCATTTTTAGGGCGATATAATGGGTTTGAAAGTCCTGAAGTGGTAACAGAGGGGAAATCACGAAATTCAGTTGCTGACGGATGGAGTCCAGTTGCGTCTCACAGTATCAATATCACACTTAATCCCAGGGAGACGACGGAACTGGTTTTTGTTTTGGGGTATGTTGAGAATCCAAATGATAAGAAATGGGAATCACCAGGGGTTATAAATAAAGCTGGTGCCAGAAAGATAATTGAAAAGTATTCTACGAGTTCACAGGTGGATAAAGCATTAGAGCAGCTTAAGAAATACTGGGATAAGTTATTGTCAAATTATGTGGTAAATAGTGATAACGAAAAACTGGACAGAATGGTAAATATATGGAATCAGTACCAGTGTATAGTTACATATAATATGTCCAGAAGTGCTTCATATTTTGAATCCGGAATCGGAAGAGGTATGGGATTCAGGGATTCAAATCAGGATATTGGTGGGTTCGTACACCAGATTCCTGATGGTGCGCGGGAAAGAATACTGGATATTGCAGCAACACAGCTTGAAGATGGTGGTGCATATCATCAATACCAACCATTGACAAAAAAAGGAAATAATGAAATAGGTGGTAATTTTAATGATGATCCGTTGTGGTTGATCTATTCGACAGCTGCTTATATCAAAGAAACGGGTGACTGGAGCATTCTAAAGGAAAAGGTTCCGTATGATTGTGATACTCAAAAAGCCCAACCTCTTCTTGATCATCTGAATCGTTCGTTTTATCATGTTGTAAACAATCTCGGGCCGCATGGTCTTCCGCTTATAGGCAGGGCAGACTGGAACGATTGCCTGAACCTGAATTGTTTTTCGGATACTCCTGATGAATCATTTCAGACTTGTACTAGCAAGGATGGAAAAACTGCTGAATCGGTTTTTATCGCAGGTATGTTTGTAAGTATTGGAAAAGAGTATGTTGAAATACTTGAACGGCTTGAGAAGACAGATGAGGCTGATAAAGCAGCTGGTTATATTGATAAAATGATTGATTCTGTCAAGAAGTATGGCTGGGACGGGGAATGGTTTTTAAGGGCTTATGATGACTCGGGAAATAAAGTGGGAAGTAAAGATAATGATGAAGGAAAGATTTTTATCGAACCACAGGGTTATTGTGTAATGGCCGGAATCGGAATTGAGGAGGGCATGGCAGAAAAAGCTCTTGAATCTGCAAGAAAATATCTTGATTCCGATCATGGTCTTGTCCTTTTGAATCCGCCATTTTCAAAATATTATATAAACCTGGGGGAAATATCCACATATCCGCAGGGTTATAAAGAAAATGCAGGTATTTTCTGCCATAATAATCCGTGGATAATTATTGGGGAGGCTATTTTAGGTCAAGGTGATCAGGCTTTTGATCATTACAAAAAAATCGCACCTGCTTTTAGAGAAGAAATAAGTGAGATACACAGAATGGAGCCGTATGTATATTCACAAATGATTGCCGGTAAGGATGCGAAAAGGCATGGGGAAGCCAAGAATTCGTGGTTGACAGGTACTGCCGCATGGAATTTTGTGGCTGTTTCGCAATGGATACTTGGTATACAACCTGATTATGATGGATTGCTTGTTGATCCTTGTATACCTGCTGGCTGGAATGGATTTGAAGTAAAAAGAAAATTCAGGAATTCAATATACAGAATTGTCGTAAAAAATCCATCACATGTTAATAAAGGTGTTGACAAACTAATCGTGGATGGTATTGTTATCAAAGAGAACAAAATACCTGTGTTTAATGATGGGGCAACTCATGATATAGAAGTTATTATGGGGTAAAACACAAAAATTGGCAGTTTATAATATTCAGTGTTGAAAGGGTTGATAGATGAAATACGGTTATTTTGATGATATGGCAAGGGAATATGTAATTATAGATCCTAAGACTCCTGTCAAATGGATCAATTATATAGGAACGCTGAATTTTGGTGGATTTGTAGATCACACTGGGGGAGCATTAGTTTGCAAAGGAGATCCGTCATTAAACAGGATAACTAAATACATACAGCAGATGCCTTCATCGGATTTCAAAGGAGAAACATTATACATTCGTATTAAAAATAAAAATGGATATAAAATATTTTCTCCATTTTTTGTTCCAACTTTAGACAGATATGATTTGTTTGAATGCCATGTGGGAATGGGTTACACAAGAATTATATCAGAATTTTATGGTGTTCGCACAGAGTGTACAATATTTGTTCCATCAAAGGAGCAGGTTGAATTAAGAGATATCAGAATAAAAAACATTTCTGATAAACCCATGGAAATTGACTTGATTGCAGTTGTCGAGTACACGCATTTTGATGCTGTAAAGCAGTTCACCAATGCAGACTGGGTTCCGCAGACAATGCAATCCCGTTGTTTGACAGACGGACAAGGATTGAGAATATTGACTCAATTCGCTTATATGAAAAAAGACATGTCTATAAACTATTTCACTTCCAGTTATCCGGTTTCTTCATTTGAATCTGACAGGAAAAAGTTTCTGGGGGATAATGAATATGGCACATGGGCACATCCACTTGCTTTAGACAAAGAAGAACTGGAGAATTATGAAGCAAAACGTGGGGATAATATTGCTGCATTGATGCATCATCTTGGTATTGTCAAACCTTCTGAACAGAAAAGAATGGTAACTCAGCTTGGTCAGAAAGAAAGTATACAAATGGCGATGCCTGAAATTGAACGATTTCGGGATTTAAGCGAGGTTGACAAGGCTTTTGAAGAACTTGGAGATTTCTGGAAATCCTATCTTTCTTCAATGCAGGTAAAAACTCCTGATCCGGGTTTGAATAGTATGCTTAATGTTCACAATCCTCGTCAGTGTTTCATAACTTATAACTGGTCAAGATATCTTTCGTATTATCAATTAGGGCTTGGTACAAGAGGACTGGGTTTTAGGGATAGTTCTCAGGATGTGATGGGTATAGTAGACCGTGTACCTGAAGAAGGAAGAGAACTGATCGAGAAGCTTCTATCGGTACAGAAAAGGGATGGTTCAGCAATGCACCAGTTCAATCCTTTAAGCATGGAGGCTAAAAATGGGGATGCACATGAAATGTCAGACCGTCCTCAGTATTATGGAGATGATCATCTGTGGATAGTTCTGGCAGTTACAGCATATCTGAAAGAAACAGGAAATATGACGTTTTTGGATAAAGTAATTCCCTATTATGAAAAGGATGAAAATGGTAAGCCTCTGGAAACCGGAAAGGTTATAGATCATTTATATCGCTCGCTCAATTTCACAAAAGAAAATAAGGGCAAACATGGATTACCATTGCTTGGTTTTGCAGACTGGAATGATTGCGTAAATCTGCCGACTGGAGCTGAGTCGATTTTTAATGCCTGTTTATATGGAAAAGCTCTTCTTGAAATGATTGATCTTCTGGAACATACAGGCGAAAAGAACCGTTTGGGCGAATACAGTAAAGAGTATGATAATATCAAAACAAAATTCAATGAATGTGCCTGGGATGGTGAATGGTATGTAAGGTATTTTGAGGCTGACGGGTTGTCTTTGGGTTCAAAATCAAATGATCATGGAAAAATATACCTCAATGGGCAAAGCTGGCCGGTTATATCCGGGTTGGCAACAGATGAACGTGGAAGAACTGCAATGGAATCTGCAAGGAAAATGTTGAATACAAAAAATGGTATTAAGTTAAGTACACCTGGTTTTAACGGATATGATCCTACAAAAGGTGGAATTACAACATATCCGCCTGGTGCTAAAGAAAATGGTGGTATATTTCTTCATACCAATCCGTGGGCAATGATTGCCGAGGCGATACTTGGAAATGGGGACAGGGCGTTTGAATATTATAACCAGATAAATCCTGCAAAGCGTAATGAAACTGTTGAGGAGTATGAATGTGAACCTTATGTATATCCACAGAACATTCTTGGTGATGAACATCCACAGTTTGGTTTGGCGAGAAACAGCTGGTTATCCGGAACTGCTTCATGGGTTTACCAGGCAGCAACACAATTTATTGTTGGTATTAAGGCAAGATATAATGGGTTGCAAATAGATCCCTGTATTCCTTCAAAATGGGTTGGTTTTTCTGTGGAAAGAGTTTTCAGGGGAGTGAGATATAAAATATCCGTTTCAAATCCGGAAAAAGTAAGTAAAGGGATCAGGTCTGTTAAAGTAAATGGAAAGCAAATTGAGGGTAATACGGTTCCGCTTTTCAAGAGTGGCGAGAGTGTTGAAGTAGAAGTGGTTATGGGTTAATACTTGAGTCAGACATGGAAAAAATCGGATAAATATAAAAATAGAAATACCCCTGAACCACAGTTACTTTTAAAATCACTAAAGTTCTGGATCCGGATAAGTCGGTTTTATCCGGATTTTCCCCCTCTGATAAGCGGAAATGTTTTGGAGGGCATAGAAGATTAATACCCTGTGCCTGTCCCTTTGGAATTTACTTCTGTGTCCCTCCGGTTCCGCTGTCTTAATTTTCTTCCAATATTTTAGATTCAGGTGTGATTAAGAGGTTTCCCATATATTTAATAATCCCTTTGATTTTACTTCAAATTTTAATAATGTTATAAATGCTTTTTAAACAGCAATAAATGCTTTAAAAATGCTTAAATCCGATTTCCGATTCGATTTTGCGATATCGATTCGAAGATTTTGGGACGGACTATCTTTTACCTTTTAAATAAAAGTAAAAAAATAGACCGTCCCGGATTCCTTTTTAGTGTTTACATGTTTACGAGGGTAAAAATTTGACTTTTCTATATACGAGGTTATATACTAGTTCATAAGGGTATTTTGCTATGTTTTTGATTTAATGATTTCACCCGAAGATATGTTATTCGTATACGAAAAGGTTGTGTTATGATTCATGAAGCTTCCTGTAAACACAATAACGAAGAAAACCCCTCGGAATCAGTTCCTGTTATTGCATTACTAACAGAAAGTCTTAACCGGTTATACCAGTCCAATATCTGGATTGGTGTTTCAGATGAAGCAGTAAGGAGGGGGTATACATTGATCTGTTATGCTGGCGGGTCACTTAATGTTTCTCCGTGGGACCCGTATGAACCTCAGCGTAACATCATTTACAACCTCATTAACCTTAAACACCTGAAGGGGATAATTATTTCAGGGTCTTTGGGAAATTTCATTTCACCGGATGAGTTCAATCAATTTTACAGCAGGTTCAATGATATTCCGATGGTATGTTTGGGGCCTGGAATTGAAACAATTCCAACAATTATTGTGGATAACAGAAAAGGAACTGAGGAGCTAATCACTCATCTTGTAGAAAACCATTCTTGCAGGAAAATCGCTTTTTTACGTGGGCCCGAGGGAAATCAGGAAGCAGAACAAAGACTGGAGATTTTTTGCGATGTTTTGAAAAAACATGGTATTGAACCGGATCCAGGACTCATATTATCCGGAGATTTCAGCAGAGATTCCGGGGCCAAGGCAGCCAACACTCTTTTAAATCAGCGTGGATTGTCTTTTGATGCCCTGGTTGGTGCAAATGATGATATGGCATTGGGGGCACTTAAAGCTTTACAGGAACGGCATATTCGTGTTCCGAATGAAGTAATGATTGCCGGGTTTGATGATATTGAGGAGAGTAATTTTTCTGCTCCGCCTCTGACTACTGTAAGACAACCGTTTTCTGAAATGGGGAGCAAAGCAGTTGAATGTCTGATAAGGCTTATTGAAGGCAAAGAGATTCCCGCGAAAATTATT
The DNA here is from genome assembly GCA_035306725.1 of Chitinispirillaceae bacterium. GTDB lineage: Bacteria > Fibrobacterota > Chitinivibrionia > Chitinivibrionales > Chitinispirillaceae > JAAYEB01. Next base: position 5,187 of record DATGNN010000375.1, on the reverse strand, counting down.
GTACCTGCAAAAGTCGTTGTAAGGCAATCTTGCGGGTGCTTCAGACAGGGATTGATCCGATCGAGACATTTTGAAAAAATGACAGAGTTTTCGGATGAGATTCGAAACAAGCTGTTTGAAGAAATATATAAAATAGTTGAACAGTTGAAAATGAATGCTGAAAGCAGCATCGACAAGTCTCTTATAGACAGGTTTGTAAATGCATTCATTAACGAGATTTCCGGAGCAAAAGGGGAGAGGTTCGTTTCTGTTGTCAATAAAACAGCATGGGTTCTGGCTTTAACTGGTGGAGATTGTCCCGGACTGTTCCGAATTATTGCTATTATGCGGCAATTGGCTTCGAGCTATTTTAAAGGCAATATTCCAGACAATATTGAAGAATTGTTTCAGAATGCAAATATTACGATATCGGATGCAGCTGCCCGTGCACAGGCTCACAGACGTCTTGATGCTGAGCGAAAAGCCACTTTGCTGCGTACGGCAGGCCAGGCTATTGCATCCGCTTTTAATCTTGAGCATCTTTTTGAAGTTATTGCAAATGAAATAAACAAACTGGAAATTTCCAATTGTTGGGTTTCTTTATACAGGAACAAATCCAGGTCATTCTCAAAGCTGGATTTGGTTTTAAAAATTGATCATGGTACCAGGGTAGAGCTTGAAAACAAGAGGACAAAATTCAAACAACCGGATCTGTTTCCTGAAGGTTCTGAGTTTATGCCTGTTTCGAGTTCACTACTTGTTGAACCGTTATTTTTCAGGGATGATCAACTGGGAATCATAATTTTTGAAATTTGTAAGTGCAGGGACGGATCAACTTATGAGATACTCAGGCAGCATATCAGCAGTGCTTTGAAAGGTGCTTTATTAATGAAAAAAGTTCAGGAGCAGGCTTTGGCACTGGAAAGTGCCAATCAGCAGCTGCAAAAGCTCAGGGATGCTGAACATGCGTATCTTGAAGCTATAAAGCACGAGCTTGAACTTGGAAGAGAAATTCAGGCAACATTTTTACCAAGAGAGTTGCCCTGCATAGATGGATGGGAAGTATTTCCTGCATTTCAGCCTGCGAGAGAAGTATCCGGGGATTTCTATGATGTCTTTACATTGCCTGGTGGTGAAATAGTAATGGTTTTATCTGATGTTTCGGGTAAGGATGTTGGAGCAGCTTTGTTTATGGGTATGATTCGTACATTGATAAGGGCTCTTGCAGAGCAGGCTTTTTACGGGGCTTCACATCCGCTTGATGCAGTTACTTTGACTAACAAGTATCTGATAAACCACCATTATGGAAATAATGGTCGTTACATGTATGCTACTCTTTTTATGGCTATATTGGACCCCAAGAAAAATTCGATCATGTATGTAAATGCAGGTCATAATCCACCGGCAGTAGTGAAACCAGATGGTGGAGTGCGCAAATGGATTGATACTACAGGTCCTGCTGTAGGGATAATTCCTGATGGGCAGTTTGCTTTTAAAGAGTTGGAACTTGCTCCCGGCGAAATGCTTTTTACGTATACAGATGGTGTAACTGAAGCGCGTAGTCCGGATGGTACATTGTTTTCAAAAGAAAGACTTTCGAAACTGCTTGATCCTCCTTCTCATAGTGCTAATGAACTGGTACAGAGAGTAGATGATGCGGTTAAAGAGCATGGTGCAGGTAATCCGCCTTATGATGATATCACGATGCTGGCTTTGAGAAGAAGTGGTTAAACTGGTGTGTTTAATTTCTTGGTGGATTCAAGCACGTGTAATACTATAGTAACGATTCTTTTTGCGGGCACTGCTACTATTTATTGTGCACGGTTATGATCTGAATGCTGTTTAAAACATAGTGTGAGTCGTAAAAGCTGATTCAGGTAAATGCAAAATCATTTGTTAATATTTCCAACAGTGTCTTATATTGCTATTCCAACTTGCGCATGACTGCAGAGGTTTTCAGGATGATTGCATCTGGTTACTGAAGCGTATAAACTACATTTAACATGTACGTATTCCATATTATTAAAATGCTTGTTGTAGCTTCTTTCTAAATTTAATTTAGAAACGAACCGATAATTGTTATCTGATACTATTATATTAATGAATAAGGTCAGATTTGATACAAAAATCAGAGGGGAATATGAAATTTAAAAAACATTTAACCGTTTTTGTTCTATTGTTGTCTCTGCAATTTGTTTTTGGCCAATATGTGACAGACCCTCTTCCATACGCTCCGATTGCAAATCCGTTGCCGGATACAATGGATCAATTGCTAAGGGATTCAATAAACCTAAACATTTCACGGGTTCGTATCAACCAAGCTGGTTATCGTATTGATGATGAAAAGTTGTTTTATTATGTAGGTTCATCAGCTTCAGAATTCACTGTAATTAACATTGAAAATTCAAATATTGCAGGAACGGGGACATTGCAGAGCACGGGAAAGCAAACATCCGGTCAATTAAATATAAAGAGTTATCACAAAGCGCAGTTGATTTCAGGAGGTGATATTAAATATGAATTACTTGGTCCTGAAATTTCCGGGACTGTATTTAAAGGATTCTTACCGCAACTGGCTGAGGGCAGGTACAAGGTAATAGTTAATTCAGATACGTCAGCGCCTTTTATTATTAATGATAATGTTTACGGAATGGTCAAAGATGCATTGATAAAATATTTTGGTATTGCAAGATGTGGCGATAATGAGTCCTGGTTTCATGATGACTGTCATTTAAAAGATATTGTAACTGGGGGATGGCATGATGCAGGTGATCATCTTAAAGTTCCAAATTCTATAGGTTATGCAGTTTCAGTTTTGGGGCTTTGTGCAACAGCACTTAAGGACAGAGATACAGATCATTACGCCTTTAACCATGGTATTACACAGAATACTGATCGTATACCTGATGTTTTGCGTGAAACAAAAGTTGGTGTGGATTATATAATTAATTCATACGATCAAGCGGCAGGAAATGTTTCTGCTATGAAAACAGATTTTGGAACTTTTGGATATGATCATGGCTGGTGGGGACGGCCCGAATATCAGGATATGGTTATAGTTGACAGAGGTGGGCCTCCCCGCGCTGCTGAACATGGGTTGGGTGGTAATACATCCGGGTCGTTTGCGGCAGGTTTGGCATTTTTTGCCAAGGAAATGCAGATATATGATCCTGAGTATAGTGAAAAATGTCTTAAGGTAGCAAAAGAATTATATAGATATGGTAAACAGAATCCAGAGTGTTATTATAATGCAGCAATGAATGGCGGTGGAATGTCTTATGATGAATTAGCATTTGCAGCATTAGCACTTTGGTATGCAACGAAAGATACAATTTATAGATACGATTTACTGTATAATAAAGAAATCGGAACACATGGAGAACCAGAGATTTATCCCAGAGGTGGTTTTAAAGGTGGGTGGTTTGTTACTGTTAACCCTGGTCCGCAAAAAACTAGAGCTAATACAAGCTGGGATAATCTGGAAGTATATGCTTTATATGGGTTATACCAGTTAATATTAAAGGATGAGGATGTTGCAGCGGAGTATGGAATTGATTCAGATGAACGCCTTAACTTAATTGAAGATATTATATACTGTCTTATTGTGGATATTGGTGATATAAGCATCGAAAATGGCGATCAGGCCATTACGCTTCCACAATCCAGTTTTCATTGGAAAAAAAATGTACTTCAATGTGATGAATTGTGGGGAACGATGCATGATGATTGGGCTGGTACATGGATGCCAAACCGATATCAGGCAGGAAATATAACTGAACTTTATTGTTATTATGATATTGCAAGTGACATTCAAGGTATTGAATTACCAAACACCCCTGGTTCTACTGACTGGAAAACCGCGGAGGTGAAATCGGTTTTGTTAAAACAAATGAATTTTATGTTGGGTCTTAATCCCTGGGATGTAAGTATGATAGTTGGAGTAGGTTCAAAAAACCTGAACCATCCTCATCATCGTGCATCAAATCCGGAGTTACAAAATACACCTGGGGCATTTTACAAATATTGTCCACCTGTTGGGGCCCTTTCTGCAGGGTATCCACCTATTACAAGTTTATATGATGACTTTATGGGTGGATTTAATGGTCATTACCACTCAGAAATTTCACTTGATGCAACAACGGCAATATTTCTTCCTGTAATGGGACTGGCTAAACAGGAACCGTTAAAAAAACCTGGAGCGAAGGTGAAAATATTATATGTTGGTTGTGATAATGCAATCATTGAAGTTAGCCAGACACGTTATGGTACTTCAACAATTCGCTATGGAACAAATTCTAATCCGGAAATGACAGTTTCAAGCGATTCTGCAACTGCAGTACACCGGATTGAGCTGACAGACTTGTTGCCAGGAACAGAGTATTGTTTTGATGTACTTGTTAGTGATCTGTTTGGCAATGATTCAGTAATACTGAATATAGATGAGGATAAAAAACCCGTTTATTTTACTTTTACAACTCTTCAAAACTGTTTGACAGAGGCAGAGATTGCCAATGTAAAAATCTGTCAGGTAACTTCCGATTCTGCTGAAATATTCTGGTATACTCCAAACGGTGCTTTTGACAGCAGGGTGGTTTTTGGAGAAAGCAAACCACCAACAACTGTTCATGATGGAGATATCGCTGGAGTGCCTGTTAAATTCCATTTTGTAAAAATAGGTGGTTTAAAAGAGAAAACTACCTATTATTTCTATGTACAGTCTGGAGAGACGATTGATGATAACGGGGGGGTATATTATGAGTTTACGACTCCGGTTGAGCATGTTGATTTTGATATAAGGGCAGTTCGATATTATTGGGGAGATCTTCCTGGCTTAGGTATGAACATTGTTAATCAGGATGTAAAAGCCTATGACTCTCTTGATGTAAGACTTTATTTCAGGGCAAAGGAAGGTTTCGAAAATGATTTAGGAGCCCGTCTTGACATAGGTATCGTGTATGATGAAGCTGGTTTTCAGAAGTCTTTTGACAGTCTAAATACACCTATCCGGGAAGCCATTATGCGGCAGAAACCTAATAGAATTGAAGATACATACAATGAATCAGATGATACATATGCGTATTATTTGTCTGTGCCTTTATGGGGAATACAAATGCGATCAGGATCCAGAATCCGGCTTGACGTTATCTTTGACAGGAGGAGTCCTTTTCCACCGCATGAAGATCTTATGAATCAACCGCCGGAACATGA
>DATGNN010000374.1:0-11229 GCA_035306725.1 Chitinispirillaceae bacterium | reverse complement strand
CCTGATAACAAATAAGAGTCTCAAATATTATGCCATGTCGGTAACGTATGTAAAATCTGTACTTTGTAACTGAGGGCAATTTGACAGTTCCATTATAATTTGGAAATACTGTGTTGGTTAAGAACATCCAGGTAGTATCGTAACAGCTTGTATTAACGGAAATCCTGATGCCAGATAATTTCGTAATCGGCCCGATAATTGCATTTAAAAGTTGAAGGTGATGATATTGACCTGAAGGAGAGGAGAATAATATGTGGCAAGGATGGGTTAATGGTATTTTAGGTGTATGGTTGTTTATTACTCCGTTTTTCTATTTTACACCATCAACATATGCATGGCACAACTTTATTGTCGGACTTGTAATAGGTTTTTGTGGGTTTTCCATGTCAAGAGTCAGACAATGGGAAGGTGTGCTTTCGATATTAGTTGGTTTATGGCTGGTTATTTCCACTTTCATACCGGTACTGCGAATGTATCCCGGTGTATATTATAACAATATGATTACTGGTGCATTGGCTGCTATTGCCGGATTTTCAGCTGTATATGAAAATGTCAGCAAAAAAAGGCCTGTACAGAAGCCTGCTTAATATTCGAATCAATTGATTGTAAGCAACTTGCTGCGGAAAGAAGGAGTGAGCAGGTCCACCTCGAAAACTTTAACAGGGGATCTCAGCCCTTCTGACCGTAGCTGTTAATTTAAATCAAACCTGGATCATTTTAAATAATTAAACGACAAAGATGCACCAAAGATCTGTTTTATAAAAGGGTCTGAATCGAGGTCTTTGTTGTAAGTTAAATGAATCATGTAATTAAAAGCCAGGAAAGATGTTAAATAGACCTTAACAGAACTGTCCCATTTGATATCCGGATAGCGCCAGTCATTTGATTTTAACTTTTGACCAGACGGTCGGAACAAAGCCTGATAAGTGTAAAGTTTACTGGTGATTGAAAGCCAGCTGCTACGATTAATTATGATTTCAGATCCAAATTCAAATCCACCATCATATTCCAGATTGTTCCTGTGTTTGGTTGTAAACATAGCTGAATCAAACTCTGCGACATGACGGTCTACTCCCTGTCGCAAAGCACCTCCAAAGTCAATTTTCCATCTGAACTCTTTTTTTGAAAACAAACTCCTGTTGATGCCGAAGCTTTCTTTCATTTCAACGGGATTTAAATATCTTATATTCTTCTTCTGGAGATCATCAATAAACTGGCTGTTAATTTTAAATGATAGATATGAGCTTTTAAAATATTGTGTGTTAAATTTTAGTGTTGAATTAAAGCCGATAAAATCGGTGGTTTTAACAGGTGAAGACCAGTTCTTTGTGTTCTTATCCTGAATTTTTGTCTGACCAAACCCAATTTTAAATGAATTTTCACTGATTGCGGTTTCTCCGAGTTTTCTTGTAATAACAGGATCGGCCGTTGCAATCCATACAAAGGATCCGGCACTGTTGCCTGAATAGTTCTGGCTTAAGGCATTTAAAGCACAAGTTAAATTTGCACTCAGTGAAACTTTCCAGGGGGAATCAGTATTTTGGGACAAAAGGGAACTGCAATATCCCAATATTATCAAAAAACCGAAAACAGTTTTCATATTCTCTATATTCTCAATAACCAATAATGAGTATTACCAGAATAAATATGTACCCTGATATCCCCTTTTAGCAAGAAACACAACAAGTGCAAAATATAAGTTTGTCATATATCAATTAAAAAGTTACATGTATTGAAAAGTATTTGTTGAAGTGTGTTGTCATTTGGAAATTATGCAAAATTCTTGAAAAATTTACAGGATAAAAGAACGCCTCAGCAGGATATTGTAAGGTGAAAACATTACGCGGCAGAAAAAAGCAAAAAGGGATGCGGATTTAACCGCATCCGATCGGTGCAGTTTAATATCTGACTTTTGCAGCTGATAACTGACCTGTTCGTGCTCCAAGGAACCCATTACTAATCAGTTCAGAACCTCCAAGGCCAATCAACGCTATTAAACTAAGAAAAAATGGAGAGTAACCCAATAGTCCCAAAATTCCCAGAGTAATACCTCCTAAACCAACCAGAAACTGTAATCCGCTTATACTACCAGCAGATACCTTTGACATTTTTCTGGATGAATCTCCTTCAGTAGAACTTTCATCAACCCAGGTATTCATCTGGCTTGGTATGCCTGCACTTAAAACCAAAGATGCTCCAAATGCTATTATCGCTATCGGTATTAGAATAGCAGGGAAAATCCCGAGTAATGCAAGTATTCCCAATACCACTCCACCTACGCCACCAATTGTTTCTGAAGTAATTCCGGCGCCTACACCAGCTTTCTCAGCTTTGTCCCGGGCAACTTCTGAAAAACCGGCGCCTATTACTGAATTTTGTACCAACAGAATTACTCCCATGGCAATAGTAGCAATGGTTACCATATAAAATGGCAATATCCCTACTAATCCTAATATAGCCAATGTAACCACACCTGCACTAAGAAGAGTATCAGTCATAAATCCTGATGACTCAGTTTTGGCAACTTGTTTAACATTAGCCGAACGTTCTCTAATTTCCATAATATCCTCCTTTCGCGGTACTATATAATACCGGAAAATACTCTCCATTAAATATTTCGTTATCTATTGATAGAGATTGAGAATACCCTACTTTTTTTCATGTTTGATTGTTTCTTTTTTTGATTATTTTCAAATATTGGGTTAAAATGTCTAATCAAAATCTTAATTATTAAATTCATTTTATATTATATTCAACTGTTTTCGAGTCTTCCTCAATACTCTAATGTTTTCTTCAGTACTACTTCTTACAGCGTTTCTTAGCAGGAATTGGGGTGTAAGGGGATGTCCTCGCAGTGGAATGTGGTTCAAGTATTGTATAAAAAAATTCCTGATAACAGCCTTTATTCTAATGTAAAAATAGCTGATAGAAGATTTCTGTTCAGGGTTAATCTCGGTTTAAATTTAATCTGAAAAAAACTGGAGCTCAATTTGTCAAAAAGAAAAAAACCAGGATGGCAGGATAATGACGAATTCCCAATGCATATGTCATATAATGAAACTGTTGAATCCCAAAAATATATCAATAAAATCGTAATCGGTCAAAGATGGATTAGTAAAATGGAACCGGAACTGGGCATTGGAACAGTTACTCAAGTAGACCATCGTCGAATTACGATCTCTTTTCATGGTGGCTCACTTCTGCGTCAGTATGCTATAGACACAGCTCCTTTGAGAAGAGTTATTTTTCAGAAAGGTGATACGATTCGTATCCGTGATAATCATAACCTGATAGTCAAATCATTGGTCGAAAATGAAGGATTAATAATTTATAAAACAGATACAGGTGATATTGAAGAAAATAAGATCTGTGATACAGTTACACTTACAACACCTCTTGATAGATTGCTAGGAGGGCATACTGATTCTATTTCTGATTTTAATCTCAGATATGCGATACTTAAACTCAGAAATGAGATAAATAAATCTCCAGTTCGGGGCTGGACTGGTGGTAGAATCGAGCTCATACCACATCAATTGTATATTGCAAAACAGGTGACTTCAAGGCATATAAGAAGGTTTTTGCTTGCTGATGAGGTTGGATTAGGAAAAACCATTGAAGCCTGTTTGATCCTTCACAATCTTATGGTAAAGAGGCAGGCAAACCGTACCTTGATTTTACTTCCGGAATCATTAATTCATATCTGGTTTGTTGAATTGCTCCGCAAGTTTAACACACTGTTTAAAATATTTGACAAAGAGTTTTTAAAATCTTTTCAGATGGATAATAATCCGTTTCTATCCGAATCATTGATTCTTTCAGATATTAATTTTATAGCTAATTCAAAACAGCTGCAACAGTACGCAATTGAAGCCGGATGGGATCTTTTAATTATTGATGAAGCTCATCATATTTTTGAAAATTCTGTTCTCTATCCATTCGTAGAAATTCTTTCCGGGAAAACACGTGATATGCTTTTGCTGACTGCAACACCTCAGCAATTTGGTGAAAAAAACCATTTTCTTCATCTGAAATTACTCGATCATTCACGTTACGAAAATTTTGAAGGATTCAAGAAGGAATCGCAAGGCTATGGGAGAATTGCAGCTCTTACAGGCAGGTTATTAGAAAAGAAAACTCTGAATGAACAAGAAAAGACTTTTTTGTTCTCTCTATTACCACAGACTCGCAAGGCTGCGAAATCTAAAATTACACCGGCAGAGGATGTTTCAGTAACAAATGATCAAACAGTAAATCAGTTGATCGATCGTTATGGTACTGGTCGGGTGATGTTTCGTAATACCAGATCATCTGTTGGTGGATTTCCACAGCGTACCGTTAATGTTATACCTTTGCAGGTCGCGCCAGAGATTCGTCATGAATATAACGAATCATATAAGAAATTCTTAAAACAGATCGAAAATCCGATTGATATGAAAGTTGATCCGCGAATTGAATTCATTGTCAAACTGTTAAAAATGCATAAAAAAGATAAGTTTCTCCTTATTAGCGCGAGTTCAGATGTTCAGAAAATAGATAAAGCCATACAAAAGGAAATACGGGTAAAAACTGCTGTTTTTCACGAAGGCCTTACTTTGATTCAGAGGGATCGCAATGCAGCTTATTTTGCTGAAGATGATGGTGCCCGAATCTTAATCTGTTCAGAAATTGGAAGTGAAGGGAGGAATTTCCAGTTTCTGCATCATTTGATTCTCTTTGACTTGCCTGCAAATCCTGAACTTATTGAACAAAGAATCGGAAGACTTGACAGAATAGGTCAGAAAGGGCCAATAATAATCCATGTGCCTTTTATTAACGGTACAGCTCATGAGGTGCTTGCACGAATTTTTCATGAAGGAATGGGGATTTTCAACAATATTGTTCATTCTGCTCAGGAAGTATTCGAAAAATATAAATCCAGAATACATGAATTTGTTACTGAAGAGTATTCAGATTACCAGAAATTTGAAATTGAATTGAACAGCTTAATTCAGAAAATAGTTAATGAAGTTTCAATCGTTTCAAAACGGTTGCATTCAGGTCGGGACCGGTTACTCGAACAATACTCATTCAAGCCAGATGAAGGTAAAGAACTTGTCAATCAGATAAAGAAATTCGAAAGAAACATTAACTTTGTAAACGTAATTAAAGATTTGCTGAGAAAACGGGGAATCTACATTGAAGAAATAACCGATAAGATTTACAAATTATGGTCGGAGGGTGATCTTGATGATCATCTTCCAGGGATTCGGAACTCACGCCCTGTAATTACATTCGACCGCACAACTGCTCTTCATCGGGAGGATATTGAGTTTTTCACTCCAGATCATCCGGCTGTTCTTGAAGGAATCGATCTTTTTCTTGGTTCAGAAACAGGAAATTCATCACTTGCTTTCTGGCCGTCTGATCAAACACCTGCATTGTTTCTGGAAACAGTTTATGTTATTGAATGTATTGCGCCACCACAATTAAATACCAGCCGTTTTTTGCCACCTGTTCCGGTCAGGGTTGTAGTTGATCAATTATTAAAGGATCGAACAAAAGAGATTCCTCCTGGTTTGAAGGTTTTACAGGAATGCGGTAATCTGTCTGTCCTTGATAACGACGACATAAAAAATCGTCTGATTCCTGATATGGAACAAAGAAGTGCAGAAATCGCGGAAAGTAAAATGGAGGATATTATCCACGATGCAATAAAAAAGATGGACATGATTGCCGGTAGTGAAGTAACACGATTGATTGTACTCAGAGAGAAAAACAGGTCGATATCCGAAGATGAAATTAACGCTGCAAAAGAAGAACTGGTGAGACTGAAAACTGCTTTAAAAGAAGCATCAGCTCACCTTGATTCGCTCAGGATTATCTGGAAAGCTCCTGCCTTATAATTAATCTTCTTTGGAGTATTTTGACCATATCAAATTTGATGGATTTCCAGAAGCGAACAGATATAATAATCTATGGTAAAACGTTAAATATAATATTGCTCAATGGGTTATGATTAAACATAAACAGTAACGATTTCTTCACGCGATGTGCTTCGCGGACATTTGGCAAAAGAATCAGATCCAGAACGTTTTTTAATATTCATTCGTGCACGATTACGATTACGACAACGACAACGATTACGGTGAAAGATAGTGACGTTGTGCAGCACATCGTAAACTAATTGTCCGATTTAGGTTAAATTCGAAACTCTCCATCTTCATAAATGATTTTTTTGCTGTTATCGTCAAGTATGGCTGTAACTTTTCGGTTTGTTGTGGCGATAATATCTGTATGTTCAGGCGAATCGTTATAACCCAGTCTTTTAAAATCATCTTCACTCATATCTTTGGGGTTTATTTGACACGCGTCATGATATGCTTTCCCCACTGCAAGATGTGTGTTACCGAATTCTCCGCCAAAATTTTCATCAAAAAGTGTATTGGCCATAAATTTGTTAATCTGTGAAAAACGTTTGTCTGTTAATGAAAACTCGCCAATTTTATCGGCATTTTTCTGGGAAATCATCTCTTTAAGAAGATTTTCATTCTGAGCTGCCCGGGCTTTGATAATTTTACCTTCTTTAAGCTCGAGTCGGATATCTTTAATGATATTGCCGTATCTATAAAGGGGAAGGTCGAAGTAAATCTTGCCTTCGATATCACGCCAGTCTGGTGATGTAAAAATTTCAAAACTTGGAATGTTTCTACCTCTGCCACCAAGCCATTTTCTTTTTTCACCAATACCGACCCACAAATCGGTATCTTTTGCTTCAACGTGTACCTTTTTGATCGGCATATTGTTGAGGTGGTCAAGAATGGACTGCATCTGCCCGGAAACTTCACGCCATTTTTTCAGCGGATCATCATGATCAAGAAAACATGCTTTGGCAATTTGCTGCCAGTACTCTTCTTCAGACAAACCGGCTTCACGTGCAGCTCCTTCTGTTCCATAAAGACAAAGGGTCCATGTGAATTTTCCTGCGTCCTCTTTTTCATCAAGCCAGATTCTGAATTGTTTAGTACTGTTACTTGCAAGTACTACTTTACGCGGATCAGCTTTCGAGAGAAAAAGCGGATCTCTGTCTGCCAGGATTCTTACATAATGATCAATATTGTCGGCAAGCCCTCTATAAAATTTGTCTGGAAAGAAGGTTAGCTGTTCATCACTGCCTTCAAGCAATGATATTAGTGAAAAACTGTCATCCTGTATTTGAATCAGCGGAAAGCCACCACTCCTTATAATTGACCTGTAAACTTCCTGGGCCAGTGGTATTCCAGGCGATTGGGTAACTAAATACACGACATCTCCCTTTTTTATCCCTTCACCATCATTAAGCGCAAAATCAATCAAAACTCTGGCATATTTTTCAAGAAGATTCTTGTTGGGTGTCATTCGATTTCCATCCTTTCGTGTTTTCGATCAAGGTAGATTACTGGTATAGAAGATAAATTATAGGCAGATATCATTCACAATGACAATTTGTGAACTTTAGTTCAATATGGATCAACAGAAATAATTTAAGGTAATATTAACTTTTTATTATTTTAAGGGGATATAATTCTATAATTATATTATCAGGTGTTTTGTTTTTAACATGAATGGAGTTACAGATGCTAAAAAACGCTTTTGCCCTTATTTTGTTGAATCTTTTTGCAGTTGTGTCAGTTACCGCGAATACCCGTTTTGTTGATTCAGTTTTTTCAGAAATCGAGAAAGAGACGGTTACATACAGGTCTGCACAATACTATTCGGGTGATTCTGTTGTTGATCTGAAAATGGACATTTACCAACCGAAAAATGATGAAATGGATAATCGCCCGGTTGTTGTTGTACTCTACGGCGGATCCTTTATATCCGGAAACAAGGATGATGCAGCATTTTCCGTTCCGGTTTCGGAGTATCTTGCAAAAAAAGGTTATGTTTCAGTTGCCATAGATTATCGGGTTGGTTTGAATATGGCGTCGATGGATCCTGCAGAGATAACCAAGGCTGCATACAGAGGAATTCAGGATACAAAAGCAGCGGTACGTTTTATTCGGGCAAATGCAGATGTCTATAAAATAAGTACAGATGAGATTTTTCTGTGCGGATATTCTGCCGGAGCAATAATTGCATTAAACCAGGCACTGATAACTGAAGAAAAATTCCGGAATATTATAGATGATACAGCAGGTTTGGGTCCGCTGGAAACAGGGGATAACCTCTCGTTTTCATCATCGGTTAAAGGAGTTGCAGGATTTGCAGGAGCTGTAATTGATACAACCTGGATTACTGTCGAAGCTGCAATACCTATGATCTGTATCCATGGAAATGAAGACGTGATAGTACCTTACGATTCAGGTTATGTTTTCAGCACGGCTGGTTTGCCTTATGTATTTGGCAGTGCTGTCATTAACAGTGTATTAAAAAGACTCGGGCTTAACAGTAAACTTATTACGTATCCGGGTGAAGGTCATGACTTTGTGCATAAGCTTTCTGGTGCACGAGAAAATTCAATTGATTCAGTTGCACTGTTTTTCTCGTCACTATTTACTTCCGGTGTGGAAAAACAACACTTTGTAGATAGAACACGAAGGCAAACCGGCGTAAGGCAAGCTTTAATATCTTCAAACATATATGATCTTACTGGACGGAAAATGGGCAATTCACAAAGAGTTTCAAGGTCTGTATATATTCGTTACAACAGATTTAAGAATAAGACTGACTATAAAAAAATTCTTTTTGCGAGATAAGCAATAAACGTATTCTCATTTTTTTAGCATGTTAAATTATTGAAGCCATCTCCATTATGGAGATGGCTTTTATATTTCAGTTTGCTTTATTTTTTTCGCCTTATTCTTTTATAACGAAACCCGTAATATAAATACACTATTGAGTACTCGAACCTCCCGATCCACTGATTAAGAGTTTTATTCGTAAAAAAAATAAAAAGAGTTTTGCGATTATTTGAAAAAAGTCGTAAATTCAACCATAAGGGGTTTCTCCCATTATGGAATTCTTTTAATTTGAAAATAACTTACACGAACTATTTTATATTAGACTGTACTTTAAAATACTTAATGAAAATTTTATAATTTTTATATGGCTACAATTGCTCAACTAAAAGCACTCTTCGAGAGTTTCATCTCAAAAGATGATGAACGATTTATCACCTATGGATTGCAAATTGCCGCGCATGAAGCAAAACTTGGCCATGGTAAAATCGCAGAAGAGCTCCGACAACTTATAGATAATGCAAGAAAAAAGCGAGATTCTGCTGAATTAAACAATACAGTTCCATTAGTTCAACCACAAGGAGAATTGGCACGGCTTTTATCAGCCTCTTATCCCAAGACACGACTTTCAGAGATGATTCTTTCGAAAGATATTTCTTTGCGACTAGATCGGGTTATCCAGGAACAGAGACATATTGAGGAAATTACAGCTCATGGTCTTCAACCACGCAGGAAATTTTTGCTTATCGGACCTCCAGGTACAGGCAAAACTATGACCGCATTTGCTCTTGCGGGTGAACTACATCTACCTCTTTTTATAATTAGACTTGAATCGATTATCACAAAATTTATGGGTGAAACATCTGCAAAACTTCGAATGGTTTTTGATTCCTTACAAAAACACCGGGGTGTTTACCTTTTTGATGAATTCGATTCAATTGGTGCAATGAGAGCTTCAAGCAATGATGTTGGAGAAATACGACGTGTACTTAATAGTTTTTTGCAATTCATTGATCATGATTGTTCAAACAGTATGATTTTAGCTGCAACAAATCATCCAAACATGCTGGATTACGCATTGTTTAGGAGATTTGATGATGTGATCGAATACTCGCTTCCTGATAAAATGCAGATTTCCGAGCTTATTCAGAATAAATTAGCCGGTTTTGTTGTTAATGATATTGATTATTCCGTTTTGGCTCAAAATGCGAAGGATCTTAGTTTTGCTGAAATAACACGAGCCTGCGAAGATGCGATAAAAGAGATGATTATTTCAAAAAAAGAATTTGTAACAGAACAGATGGTTAAACAGATGCTTCATGAAAGAATCCGCTATCATTCCAGGATTTCAAATACATATAATAACAAGTGAGCTTCTTTATGCCGGCAGGACCTGAGAGATTCAAATACCGCCACCTTCAACTACCTCCTGAATTTACTACAACAGAAAAGTATAAAAGCGCACCTGGGCGTGGGCCACAAATCATAAAGTTTCCGCGTAATAGACAGGATCAGTACGATTATCTTTTTCAGAAATTTCAAAACATTAAAGTTGAGCAGACCTTACTTGGTAATAAAAGGAGTGCATTGGGGATTTCCGGGCTAGAAGGTATAACAATAATCTTTAAAAGCGAGCCAAATTACCAACTTAAACACGAGAGTCTCGATCTTCGAAACTCAGGAATTGAACTTTTATGTGTGCGAACTATTCAAAACGATACGTACGCTGTTGTTTTTGTACCTGAAGGCAAAATCGATATATTCCTTAAAAAATTAGATAAATACTTGCATTCGGCTGAAAACGATAAGCTCTTTGCAAACATCGCTGATATAAAGAAAGCTACTGTTGATGGCCTTTGGACAGATGAAAATAGCTTGTTACCTTCTGGTAATAACCCAATATGGTGGGAAGTTTGGCTGAGGTCTGGAAAAAATCGTGAGGGTATAGTCTCTTTTTTCAGAAATAATGCTAAAAAGGTAGGATTGCGAGTCGATAAAAATGAATTAGTTTTTCCCGATAGAACAGTATTGCTTGCATTTGGTAATCGCGCTCAAATTGAAGAATCCATAGATTTATTAAACTGTATCGCGGAATTAAGAAAAGCAAAGGAAACACCAACCCAATTCCTCGACATGCCACGGAAATTTCAGCAGGAATGGGTTGACGATCTACTGCGAAGACTCCAAAAAACAATTAATGATGAAGTATCCATACTTCTCTTGGATACAGGTGTCAACCATGAACATCCGTTAATTAAACCATTTCTCTCAGATAAAGATTTACATGCTTACAACACTGAATGGCTGAAAACTGATGAGTGTGGTCATGGTACGGAAATGGCAGGTCTTGCACTCTATAGTGATTTGATGAGTTCTCTCTCTTCGAGTGATAACATTTCGATTGAACATATACTCGAATCCGGGAAAATTATTCGACAAAATGGCACCGAACATGACCCAGATCTTTATGGTGCAGTTACATCGGATGTTATATCTTTAGCAGAAATAAGCACCCCGAGCAGAAAAAGAA
>DATGNN010000373.1:0-4486 GCA_035306725.1 Chitinispirillaceae bacterium | reverse complement strand
TGGTTTTATGTAATGGCAATCGGAACGCTTGCATCTGGTTTGAGCAGCTTGATTATCGGTATAATTTTATTGATGGCAAAATAACAGGTGTGGTATTATGAAACTAAGAGCCGAAACAAACAGGGTAATATTTCATCACTCTTTAAGTGATTTTGGCGATGTAAACATAATACGTAAATGGCATATTAACAGGACAGATGCAAAATTTGAGGATATCGGTTACCATTTTGTTGTGCCTGTAGAAGGGCGGTTTCAACATGGCCGTAACATACGAATGATAGGCGCACATGCTCTGGGGGAAAATAAAGATTCAATTGGTGTTTGTATAGTAGGAGATTTTAACTTATATGAACCAAACGGACATCAAATTAACGAATGCGCACGCATGTATCACGATCTTTGCAGGGCTTATGGCAAAACTCTAAATATTGAATATCATCATGAATTATGTCCTGGCTTTATGCTTGACAGGGTAGCATTCAAAAAAACATTATTGGAGATGCTATGAAAGGTTTACCTTATACAGTTGCAGAAATGTGGAAGCTGGCAGAACTTTGCAGATACAATAAACATGATTCCGGTGATGGGGATGATGATCTGACAGATTACATTTCTGATCATGTTGAAGCCAGGTATCCGGATTCCATATTTCTTGAAATGCATAACGTCATTGAGTACATGTATATTCTGGACAAACCGGACAAGCTTGTCTTTACATTTCGGGGAACAGATGGAATGAAGGCATGGTTGAACAACTTCAGAATAGCACCGAATCAATTCGGTGCGCATAGTGGTTTTTATGATCTGTTCATGTTCTTTGCTCCTGAGATTCGAAAGTATATAAAAAATAATTATGATGGAAAAAAGCCGGTCTATTGTACAGGGCATTCACTCGGTGGCACAATGGCGCAATTTACATACTGGTATTTGCAAACAAGATTCAATATAACGTCAACATGTATTAATTTCGGTTCGCCGGTTTGCGGCAATGCAGAATTTGCAGCAGAGATAAATAAATGCTCTGGATTAAATTTACGTGTCGTTAACAACTGGGATTTAGTAACAAGGCTTGATTTTGGAATTGGTAAACATGCAGGTTCTGAAATGCAAATTGGAACGGAACCTTTTTATAGAAGAATCTTTCCCTTTACGATTATTGACCATCATTATTATTTCTATACAAAGTCGTTAATGCGATATTACAAAATGTACGGTGTTGACAAAATGTTGAAGCCAGTTCTTAAAAGGTGTAAATGGTTATAAAAAGGAGTTTTTATTATGAAAAAGAAATACACTGAATATAAAAAATCAGTTACTTTAAAAAAGGGAATTGTAGTAACAATCATTGTCGGGGCACTTGCTGCTGCCGCAAATCAAATATCTGTTGACGTTTCGGAATTTGTATCTGATTTCGGGATTATTGTTTCACCAGAAAAAGTGTACGGTGGGATAGTAGCTTGCGCAACAGGTATACTTGAGGCTGTAAAGAACTGGAAAAAGAACCATAACAAAGGGAAATAACCATGGAAGGTGTTTCAAAAGAACTTTGCAATGAACGATCTGGAAATATAGAAAAAGGCATTGTGTCAATTAACGAAAACATAAAAACGATTTACAACCGGCTAAACTGGTTTTACATAATGGCAATCGGTACGCTTGCATCAGGTTTGAGTAGTCTGATAATCGGTATCGTTTTATTAGCTGCCAAGTAATCATCATCACACACATCTGCACTACCTGCCTGACCTGCCCAAATCCGCATATATAATAATGTATCAGTACATATATTTTTTTTATCTTCAAAAACTGCCCAAATTAGCCCAAAAACCGCATTTTTCACATTATTTTCATTATTTTAAAAAAAAGATTAAAAAAAGTTTGCATTTTTATTAAAATTGTGGTATATTATAGATAGAATGATTGAGAGAGTCGGAAACACCGGCTACCGACCCGGAGGAACCGGGGAATAAACGGAGGAGTTATCATGTCAGAAACAACAAAAAACATTAAGGTTGAGTACGGTTCTTCAGTTTTTACGCCCGCTGGCTGGCGCGGTGTAACGATAACGGCAGCCGCCGAACAGATCAGCGAAAAAAGATGTCGAATTCTGGGCGTAATGTTAATTGATGGAAAAGTACCGTCAGGTTACACATCACGCACAGGCGCAAGACGTCAAACGTACAACGCAGCTGGAACAGCGAAACGAGAAATTGGCAAAGTTAAAAATTTGAGCGCATTAGAAATTTTGTAAAACACAAAGCCCGGCATTGCCGGGCGTAACTTAACAGAGAGAGGTTTAAAATGAATAAAATCAGAAAAAAGATAGTAAAATATGCAGAAGAAGAAAGAGATCTGAATCCTGAACCAAAGTTGATCAGTGACGTAAGATCAATTGATCAGTTGACTGAATATACGGAATTTCAGATAAAGCATTCCGATATTTTTCGGCTGATTGCCGGAAGCAAAGGGGACGGGGAGCTAACAAAACGCCTCCGGGGATCATACGGAGGCTGTTCGGGCTGGAGTGGTTCTTATGAAGTTTTACTTCAAAGAGGAGAATGCGATATCATTCAACAAGAAAACTCAAGCGATAGATTTGAAACGATCGTGGAAACTGTATTAGTTCCACGGTCAAGATATTGTGTAGTCGTTGAATTGTCAACATATGACGATATAAACGGCCGTGTAGAAAATGTAGAATACTGGCACTTTTTTACAGTGTCAAGCGGCTGGAAAACAGTTCCGGTCCACTTATCGTAATTAACAGCAAAGCCCGCTACGGCGGGCAACGCTCCCTGGCAATCGCCTCCACGTTGGCGGGAGTGGAAATCTCTGGAAGTGCCAGAGCAACCGAGAATTGCAAAACTGGCCGGAATTACCGGCAAGGAGGACGTTATGTCTAAATTAACAACTATCCATTACACTATCACAGAGGAGTATCAGAAAAACCTCATCAAAGCGGGTCTTGATGGTAGTCAAGAACAAACTGTTGAATCTGATCTGTCTACCTATATTGACAGAGAAGTCGTTTATGTTGAACCCAATGGGGGACTATCTGTAAAAAATCTTACTATGGGATGCGGTTATAAAAACCGTATCTGGGCAGATCAAAATAAGATTTTGTCAGGCGAGGAAGCTGCTGAGATACTCGTCGTCGAAGCAGAAAAGTCTTTGCGCAAGAAAAAGGAAGAGGAGCGCAAAGCTATAGAAGCAAAAGAGCTTCGGTTGAAAAAAGTTGCTGAATGGGACCAGCAGTACTTGCCACTTGTAAATGAGTATGAAAGAGGTGGTGACATACCGAAATGGGACGGCGACTGGAAAGGATCTCATAATTTAAAGATTAGGATAATAGAAGAAACTGAAAAAAGAGGAAAGAAAGAGAAAGAAGAGTGCAACGCTCGAAAAGTAGCGCAGTTATCCGAAGCTGTCAAACGCTTCGGTTCTGACTCTCAAAAAGAACGGTGGGAGGCAGACGTAATGCCAAGGCGGGAAGTTTTGGCATTGATTTGGAATGATTGGGTAGAACCTTTGCGAAAAGCAGAACTCGAACCTCTTCACAACGCCTGGCACATTGTAGGCTGTGAAGATGATTTTAACGAAAGCGAAAAAGAAACGCTTACCGATAGTCAATGGGCTATTGTTAAGAAAGTTAAAGCTGTCATGCCAGAAGCAAACTTGGAATACTATCATCAGTATGATACTGATGATGAAGATGTGCGGGGATGTGATCTGGTTCGTATCTCTCAAAAAATTGGAGAATACGACTTTGAATGTGACATCGTATTTCCGGAAGATTAACATTAACGCACAAAGCCCCTTCGGGGGCACACTTTAACACTAAACAGAGGAGCGGACAATGGCCTGTACTTGCCAGCAATGCGGCAAAAACTACAAAGTCGATCTCATAGTTTCAGATGAACTATGGGAGAAAATCAAACCAGAAGGGAAAAATGGTGGTTCTGGGTTACTTTGCGGACGCTGTATCGTGGAAAGAATAGAGAAAATGGGATATAACGCATATACTTTAAAGAAGAGGTGAAACATGAAAGCTTTAATTTTACTATCAGCCTTAATGTTGTCTGGATGCGGATTGATGAACCCTGAATCATCATTCAGCATAACTGTTGAATCTGAAAATGAGTTTTATAGATGCTGGACAGATAACGCAACAGGAGAAAGAACCGGTTCAATTGTCATAAGAATTGACAATGTGAAAGACGTAAAAGTAAACGGCAAAGACATTGAATGGTTTTATAACGAAGTTGACGGTGTAGAACAACTGTTTTTTGCGCCTGTCGCTATTGGCGATACATACAAGGTGATATTAAAATGAAACTTACAACAGGCGCAAAACTGTTTATTGTTGTATTGATTCTAATTCCAGTATTGTTGATCGGGTCTTTGGTTGTTGAGAATCAGCAACCAGCAAGTGTATCTGTTGCGAAAAAGAAAACTGAAAAGCAGGTCAAATTCAATGACCTGTACA
>DATGNN010000372.1:0-6099 GCA_035306725.1 Chitinispirillaceae bacterium | reverse complement strand
TAAAATACCCGTTTTGTCCCTGAGTAATAATTTGGTAAGTGGCTTCATTTGTAATGGGAACACTGTACCGGATACCTGTACCAGCGGGTACATTATGACGTTTCTCCTGTTTCAGTGACAAAGTCCCACCATTTATCATTTCGTTTTTATCCAGTAACAGGCTCAGTCGTCCGGTACTTCTGTCGTGCGTTTTAATTACTGCCTGATATCTCCCTGGGAGCAGGTATGCCTGAATTAACGCATTACGGCCCACTCCATTGGCAACTTCATGATGAGTTCTTACGACAAAGCGGTCTCTTAAAGTCAAGGATGTGCTGAGCCTTCCTGTTGTCTGAAAACAGTATATCCCCGGTTCATCTACATCAAATTCGTAAACCCGGGTATCATTTCTCTCCATGCTGAAAAATTCCTCTTTGCCCGGCTCTATCTCCGGAAATACCGGCAGCGGACTCGATTTACCTGCTGGAAATGGTTCTGGCGGTGCTGATGGTAAATGATTGACATTTTCTGCTCCGGCAATAAGACAGATCGATGTATCACTGCTAATCGAAAGTGTATATATGCCTTTTTTGAGTCTGTAAGGTGAAGTTACCCTTTTCCCATCAATCGAAAAAGGGTAATGGTTTCCGGACTCGTCCTTTACAAAAAGATCAGATTTATCGTTTACCGATATTTTAACTGATATCGGTTTGTCAGGATTTACATAAATTGGCAAGGGTTCATTCATATTGAGCGGAAGTGAACGGAATACCATGCCTGCAATTTCTGGCGACCGGGAATTTATGACAAGACTATAACTATGATTTTTTGTAAGGTGAACTGAAGGAAATTGCATATAAGAATTAAACGTGCTGGTACTCTTTTCTCTGGCTTTCCCGGCTGATGTATTACTTTTAATTTCCAGAGAAGCAATTCCTTTTTTAATCGGATGTAATCCGACCATGTAGTATCCCTTATCAAGATCAACACTCATTTTTGGTGATGATCCTTTAATAACCCTACTTTGTGAACCGAAAAATCTTCGGACATATATTTCCATTTCCGCACCGCTGGTGTTAATCTCATATTCTCCATCAGTACTGACCAGAAATATGAGTAAAACATCGTCCAGAAGATTGAATTTACGTTTTATCAATTTTCGGGAACTGACTGTATCAACGCAACTTCGGACAATTGAGTCTTCACCGTGAGTGTCAATAATGCAGCCGCTTGCCCCAATCTGATCGTTACCATGCCCGGTATGTATGGTGGAAATCCAGTAGGAACCGGTGGTATCCACACTAAAAGAAGAAGGAATATTTTTAATAGTTTTCAGTGTAAATTTGTTTCCCGGCCGCCCTGACACTCTGGCTACAAAATCCCCTGAAGTGGGGTGTGGACTTAGAATACACCTGGGCTCTTTTAATTTTGAATGTATTGAATCGATCTCAATTCTACTGAAGCTGCTTTTTTGTGAAAAAGGCATCACATGTAATTCAAGCGTTTCTTTTTTATCTGGAGCTGTCAGCACAAAATGATCAGTTGAAGGTACAAGATATAGATTGTAACCAGCAGGAGAGATGGTGTAAGTACCTGTTCCGGTAGATGGGAAAGGAGTAATATTCCATTTGAAATACAATGGATGTTCATTATTTTTTTCTGCCCATTCTCTGGTTTGTCCTCCATACATTGTAAGCTGGTAATATCCTGCTTTAAGTTGTTCTACGACACGAAATCCTTTCAATGGAGTAGTTTCTGATGGGAAAGATGAAATAGGCGCAGGTTTGGTATCGATACGCCAGTTACCGTTTTTCCATAATTGAACATCTGCTACATTGCGTCCCAGTACCTCAAAGAAAATCAATCCATCTTTTTCCAGATGAATCCAGTAAGAGCGTTGCTCGTGATCCTTCAGACTCTCTTCATATTCACGGTAAGGAACAAGGTAACGCGGTTTATCACTATTTAATTCGGTAAATGGATAAATCTTCAACTGCGGAGAAACGGTACCTTTTTCATGAGACCGGGCGATAATTTTATACTCACCAATATCAAAGAAAGCATCAATTCGTCCATTTCTCTCACCCGCTACACCGTCGAGCTCTCTTAAACCGGACTTTCTATCGATCAACTTAAGTGCTGTACCTTCGGGACTCTCCACCTCAATTGAGTATCTTCCCCATCGTGTGATCCCAAAAACCGCTTTACTTTGTCCTGATGCTGCAAGTTTTTTTTCAAAAAGCGGCTTTTGTGCACTGGAAAAACCTGTAGAAAGAAGTATTAAACAAACAACAAAAATTAGCGGATTCAATGATACTGTTTTTTGCATACGGGAGTTTTCTCGGTTCAGGAATGCAGGGTTAAAAAATATACTTAATATAATACTAATGCTTGAATTGATCAATTTTATGGGAATAATGTTTCGACACCAAATACACAGAGAAAATAAAACACACTTGTATATCGGAATAGGTTTTTAAGTACTTCTATTTCCACCAGGCTCATCAAAATCAACCAAATCCTTGGGACGTCCTGATGCATGTTTGTTTTTGAGTAAGTCTGAAAGCGAGAGATAAGACACGATGCTTCACTGTTTTTTTGGAAGCTGCCAAATTCTATTCGCACTTGATCCAATTAATGAATGAATGCTGTTAAACGGTTGATGTTTGTTGTATTTCATTTTCAGGGCATTGTTTATTTTGGGAAGGTCTTCCCGGTTCCGCAAAAACAACACCTTTCAAACGTCACAAAAAAAGGCTTTGCAGCAATCTGCAAGGCCTTTAGTAATCAAATTTTCAGGATTTTATATTACAGCCAATAACTATTTCTTATCAGGAATTATATAGTAAACACCACTGGCACTGCTTACACTATTAAGTAAGACTGAATTCAGTCCACGAATATGCTCTCTTTCCGAGATACCGGTAATTTTCTGTCCAAGTGCATTGTATAGCGTTGCAGGTTTATTGTTGTTTTGCAACGGTATTATAGCGGTTTTGTTGGAACCGAAGTCTCTACCTATACCTGTTCCTATGTATTCTTCATATTCTCTTTTTGTCATTATCTTCATTTTGACATCGGCACTCCCACCGCCGCTTTGATATGCCTCCACATTGAATGCTACTTCATAAAAACTCCCGATATTCATCCCTGCACTTGTCCACGCCTGAAAATGGTCGCCAACAGTAATAGCACCTTCTGTTCTTCTTTCGGTCCGTACACTCCAGTATTGCTGAAATATAACATTGTCTCCCTCTATTGATGCGCCATTTCTCGTATTCTCGAAAATATCATACTTTCCTTCTTCCGTTTCAAAACTGCTTTTCTTTGGCTGCCCTGGCGGTTTCCATGTTCCCCAGCTCTCAATAATGTAGTATTCAACAAGCGGATTTTTGAACCATCCGTATACACACAGATAAGAATTGCCCTGCGGATTGTAGTCCGCATCATAAACTACAACAAGGTCGCTTGATCCGGGACGTACTCCTTTGCGGAATAAAATGTTGTCGTTATACTCCCACTGGCAATTGAAATCACCGCCTTCACCTAAAGTCATACTTCCGCTTTGACCACTGTTTTGCTGCCAGAACTCCACATGGTAATCACCCTGAGTTCCTGATCCATTCGAGCTGATCACACTACCGGTATTATAACTGGATCCCCATCCTCCCCACTGAGAAAAAACCGGCAATGACAGCAAGAGTGGCAAACAGGCTGCAATGTAATAACTTAATCGCATAAACCAACTCCTGTAATTTGTTAATTTCTACACTGTATTTAATATGTTGAATTTCACCTTGAAAAGGTTTACAATATTTTAGTTTCCCGAAAGATAACCGTCATAATCAGTTCCTTTTTTAAATCACACCAGGTAGTAATATAATCAAAAAAGGATGATCAGGTTTGATATTCTGAACATTCTGCTTTCAAAAGAAAACACCAGATAAATAATATGTTCATGTCATCTGTTAGAAACTGCAAGTCCTGTTTTATGTATTGAGTTTCCGTTATTTACCTTGACAATGTAATAGCCGTTGGGTATGCCGGCTGTATTTAAAATGCAGTTTTTTACATCCCCGGAATGTTTTTTGATTTTTGATGAGCGGACAACATTACCTTTCAGGTCAAAAATATTGATAAATGCAGTATTTCTTACATTTTCAGTATTCAGACTGATAATTATCTGTGATCCGGTCTGATGAATATTCATCTGTTTTGCTGTTTTTTTTTGGCCAGATACAGTAACAGAAGAACCCGCTTTGTCCAGCAGATCAGGATAATCATTTGGTGGATCAGGGTTTTGGCTGATAAACTCCCTGAGCCAGACCATGGCTGGGCGTTCCTGGCCGTCTTTTATCAGACCCCCTTTACCATCATACCAGGTTGATCCGTAGATGTAACCCCAGATAGTAATACCCACGATGCCGGGATGATTCCACATGGTTGTAATATGAGCCTTGAAATTGTCCAGTTGTACCTGATCACTTTCATCTCTTATGTCATATTCACTGATAAACATAGGAAGTTTGATTGCATTATAAGCGTCATCAAGACGTGACTTGAGAGTAGCTGCAGAGGTCCCGATCAGGGCATGTGCCTGAAACCCGACTGCATCAATAGGTGCACCGGCTTCCAAAAGTTTTGGGACGATTTCCTTTATCCAGTTTATTTCATCAGGCCACTCAAGAGTATTATATTCGTTAAGGATCAGAATCGCATTTGGCCAGCGTTCCCGTGCCATCTTGAAAGAGGTTACTATCCCAGTCAAACCCTGTGATGCCGGTTCCGCCAAGAGCATCCCTGAATGGAATCGGGTAGTGTTTTTTTGCGTCCCAGTTATTGGGATCAGACATGAACGCTTCATTCACCACATCTATCATCGGTACATCAGGGTATCTTTGGGCTGCGGAATCAAGCCATTCGATAATTTCTTCCCTCTGCTCGTCGGTAGAAAGTTCGTTCATCCATTTGGGATACTGGTTTCCCCAGACAAGGGCATGAAATTTCCAGGGAATATTATGCTCCTTTGCATAACTGGCGATTGAGTCTGCTTTGCTCCAGTCCATTATATCCCGGGTTTCTTCTACGAATTCCCATTTATGTTCATTCTCGCCAGTGATCTGGTTCCAGTATGTGATAAAATCAGGGCGTATCTCAAAACTGGTGGTGATATTACCAAGAAATTTGTTGGCTCCTTTGGCAATTTGAGCCCCGGAATATGTAGTAAACAGGAGCAGGTTAGCCAGAGCGATAGCCGGAATGGAAACTTTGGTAAGCGTTTTATGCATAAAAGCGACCTTTTTTTTGAAATCTGTTGTTTAATGTTTTTGCAAATCCTGATCATTAATCTGACGGAATTACTGCTAACTCCTGATAATAATTATCAGGATATTTTCGGTAATCGGTATAATGATGTGTTGGAGGTCTGGAGTGAGTTATTTTTTCATTCATCCGGTTTCAGTATATAATGAAAAACCGAATAATTCCATTGTACTCTCTACTTACAGGTCGATATACAGGATCTGTAGTGTTTCTTTTGAAACCTGTTAACCATTTAGACAGGGTATATAAATCCATAATATAATGTTACTTTAAATGAATTGCGCTGATTTGCATTACAGTAATAAAAAAGTGTTCCAAAAATTGGAACACCATGAAAATAGTGCATTGTTATTTACAGGATTACAAGGGGGTCTAAAGGTCGTATTTTTTCCCGCAAACGGGATCCCCAAGCACCTTTTAATTAAATTTGGAATTGTAATTAAGATCAGGGCATCCGGGTTACCGAGTCACACATGACCTGCTTTAACAACAATGATATCTTTAATATGATAAGTTTCATGTTCGCCGAGCGCACACGACCCCCGCGGTAATTCATTGCAGCTCTGATACTCCAGTTTGGGGGCGTGTGGAAACCTGTGAATAATTCCGTTTGCAGAAAAATAGGAATAGATCTGTTTGCGGCCAGGATTACCTTAATCATAGTTTTTGCATTTTCCATCAATCATGGTTTTAATCATCTTTATCAGGTACAATCAGCGGTTCAGACATTTTTCTAATTGTATGATAGCAGTTTTTTGTCGGGTTCGGGTCACATAAGAACCAAACGGTATATTAGCC
>DATGNN010000371.1:0-15244 GCA_035306725.1 Chitinispirillaceae bacterium | reverse complement strand
CACCATGGAGTTTTATGAGTCGTCCAATCACTTTCAGTTAGAAACGGACGCTTATTGGGATAATAAACATAAGCAATGAGTAATACAAAAACAATCAGAAAACCTGTGCCAATTATCATCAATCGAACCTCCAGCTACGATTAAAATTATTATTATCAACATTTTAAATTCCGGTATAGATCAGCATCCATGCAATCAGATCCCGGGATACTGAAATTACTGTAAAAATTACTTTTATCCAAAATTAATTTCCAAAACAGGTGTCACTGTCATAGTTCCAAAATTTTCGATAAAAGGCTGATTAAATCATGCAGACTTTATTTTAATGCAAAAAACCAACAGCTTTTAGAATAAAAATTGATTTAAAACCCGGGCATAAACCCCCTGGCCGAACAAATAAGATTAGCAGACCTGTTCACCGTTTTATTTTGGACAGGTGTGTGTATACCTGAATAGTAATGATTCCTTCACACGAATCTTTTTCGCGAACATTGGCACTTTAAGAATTCATAATTCACCATTCATAATTCACCATTCATAATTCATATCAGTAATCTTTTTTTATCCCCTGCACACTATCGATGTCATGATATTATATTTGAAAATTACTATTGAGAGGATATTATGTATGCTTGAGTCTTTTTTGCGGAATCTTTTAAGGTTTCGTTTTCTAATAATTTGCGGTCTTCTGTTTTCAGTTCTTTTTTTTGGTTATTATATAACTAAAATTCAGGTAGATAATGATACTGTTAAAGCGATTCCGCCCAAATTACAGGCAAAAATTGATTATGATAACCTGAAAAAAGAGTACCCGGCTCCGTATAACATATTATTTCTGGCAGAATTTTCTTCAGGCACACTTTCAGAAAAAATTGATTCACTTCACTCGTGGACATCCACATTTAAACAAATAACCGGAATAGCCGGGGTTTCCGACCTTAATTCAGTACAAATCCCTGTAAGGGGAGGATTCTTTGGTATAACAAGTGATTATCTGGTTTCGAAAAAACTGACTCTTGAGGAAGAACAGATTCGAAAGCGGATAAATGAAAACAAAGAATTTTCTTCGATGTTTATTTCTGATGATGAATCGGTTGTAGGGATGGTCATCGGGATACAAAATGGTGCTGACCGTTCTGTTATTATGGATAACATTCTTTGGCATCTGGAAAGAATCAACACAAATCCGCAAATTACCACCTATGTAACAAGTGAGGGAGCAGTCTCCTATTTTATTGATAAAGCAATGAAACACGACTTCAGTATACTTCTCCCGATCTGTTTCCTGCTGGTTTTTTTACTTCTCTACAGAATATTTCGCAAAGTCCATTATGTTATGGCTGCACTAATGGTAGATATTCTGGCATTAATATGGACTTTTGGCCTTATGGGCATTTTGAAAATTCCATTTTCTGTAGTAACATCAATAATTCCTGTTATTCTTTTCCCGATAGGTGTTGCTGATGCGATTCATCTGCTTAAGCTTTACAGACACAATAAAGTTCTTCATCACGGCAATATACTGAATGCACTTAAATCAACTTACAGCGAACTGATCACACCCTGTTTTCTGACATCGTTAACAACTTTTGCCGGATTTGCATCATTTTCACTTTCTGAAATTTCCTGGACCAGAACTTTTGGAATTTTTACAGGTATAGCGGTTGTTTTTGCATTCTTTTTTAATGTAATTCTTCTGCCTCTTTTTCTTTCATTCGAAAAACCGAAAGTGAAAAACGAGTATAAAGAGATTTATGAAGAAAAATTGCTTTCATGGTTCTGGAACATTTTTGCAAAATTCTCGATAGAATCAAAAAAATGGGTTATTATAGTTCCTGTTCTGATTGCTGTTTTCATAACAGGATTCAAGTCCGTTCATGTTGAAAGCAACAGCATTACCATGCTTCCCCAAGACAATATGCTTCGTAAATCCGATAATTTCATAGCCGGACATTTTGGAGGAACACGTTTTTTCTCAATAGTTTTGAAATGCAATGATGAAAAGCTGGATTCAAAACAGAAATGGGATCAGATAGAAAAGATATCTTCATATATCGAAAACATGGATGGAATTGGGAATGTATCTTCTGTGATGCCGCTGATGCATAAACTGAGCGGAATGCTCTCGGGAGAGCGTCTATCTGATCCAGCAATTTCAATGGTAACGGCTACAAAAGGTTTTTTCGGTAAAAACTATATGGAATATCTTAAAAATTTTCTTTCTCAAGACAGGAAAAGTACCCGATTGCAGATCACATGCAGCAATGATCCGGAAATTAAACCGTTACAGATCGCGCAAAGAATTGATTCTTATATAAAAGAGAATTACCAGGGCTGGGAAGCATTGATTTCAGGTCCGGCAATTCTTAATGAATCAATGAGTTCGGTACTTATCAAAACACAGATCTCGAGCCTGATTTCAACATTCATTCCAGTGTTTCTATGTCTTGTAATTTTTTTCAGATCCATTAAAGTCGGATTCTTTTCTATTATTCCGATCGTTTTTTCCACCGGTTTTATTTATGCCCTGATGGGAATAATGGGGGTTACCATAAATCTTGTTACAGTGATCATAATGAACACATGCATCGGTATTGGAATCGATTACGCGATCCATTTTGTCTCAGGTTATATCCATTCACGCAAGCTGGCAAAAAACAGGCATGATGCAATTAAACGTACAATTCACGATAAGGGCACACCTATTCTTTTTAACACATTTGTAGTTGGAACCGGTTTCCTGGTCCTTGCATTTTCCGGATTTCCACCAATAAAGGATTTTGGAATTCTTGTATTTGTATCAATGTTTGCCAGTGCCGGTTTCTCACTTCTATTTTTATCCATACTTATTTCATTATTTGGATTCGGAAAAACAATTGAGAGAAGGGATATCGTATGAAAAGATCTATTTACATGTTTCTGTCTGTTTATTTCTGTTTGCTGGGGCTTATTGTGGCGCAAGGTAACAATACTCTGCTTGGAACATGGTGTGTTGGTGAAGATGGGCTTGTTTTGACTTTTGAAGGTGAGGATACACTTAAAGTTGCAAGTCTTTCTGATGAGAGTGTTTCGGGTACGGGCATTTATATAAAAAACGATTCAGCTTTTACAGCAACTGTTGCAAATGGTGATGTTGAGATGAAAATGAGATACAGGTATCAATGGGCTGGTGATGATACTGTTAAGGCGAAAGCTGAATTCTTCACAATTAATGGAGACTCTGTCTCTTTTCCCGAAGAATGGATGTCAATGACCAGGTGCAGTTTTGCAGAAACACAGCCTGCCAGATAAAATTTATGGAAAACAACAAAAACGGGAAATTTTAATCTTTTTACAGTGACACATTGTATTTTCTTTTGAACTTTTTTTCACTTAAACTGATTGTTATTAATAAATGAAAGTTACCTTTGTTTATCCAAAATTTGATAAATTTCTTGAAACATACCTTGAACTTGCTGAAATGCCTGCAATTGCAGCTACCTGGTCATTCAGAATGCCCCCGGCAATGGGAATCCCGATTTTAATCAACCTGTTACCCAAAGATTTTCAATGGAGAATAATTGATCAGAACATTGAAACAGTGGATTATGATGATGATGCGGATCTGATTGCAATCAGCTTTTTTACTCCTCAGGCTGCGTATGCTTATGAAATAGGTGATGAATTCCGGAAAAGAGGCAAAACTGTTGTAATGGGGGGAATGCACCCATCAATGATGCCACAGCAGACATTACTTCATTGCGACTGTATCTGTATCGGTGAAGGTGATCTTTTATGGCCTGTTATTCTTGATGATTTCATGAATGGCAAACTGAAAAAAACGTACTCCAACGAAATTCCTCCACAACCACACGAAATAGTATCTCCAAAACCTGGTATTTTTGATATTGAAGATAAGTACGACTGGCATGCATCACTGATTTCTATTACCAGAGGATGTCCTTTTGGATGTGAGTGGTGTAATGTACCAATATATCAAAGCAATAAAATCCGCCTGCGGCCAATAGATACTGTTGTTAAAGAGATTGAACTCCTTTCGGGAAAAGAGTTTTATATTACCGATGATATGATCATGCTCAACCGTCCTAAAATTCAGCGATACATGATAGAGCTTTGTGAACGTATCAAAGATTTTAATGTGAACATGTTTCTTTCCTGTTCACCGGCAATGAATACCGATCCGGTATTTCTTGATTCTATTGCCAGGGGTGGTGCAAAAAGTATGTATACTGTTTTCGCCAGTGATCCTTTCAGTTCCCGTTTCTACGGACGACATCCGGGTATATGGCAAAGGACAATTGATCTGGTAAAACAGCTTGAAGATCGTGGAATCCGTTTTTTCGGTTCTTTCGGTGTAGGATTCGATACTTGTATGGAAGATCAGTTTGATCTTATTTTGGAATTTTGTGAAAAGGCAAATATTAAAACAGCAGAATTTTTCATTGCAACTCCATTTCCAAACACGCCGTTTTGGCACAGAATATCTGAACAGAATCGTTTTATTGAAACAGACTGGAAAAAATTCAACTGCGCAAATGTAGTTTTTAAACCAAAACATACAACAGAAAAACAGCTTCGGGATGGCTTTGTCATGTTATGGCGGGAATTCTTCAAAAATACTAATCATGAAGAATCCTTGAGTACTTTTCACCAGAAACTGGACAATATTCTCAAATCAAGAGAATATTCACAGGAAGTCAAAGATGCTGTTGCCAGAGGATTATCAAAATGTTGAGGAAAGTAATACGGAGGTTATAAGTGAGTAAAAAAGCTATAGTTACAGGTGGATCACGTGGAATAGGTGCAGCAATTGTACAGAAACTGGCAGAAAATGGATTTGATATAGCTTTCAGCTACAGATCTCAGAAGGAAAAGGCCGAAGAAGTTGTCAGATCAGTTACAGAATCCGGGCACAAAGCATATGCAATTGAAACAGACGTAACTGACTTTGAATCATGCGGTAATTTTGTCTCTAAAGCACGTGAACTGCTCACCGACATCGATGTACTTGTGAATAACGCCGGTATAACAAAAGATAAAAGTCTGTTTATAATGCAGCAACAGGAATGGAATGATGTCATAAATACAAATCTGACAGGTTATTTTAACGTTACAAGACAACTTGTTGGTTATTTTTTTAAAAACAAACGTGGATGCATTGTAAATATTACATCTGTAAGCGGTCTGGTAGGAATAGGAGGCCAGACAAATTACTGCGCATCTAAAGCTGGTATCATTGGATTCACAAAAGCTCTTGCAAAAGAAGCTGCAAAACTTGGAATACCGGTAAATTGCGTTGCACCCGGGTATGTTGATACTGAAATGACCAGATCGATTCCGGAAAAACATATTGATGAGATTAAGAAGATGATTCCCATGAACAGGATGGGTACAGCCCAGGAAGTGGCTGATTTGGTTGCATTTTTAACTTCAGACAGCGCCAGATACATTACTGGTCAGGTTTTTACCATAGATGGCGGTTTAACAGCATAATGTAGACACAATTTGATAAGTCTGACTTGATTATAATTCCCTGCTGCACGTTTTGGTCAGGAATTATTTAATATATTTTAAGGAGAAAATACCATGTTTAATATCAAAGAAATAATGGAAAATGTACCCCATAGATATCCTTTTCTTCTTATAGACAGAATTATAGATTTCAAGAAAGACGAATGCGTAACGGTATTAAAGAACATTTCAATAAACGAAGCACAGTTTCAGGGGCACTTTCCAGGGAACCCAATTTTTCCGGGTGTTTATATTATAGAAAACATGGCCCAGGCATCTTGTTTTTTACTGGCTAAATCTTCAGGCGGACTGAATCAAAACACAGTGTACTATCTTGGGAAAGTTAATAAAATTTCCTTTATGAAACCAGTTACCCCTGGAGATCAATTAGTAACAACCATAACTGTCATAAAATTTTTAGGTAGAAATGCTGCAGTTCAGGCAAAATCTACAGTTGATGGGAAAACAGTAGCCAAGGGTGAACTCATGTTTGGTGTGAGTGATGAATATTAATTGGTCGAATTTTTCAATAAATTGCGTAAGTTATTGATTTTATACGGAATATATAATAATTTATAAATAAACAACCAAAAAGATCCAATAATTGCATATCGAACGATTTAAATTTTCAAGAAATCAGCAGGGTTAAATCATACGCTTGTTCATCGGATTCCAGTAAAAATCCGATATTAAATTTAATCGAACATTAATCGTAATTGGATTTTTTTTTCCTAATAACTATATTTACCTTTCTCTAATTTTATATTAATCCCTGTTGCAAGGGATGGAAATGCTTATGAGTGAAAACAGAGTTGTTATTACGGGAGTAGGACTGGTCACTCCGATAGGGACTGGTACCGATGTATTCTGGGATTCTGCAGTAAGAGGCGAAAACGGGGTACATCCTCTGGAACTATTTGATCCTTCGGAATACAGAACCAAAACAGGTGGCGAAGTCCGTGACTTTAAAGCTAAGGATCATCTGTCTGAGGAAGATATTAATCGGATGGGCCGATCGAGTCAATTTGCTGTTGCGGCAACCAGGATGGCATTAGATGATTCAGCTTTTCAGGTATCAGAAGAGAATGGTTACAGAGTTGGTGTAAGCATGGGTACAACCATGGGAGAACCTCAAATTCTGGAAAAAGCTGTTCATATTAAATATGACTCTGGTTCAAAGCAGATACCCCAAAACCTTCCACGTCAATACCCTTGTGCTTCAATACCTGCAAATATCGCGCGTGTTTTTAAAATTAAAGGACCTAATATTATTATTCCTACAGCATGTGCTGCGGGTAATTATGCTATTGGATATGCATTTGATCAGATTCAGCTCAATAAAGCCGACGTAATGATTGCAGGAGGAAGTGATCCTTTTTCCGGAATCGCATTTACCGGATTTAACAGACTTTTGGCCACAACACCGGATATTTGCCGTCCTTTTGATCTCAACAGGTCCGGAATGGCTGTAAGTGAAGGAGCAGGTATCGTTATAATAGAAAGACTCAGTCACGCACTTGCTCGTGGAGCTTCAATTTATGCTGAAATACTGGGATACGGTCTTGGATGTGATGCATATAAGATGACAATCCCGGACCCAACCGGCAGCGGTGGAATTATTGCGTTAAAACGTGCTATTAAAAATTCAGGTATTGCTCCTGATGAAATTGATTATATCAGTGCTCATGGTACCGGAACCAAAGAAAATGACAAGAGTGAAACCCTGATAGTTAAAGAAGTTCTTGGTGAAAAAGCCAAAACAATTCCTGTATCCTCAATTAAATCCATGATTGGACACACAATGGGGGCTGCTTCAGCTATTGAAGCTGCTGCATGTGCTTTGATGATAAAAAATGGAGTAATACTTCCTACAATAAACTATTCAGATCCGGATCCGGATTGTGACCTGGATTACGTTCCCAACAAGTCCCGATCAGCTGATCTTGAAACAGTTGTCTCAAATGCATATGCTTTTGCGGGTAATACATCTTCATTGGTATTAAGAAAATTCAAAGGATAAATTTTTAAAATGCAGTCCAAAAGAATAGTAATCACAGATGTCGGAACAATCAGCTCACTTGGAACTGGCTTCGAAAATCTAAATGGAGCCCTGACCCGGACACCACAAAAATCTACTGTTAAGGATTATGATTTTCACCAATTCGAAAACGATATTGAATGTTATTTAATTAAAAATTATGATCCGGTTCAAACTCTTGGTAAAAAGGGACTTCGAAATAAAGATTTTTCAACCAAAATTCTTCTTGGTACAATACAAACCGGTTTCGCAGAAATACTTTCAAATACCGATGAGCATGACAAACCTGGTATCAGTGTCGGAACTGCATTCGGAAGCATTCAAAGTATCGGTGATTTCTTAAGTGATTCTATTATCAGCGGTGTTAACAGTGTAAATCCTCAATTATTTGCAAACACTGTGATTAATTCACCTACAGGGAATGCAAACATAAGATTTAATTCAAAAAATCTCAGTTCAACAATTGCATCAGGTTTCAATGCGGGTATAGATTCAATGATCTATTCGTATAACTATCTTAGAAAAAATTACATACAAAATATTATTGCAGGTGGTCTTGAAGAGGTAAGCTACTATGCGCTTCTCGGTTTATTACGCAGCGGTATTTTAAGCAATTCTGGTGATGCCCGCCCTTTTGCTGCTGATGCCAACGGTGTAATCATGGGTGAAGCCTGTGCCCTGTTTTTGATGGAATCTGAAAAATCTGCCAGGGAGCGGGGCGCTAATATTATTGCAGAAATAGCAGGAACTGCAAGTTCATTTGATCCACAAACTGCTCAAAATGGAAAATCTGATGGCGAGTCGGGGGCTTTTGCTATTAAAACTGCTCTTGAAGAAGCTGAAATTGATGCTGATGCAATAGATTTCATTGCATCCGGAGCTAATGGTAATCCTAAAAGTGATAAAATTGAAGCAGCGGCTATTAAAAAAGTCATGAACCCCGAAACACCGGTAACTGCATATAAAATGTTTACCGGAGAATGCTATGGCGCTTCAGGTGCAATGAACGTAGCGTGTGCATTGTCTGATCTGAAAAACAATAAAATCAGTGGAAAAGCAAAACCATATCAAACTATTGATGATATTCCTCTGGTATTTGAGCCCCAAAACAAAGAAAGTACTTATGCACTTGTAACATCCTTCTCTTGTGAAGGTAATTGCAGTGTCGTAATTTTAAAAAATGTAAACTAACACTATACAACCCTCAATCCGGTGAGGAGATTTTTTCATGAATCAAGAAGAAATTAAAGATACTATTCGTGAACTCATAACAGAAATTGCTGAAGACATGGATGTAGACGAAGAATCGATTACAGATAATGCAGGTTTCGTTGAAGATATGGGGCTGGATTCCATGGCTCTTCTGGAAGTCCTTGCTACAATGGAGAAAAAATTTGGAATTTCTATTCCAGAATCTGAGTTCCCCAATATAACTTCGATCAACAAATGCACAGATACAGTTCAAAAATACCTTTCTGAAAAAAGTTAATCTGATCACATCAGGCCGCCACCAGGCGGCCTTTTATCAATACTGCTAAAGACCTGGATTTTTAATAACCCTTGTTTTATTTTTCATATTCTATTCCTTCAATCTATTTTATCTGTAACTTGTTCAAACGGGGATTTTTCTTCCAAGAAAGCAAGGAATACTTTTGTCTGATTTTGATGTTGCAATTATTGGTTCTGGTATAGGTGGTCTGGTTTGTGGAGCATTTCTTGCACGTGAGGGCAAAAAAGTAATCGTTCTGGAGAAGCATTATCAGATTGGTGGTTACACACACAGTTTTAAAAGAGGAAAATATAAATTTGAATCTGCAGTTCATTCAGTTCCTTTGGGGCCTGATGGATTCATATTACACCTCCTTAAAAAACTTGGTATCCATAACCAGCTTTCAATTATACCACACAAATCCATGTATCAAACTTCCTGGGGTAGTAAAACTTACACCGTTCCCCCCTGGTATAACCAAATAAAAGATAAAATATCCAGCGATTTCACACACCAGAAAAAAAACATGACCTCTCTTCTTGAAGACATGAGAAGGTTTTATGATTCATTTATCGAGCCTGTACGAAAAGGGTCTCTGGAAGAAACAACACCATACCTTGATTTCGTTCAAAAGCATCAGAACAAAACCTATAAACAATATATAGACTCGTTTATTGATGATGATAATCTCAGACAGATTTTATACTCACAATGGCCTTTTGGGGGTACTCCTCCTGAATATGCTCCAATTGCCTACTATGTCCTGATGTTTATGGTTCATGCAATGGAAGGCTCTCACTATCTGTCTGGAGGCTTCTGTTCACTTGCCAAATCACTGGCATCTGTCATTGAAAATAATGGTGGTGAAATAAAATGCAGATCCGAAGTAACTGAACTCAATACTGAAAGCAGACTGGTTAAGGAAGTCGTGTTATCTGATGGACAAAGATTCAGCGTCTCAACAGTTGTTTCAAACATCAGTCCCTATCTGCTTTATGGCAAACTGCTGGATCATAATTCACGAAATAAAATATGGCTGCGAAGAATAAACAATCTCACACCATCTCTGTCAGCAGTTGCCCTTTATCTCGGTCTGAATTCTTCTGTTTCTGATATTTTACCGGAATGTGTCTATTTTTGGTATTCAGATTCCAATAACAGTGAAATTTACAAGAGGATCAGAAACAACACCCGGAACAACGTTGATCACCTTATTTTTCTTCGATCTCCGGAACAGGAAGGTGACAGGACACTTATGCTGATGAATTTTGTAAATAACACTTTTTCTTCAAACTGGAAACAGGATAAAAATGAATTTTCAAATAAAATTCTGGACAAAGCTGAAACAGTGATTCCGAACCTGAGAAACCGCATAAACCTTATGGAAACAGGTTCACCAGCAACTTTTGAACGTTATACAGCAAACACCCGGGGGGCTTTATACGGATTTGAAAACTCTTACAAGATATATGCTGAGGCTAAATTACCTGCACAAACACATATCCCCAATCTTTATCTCGCCGGCCACTGGGGCAAACCCGGCGGCGGTATCTGGAATGTGATCTATAATGGTTATGCTACTGCTTTAAGAATTCTTAAGAAATCATAATGGAATTCAAATTGACTACCACCTGATTCGGACGATTCCTTTATGCGAGTCTTTTTCGCGGACTATTGCAAAAATGTCCCTCTCGCGGCTCATTGAAATCAATCGTTTTCATTCAGGTACCATTTGAATAGCTGCTCCCCTCTTATTCTCTTTCCGACAGGACTCATTTCCATAATATCGAGTCTCTTTGTACAGTTAATATTTTCACCTGATGTGCAGTAAAATCTCACGAATATTGCTGTAATTGAGATTTTACCATTCGTTACTGTATTTGTTTATAGGACATCATGAAAGTTCTCATTCTGTTAATTGCATTTTCAAGCAGGTCTACTCTGGGCAAAAAAACCAAACGAAAATGATCCGGCATTGGCCAGTTAAAACCGCTTCCATGTACCAGAAGCATTTTTTCACTTCTGAGCAGATCCAGTACAAATTTTTCATCGCTTTTAATATCAAATTTTGCAGTATCAATTTTTGGAAACATGTAAAAAGTCGCTGATGGCTTTACACAAGTAATCCCGTCAATTTCATTTATCATGGAATAACACTTATCTCTCTGTTCTCTGAGACGACCGCCTTTTTTTGTCAGGTCAAAAATGGTCTGGTAACCTCCAAGAGCAGTCTGAATAATTGACTGTCCTGGAACATTGCTGCACAAACGCATTGAGGCCAGCATATTAAGCCCCTCAATATAGTCTTTTGCCATATTCTTATTTCCGCTGACAATCATCCATCCGACCCTGAAACCTGCAATTCTGTAAGATTTAGACAATCCGTTAAATGTTAAAAACAAAAGATCATCAGCCAGAGATGCGGTTGACACATGTTCGTTATTATCATAAAGTATTTTATCATAGATTTCATCTGAGAATACAATTAATTTGTGCTCACGTGCGACATCCACAATCTGCTCAAGTAATTCCGGTGGGTAAACAGCCCCTGTAGGATTATTTGGATTAATTATGACTATACCCTTTGTACGATCTGAAATTTTCTTTTTTATATCCTCCAGATCAGGGTACCAGAGCGATTCTTCATCGCATGTATAATGAACAGCTTTACCACCCGAGAGATTTACAGCGGCAGTCCATAGAGGATAATCCGGTGCCGGCACAAGAATCTCATCACCGCTGTCGAGCAATCCCTGCATGGCCAT
This sequence comes from Chitinispirillaceae bacterium, assembly GCA_035306725.1. Lineage (GTDB taxonomy): Bacteria > Fibrobacterota > Chitinivibrionia > Chitinivibrionales > Chitinispirillaceae > JAAYEB01. Next base: position 3,441 of record DATGNN010000371.1, on the reverse strand, counting down.
GACAATTACTTCACTTACACCATTGCCGATAAATATATCTTCAATATCTACTCCCCTGATATTTTTCTGCTGGCAATATTGCATAATCGCTTTTCTGGCAGAAAACAAACCTTTCGAATCACAATATCCCTGAGTAGAACCCAGATTTATAATCATGTCATGAAGAATTTCATCGGGGGCCATCAATCCAAATGGAGCAGGATTACCAGTATTCAGTTTAAGTATCTGAAAACCCTCTTCTTCAAGCCTCTTGGCCTCATCAAGAACCGGGCCGCGTATATCATAAAGAACATTATCCAGTTTTGAAGATTTCCTGACAGTCATTTATACTCCTTAAAGTAGTTTTTCGTTTCGGCATCTGCTATTTGATAAAAACTCTATCCCTGTTACACTAATGAAAATAATTCTCCAGCAAACAAACAGTACAACTTTTTGAAAGCCCGGATTTATCCAGTCTGCTTTTAATATCTGAGAAACAATAATTATTTGCTGAACCAAAGGTTTCGGACAGCTACATTATTCTGTTTTTTATAATTACAGATTCAAGGCTAAAGTGATGCCTGAAGAGCTTTTTTTTTCAATTCTGAAATCAGATTCAAGGCATCTAGTGGAGTAAGGCCATCGATATCGAGATTTTGAAGCTGATGGAGTACTTCGGCGTGAATTGTATCCATAACATTAAGCTGAACCCCGGAAAAAAGATCAATCTGTTTCTGGGGCGGAATCTGTTCATGATGACGAGCGAGCACTGGTTTATGATCAGGTGTAAGTTCCATATTCTCAAGATTTGCCATTATTTCTCTTGCACGTATAATCACCTTGCGTGGAACACCTGCGAGTCGTGCAACCTGAATTCCGTAAGAATGATCACAGCTTCCTGTATCGATTTTACGCAGGAAAATGATCTGGTCATTCCATTCTTTGACTTTAATATGAAGATTTTTTATACGGGAGTATAAAAGAGACATCTCGGCCAGTTCATGATAATGAGTCGCAAACAATGTTCTGCCCCTTTTGGCAGTAGTTTCATGAAGATATTCGGCAACTGCCCATGCAATACTTATCCCGTCAAAGGTTGATGTTCCCCTTCCAACTTCATCAAGCAATATCAGACTGTTATCAGTTGCATTGTTCAGAATGTTGGCAACCTCGATCATCTCTACCAGAAATGTACTTTGTCCGCGTGCAAGGCGGTCTGATGCGCCAACTCTGGTAAAAAATTTGTCAACAATTCCGATTTGGGCAAATGAAGCGGGAACGAATGATCCTATTTGTGCCATAATCGCTATCAGGGCATTTTGACGCAAATATGTTGACTTTCCAGCCATATTCGGACCTGTAATAAGTAATATCTGGGTTTCTTTTTTAATAATTTCGGTATCATTGGGGATAAACTGTTCCACTGAAGTCATACGTTCTACTACCGGATGCCTGCCTTCTTTGATAACAAGATCTCCTGTATCTGTCACAATGGGCCTTACATACCTGTATTGGGCCGCTATACGCCCCATCGAAATAAAAATATCGAGCATTGCTACAGCATCAGCAGCCTTTTGTATACGGGCACATTCAGATGCGATTTCTTTTCTCAAATTTACAAACAAATCATATTCAATACTGGAAAGACGTTCCTGTGCTCCAAGCACTTTGGCTTCCATATCTTTTAATTCCGGTGTAATGAACCGCTCTCCATTAACCAGTGTTTGTTTGCGTATATAGTTTTCGGGAACAGACCCCAAATTGGATTTCGATATTTCTATATAATATCCGAATACCTTGTTGAAACCGACCTTCAAAGATGAAATTCCGGTACGTGTTCTTTCTGTTTCCTGAAGTCTGGCGATCCACTGCTTTCCATTAACAGATGCATCACGGATCTCATCCAGCTGAACCGATACGCCCTGGTTTATCATTCCACCTTCACGAATAGATAACGGGGGATCATCAACAAGAGTTTTTCCGATTTTTTCAACAAGCGGATCAAAATCTTCCATTGTCAAAACGAGTTCTGAAACAAGTTTAAGTTTAACTTCAGAGAGTGCAGCCGTAATTTCAGGAAAAACTTCAAGAGATTTTTTAAGCGAAACAAGATCCCTGGCATTAGCCCGTTCAAACGAGATTCGCCCTGTTAACCGTTCTATATCTGCAACCCGTTTCAAGAGCAGCTCTATTTCGCTTCTGTTAAACACATCCTTTTTAAAATACTCAACGCAATCAAGGCGTTCAGTTATTGCTTCAATTCTGGTTAACGGGTGAGTTATCCATCTTTTAAGCAGTCTTGCACCCATAGCTGTGCTGGTTTTATCGAGTACAGAAATCAATGTTCCTTCAGAGTCTTCACTGCGTAAAGATCGCAGCAGTTCAAGATTTCTTATGGTAGCAGGATCAAGTTCGGCTACATCAGAAAAACTTCGGGGTGTAATAGCCGTAATGTGCGCAAGATCATTTTTTTTCTGTTCTTTCAGATAAAGAAGCAACGCACCGGCAGCACAAATACCAGCCTCAAACCCTTCGAGTCCCAGGCTTTCTGTTGAAGCAATTTTAAAATGATCAGTGATCGCAGACTGTGCATTTGTCAGGTCAAATTTCCAGGAATCGTATCTTGAAATCACTGTTTGATTTAAGGAATCAGATACGACTTTCTGCAATTCTTCATCATCAATATCACTTAACAGAATTTCACTGGGATCTATCCTGACCAGTTCTTTTTCGAGATCATCAACACCAATCTCCTCAACCTGAAACAGTCCTGTAGACAGATCACAAACAGCAGTACCGGTCTTGTGGTTAAGGGTATGCAGGCAAACAATAAAGTTGTTTGTATTTTCTTCAATATAGCTGTCTTCAGTAGCAGTACCTGCAGTAATAATTTCAACTACATCCCTTTTTACGATACCTTTAGCCAGTTTCGGGTCTTCCGTCTGCTCGCAAATCGCAATTTTGTACCCGGCTTTTACAAGTCTGTTGGCATACCTTTCCAGTGCATGAAACGGGAATCCTGCCAGAGGAGTATTCTCTGCTCCACCGTGGTTACGGCTTGTCAGAGTCAACCCCAGGACCTTTGAAGCTATTTTTGCGTCTTCATTAAATAGCTCATAGAAATCACCCATTCGGTATAGCAGCACAGTTCCCGGATTACGTGCTTTAATCTCATTATACTGCCGCATAAGAGGAGTAACATCCGGACGCGCTGCTGTCCTGCCAGTATCACTCTGAGCTGTTTTGCCCATGCCAGTACTCAATTTTATTTGGTCCTTTTTGTAAATTCAACGTTTCTTTTTTCTGCTGTCACCCTCTTTTTCCGGCTCCGAATCAGATTCATCATTTTGAGGTTCAGTAAGAAAAACCTCTAATACCTCTTCCTCCTCTTCTTCTTCAGTATCATTCCCGGATTCGACCTGATCAGTTTTTCCAGATAAAGTATCCATCCGAATCGTTTCT
>DATGNN010000370.1:0-8442 GCA_035306725.1 Chitinispirillaceae bacterium | reverse complement strand
AGGGTGGAAATGGATTATTTCTTATTGATTTCTGTAAACCAGAGCTATTCACAGGTTACCACACGCCCTCAACATCAATTTATTGATCTATTCCTGTTTCGAATTTCGGTTTTCTGATTTCGAATTTTTAATTCTATCGCGGGTGTGTTGCAAATACAATTCTAAACGTTATTATAGTCAACGTAATAAATTTTGATTCTTAAAACCATATTTTTTGGCCTGAAAACAGGTGTTTAAGGCAAAAAACAGTGACTTTTTTAGCCTTAGTATCTTTAACAACAAGCACTTACCTCGGTCCGACCCGAAATCCATTGATAAAGCTATATATCAAAATGTTTACACCAATTAGTACCCATGTCATGCGCGGTATATAAAAGAATCTGAGGGTGGATGGCTGGGGTCGGACCAAGTTAAATCATTGATTTCACGTACAAAACGTTCCAAACATCCATGTTTTTGATAGCGATTTTCTGTATCAATTCTGTTGGAATAAGGAAACATCTTGCATGCAACCGCTGCATTACTGATTGTTTTTTTGAAATCAGATCCTGGCAACCAGAATATCAAGACATTTACTTTCAACACCAATTAGTACCGAAAAATATATCTTTTTGTTCCTGTCATTATGAATCGATATAAAAGACTCTGATTCTTAAAACTATCTTTTTTGACCTGAAAACAGGTGTTTAAGGCTGAAAACAGTGTTTTTTTTAGCATTAGTATCTTTAACGACAAGCACTTACTGCGGTCCGACCCGAAATCACGCCATTAACCCGAATAAAAACCAGATAGATTCCCGATACAGTCAGATACTCATTTAAATCCATTGAATATCTGCCTGACGAAACATTTTTATTTTCAATATTTTTAACCAGTTTTCCGTTTATATCAAAAATCGAACCCGAAACGTCTGAAGTTCTTTCCAAATTACAAACAAGCCTGTTTTTTTCGATTCTCGCTTTAACCGCAAAATCAGTTCTTTTGTGCTGACCCGTTTTTTTCACAAAAACAGGTTCCGCGTTCAACTCATACTCAAGACATCTTATTACAGGTGACGTAAGAGATGCACTATAGTCAAAAGAATCCGAGAACAGTATCTGGTTATCAGAAACAGACAGGTTATCCACAGTAAAAGATTCATGCAGTCCGCTGCGAAATCCAACTACGCCATCATTAAATGAGTTGTCGGAACAAGAATCAATCTCCTGCCCGTTAATCAGGCATTTATAGTTACTTTGCGAAACCTCAATTTCTACCTCGTATGTGGTTCCTGTCTGTAAATTGTAATTTGCCTCTTTGGGAACAGACCACTCCCCCCTGTTTCGAATATGAAACCGAAGAAGATCTGAATCCGCATTAAATTGCCACATATAAAAATTATCACTGTCTTTAACCCTGAAACATACACCTGCTGCTGTTTCCATTATTTTCAGATCAAATTTCAGATTAAAATCGGTCCATTTATCAGAATTGGATTCACAGTAACCATTACGTTCAACACCCATTACCTCCGGACCAATCAACACGTTTGATACATTTCTCCAGTTTTTAATCTCTGATAAACCCTCCTGGGCAAACACATACAAACTGCTCCTTTTTTCATCAATATCTTTAACACTTACAAGCGGTTCAGAATAATAAAACCGGTTTTCATCCTGTTTGTCCAGTATTCGCCAGTCTGAATAACCGGAATTTAATGAAGCACCGGCAATACTGATATGAGGCATAACAGCATAAACATTATCTTCAGCATCACACGCAATACCCGACCTGTTGTCCCAGATTTTTGTTTGTATACCTGTATTTCCACGATGCCACTCACCGAGTGTGTCCCTGAAATAGTGCAGTTGCATATTTTTACCGGAAACATCTTCCCTGGAAAGAACATGAACCCTCCCCCTGGAATCAATTGTCATGCTCTCCTGATTTATAAGTCCGGTATTGGTGGGAATTGTCCAGATTTTGCATGAAGCAGTATTTTGACTTATGTATTGTCTGCCGGATTCGGCTACTATATTTCCGTTGTTATCGTGCCATTTTTTACCATAGTCGTCACTGTAAGCGTACATAAGGTCATGATTCATTCCCCCGCTCCCGGTTTCTCTCCAGCACCAGGCTGCATGAAGCCTGTTATTATTATCAAACCGCAATCCATGAAAATAGGCCGTACATGTTCCTGCGCTATAGTTTCCCTCAATAAACTGACCCAGATTTTTCCACGTACCGTCATTATTATATTTCCATATCCTGTTATCGCTGCTTCCGCTTGTACCTGTCCTCACAATCAGGACAAGTGTACTATCCGGTGCTGTAATAAATCTGGGGTAAGTAACATCCCTTACTGTTTCTCCATCAAGTCTGTTTGTAACATTATTAAACAGAGCCTGATTCCACTCAAAACTTTGTGGATTAGTTGCTATTCCTTCCCTGGATATCCTGTAATTAATCGGCACAGTATGATGATCAAACGAGAGGTGAATCCTTCCATCAGACGGAGAAATACCCATGGAGATAGTATTATGATTATCATTTGTATTCTGTTTGTAATCAGTAAGTTCAAAACTTTCCCATGTTCCTGAAGGAAGTTCTCTTCTTGCAACAGCCACATATCTGTTTGCAGAATAAAAAGCCGCATACTGATACCCATTATATGTAATCAATGCATCCTGCTGAAATGATAAACTGTTCATATAAAGGTTACCGTATCTGCTGTCTGTCCACTCCAGTGCATTTTCTGTTATTATTGATTCACCTTTTTTCTCTACGGACAGTTCTCCATATGCACTGCATAGATAAAGACATATTATGGTAAAAACGGTTGCAAATTTCATAAACAACTCCTCTAAATTATCGTTCTCGGAATAATATAATCTGCGCATTATTAAAGTATAGATTATCCGGGTCGCAGAGCGCACACGCCCCACGCGGTAGTTATTAAAAATTCGAGATATCAATACCGAAATACGAAACAGAACAAAAAATACATTTAAAAACTCATATCGGGGGACGTGTGGAAACCTGTGACTCGTACTGTTTTACACAGGAATCAGAATGCAATCAAAACCAATTAGAATGTTGATTGTTCAAAATTCAATTATCAATAAAAGGTACCAACGACATATTTCCATTATTCAGTGTTTTTACGATGTAAACACCTGACGTTTTCATATTTAATCTGTTGCTGGAATTATTATGCCTATTCGAAACAACTTTTCCATTTATAGAGTAAATGGTAATATCATTACCGTAAGAGTTGATCATCGCAGAATTAACTGTTCTTTTTGATTGTTTTTTGTTTACATTATTTTGGATACGAGGGACATGATCAGGGTCAGCCAGTTTTAGAAATGCTTTTACATACCTTTCTCCAAATTCTTTTACATCTTCACAGGAAAAATGTGCATTCCACTCATCACCAGACCTCATAGCCAAACCTTCTGAAGATGCTAAAGCACAATTTGGATATTCTGATGCCAGTTTGTTTACCAGAGGATTGTGATCACTGCAACAGGCACCAGGTACCTGCAACAGTTCACCAACAACGATTGGAATATCACCAAGACCCAAATCAGATTTCAAATTATCAAAAATCTCTTTTGTAGTATCAACCCACCAGCCATTGCCATTGTCAGTTTCACCCTGATGAAAAAGTATTCCCTTTATAACACCCGTCTCTTGTGCGATACGACACCGTTCCAACATCCAGTCGTATACGAAACGATCCTGGTCACATAATTCCTCATGAACCCAGCAATTGTACCGAGTGAGCTTTCCAGAACCTTTTTTGAAAATTTTTATTGATTGCCCGGAAAGGGCACATGGTATAAGTCCGATTGTAATGTCCTGCCTGATTGAATCAAGCAAAGCTCTTGCAAAATAATCTGCAGGACCGATTCCTTCATTACAGTTATGATACGGAGGTGTTGCCGTATACCATTGATCTGCCTGTCGGCTGAAATGAACACCACATGCTTCAGATGTCTGATTGCATGTTCTGAAAGCTAAAACCTTTATACGATCATTGGGTTCACATTCATTACCAACTACTTTTTCCTTGCAGCCACCAGCCATATTCGATTGCCCAAAGAGCAAATAACAATGAAAATTTGAATCTACATCAGCATAAACCTGCGATAATATTGAAAGCACAATAAAAGCAAAACTGATTTTAATCCTGTTTTTTTTATGTATTTTATCCATTTTTAAGTTATCCCTGTTAATATCTTAATATAAACTTTCTCATTGTAAATTGCCCACAGAAAATAATTAACCAGCCGGTTGGATTTAACCTATTATTTCTACTTTCGCAGTGTTTTTCATTGAAATAAACCATATGGTTAGTTCTTCAAGATCTACACCTGCATCGATAATATCAAACAGCAATGAAGAAAGTAAAAAAGATACTTTTCCTGAAAAAACTGGAACACCATTTTTTTCTTCAGGCTTTGCAATTACCGGTAATGACATCTCCTTGAATAAAACAAATACACGGTCTTTATTGAATACCGCTATTCCAACAGGCAGAGACGCAAAAACGTCATCCCCATCAGGAGTTTTGGGCAGTTCTTCTGCGAATAAAAATCTTTTTAGACCTGCGATACTATAATCAACAGTTAACCTGTAATCTGTTTCGTTTTCTTTTATTTTAGAAACTTCGAATTTCTGTTTTTCATTATCAGATTCGGTCAATTCATGGTGTTTTATTTTTAATTCTGTATATGCCTTTTTGAAAGGTAAAGGCATACTTTCGTTGTTTAACTGTTCAATCTGTTTTTTATAATTATCTATATCTTCCTTTTTACTCCCGGGGATTATCTCAATAACCTGATTATTGGATATCTCCGGTCCACATAGAAGCATTATATTATGTTTCCCTGGTAGTGTTCCTAAAGAAAGTTTTTTTTGTAAATCAATTGTTAAAACTCTACTTGAAAATCCTGGTGGGTGTTTTCGTGCATCCTTAATAACAGGTGAATCTGCCAATTTAACTATTTCAATTTTTCCTGTTTCCAGATAAACATGAACCAAATATGTTGTTGTCTTTAGTGAATGTATAACAAACTTACTGGTTTCAGCAGTATGTAAGCAAATCATCGGAACAGATTGATGCTTATCAAGAAAAACTATCTCTGGAGCATCAACAAGAAAACCATCAATACAATTAATCATCCTTTCATATTTTTTATCACTTATCATAAACTCAGGATCATCCCAATATTGTTCATTTTTTAAAGGTAATGTATGCATTGTTTCCTTTATACCTTTCTCTGAACTATTATTATCGGGAACACATGAGTTAAAACAGATCTCAATTAAAATAACTGGATACAGTAGCTTGACATTACTTATTAACCTGCAATTATTTAGAATCATTTTATGACCAGCTTTTCATGATATCACAGAGGTTTTCAGCACTTAAAGCGAATAGCGAAATTTTAATATTCTTTTATTTCGAGTATATTACTTGACACCGAGCCGGTTACGGCAAGTATTACAATTTTTTCAGGAATAATATCGGTAGACATATTTTTATGAATATACTCCAATAGATCAAATGCGAAATAACCTCTAAAAGAGTTTTTATCATTTTCAGCCAGTTCAAGTGGTATTATTATTTTTTCTTTCATTATGCCACCATTACATATTTGAACTATAACATTTAAAACTATTGGTATATCCACTAAACTTTCGGGTAATTGAATATTATAGCTTCCATTAATAACAAAGCTGTTATCATTTTTTGATATACTGTTTTTTTCCGGTTTAATTTCAATATTATCTTTATCAGGAGGTAGTTTAGGAGAAAGTTCTCGCTTTGTAAAAAGTTCCTTATCTTCTTCAGAAAGACTTAAATTTTTAACTTCTAAGTCTTTTTTCAGTTCGTTAATGTAATTATCTTTTTCATAAAGACCAGATACATTGAATTTATGTCCATTTGAAATTACTTTTCCACAGATCAATTGTATCTGGTAATTTCCATCTGTTTTTTGCACCTTTTTAAAGTCTATATTCTGCCATAAATGCTCGTATGTAAATGACAGTCTTACGTTTTTTTCTTCCGATGTAGTGTTTTTCTTCTCTACAACATAAGGAGAAGGTATTTTATCAGGATTTTCAAAAAGAGGAAACAAATACAGGTTATTAGTTTCCAAATGAGTTAGAAGTACATATGCATCTTCAGGAGGAATAAATTCAGCATTATCATGCGTATTAGTTTTCCAGATACAAAAAAAGGGATACCTGGTTTCTTTCTCTGCGTCAAATTCCATCGGTCCTATTACTGCTGAACCATATCGTTCATCGATTTCAGTTACCTGTTGATATATTTTGTCAAATATATCCGGTTTGTGATAAAACGAACTGTCTGGCAAACCCAGCGCGTACAGAATCATTTCAAGCATTTTTACCCCTATCTATAGTTTTAATAAACTTTGAGCATTAATAAAAGGTCTACACTGATCACAATATACTAATTCACAATTAAAATTCAGTTGATGAAACATGATACATCTTCCATCAACATATTTACTTTTTGTTGACAACTTTTTATCAACTTTGTAAGAACAATGACTTCCAGATCCACCCATACCTATATATCTATAAGTGTGATCATTATATTTAAACTCTGGCGGGCAGTTATATATCCCTTTGTATGGAACCATATTCATCAAATGACCCAATTCATGCATTACACATTGACTATGAATAGTATCGTTTTTATCAATAACAACCAGGTTATGAGGAGATACACTTCCATCCCCTCCCCATGGACCTGACGCTGCTGTGAGTATGAAATCAACTCTTACTGGATTTTCTTTTGACGGAATAGCTTTTGATGGGAGTTTTATTTCTATATTATCCTCATCAATACAAGTAACTAAACCTGTTACATCATCAATTTCAGTATTATCATCAGTTAGGTTTCCGCTTGTTTTTTTATTAATGTTTTTCCATTTACCTTTTATTAAAAATTTGGCCCCTTTTTGGAGCGGTGGATTAAATATTTTTACAAGATTTTTACTTACCTTAATTTTATCGTTTTTCGATTCAAGTATTTCTGTCTTTGTGATAGTGATATTTTTACCACTACTATCTAACCCATCGAACTGTTTATCACATAATATAATATGACAACACTTATTTTTGTTTTTCGATGATAATAATTTGTGGTACTCACTTTGATTATGATTCCCAACAATAACATTGCCTGCATTATTTATAGAATGCATATTTGGTTTTTCTGCAATAAACTCTATAAAAACATCATGTAAATTATTTTTTACAGTTTTCATTGGTGGTGGTATAGCATCTTTGTGATATGTCAATTGGTACCGCAACTTCCTCCAGTTCTCCACCACAAACTTACTCCTAAAATTTTCTCCATCAGTTCCAGCTTCAACTGTAAATCTATCGCCACCGGCAAGACCGCATGCTAAAACTATTGATGACTCATTACCGGTGAATTCAGTATCAATTGTTGCAATTCTTTCTTTGAATTCAACAAGCTTGCCTCCTGTTTTTTTCATTATACCTGGTTTTGGACTGTTACGTTTACTGTTACCATCCTCTGCCGTTATACGCCAAAACACTTTCTTTCCATCTGTTTTTGCATTTGGATCTTTTGACCTAACTTTTATTGTCAGCTCTGTTCCCTGCTCTTTTCCATTTGAAGAAAGATTTACATACTGTTTATGAGGTTTTGAACTGTCAAAAACCTGTGGATAAACCCATTCAAGAATTATTGTCTCACTGTTCTCTGCTTTTACCTGCTTTGAAAAAACCGGTTTCTTTTCCGTAATCCTCTTGTCATAAATTACAGCTTCACTTTTCTTTACTTTCTTTTTATTTTCAGGCTTAATAAGCTCAGGTGCTTTACCCTTGTCGAAAAACACGATCTCGACCCTTCGGTTCTCACGGGATTTATAATCATCTCTCCCCTTTTCATCAATCGGGAAACTCTCTCCACACGGATAAACTCCGTTGTGGTTTGAACTGTAGACAAGTCCAGATGGTTCTTCACCGATTTCACTTTTCACACTTTCAACAAGAAGATCCCTGATTACCTCAAATAAAGCACTCCAGGTGTTTTGCCCCATTGCACCGTCTTCTTTAAGTGTGCTGCTGAAACGGGTGTTATACTCTTTCTGGAACGCTTTTATCGCCTCTTTGGTTTTAGGGCCGTTTGCGTTATCCACTTTTCCGGGATCGGTTGGCCATCCGTGATTATAAAGCGATTTCAGTATCTGCTGGTAATCCTCAACCTTTGAAGCCAGTTCAACTATGTCAAGCCAGGCATCTTTCTTGTTGTCGAGAAGTGCCTTTATTCCTTCCGCGCGCCATTGTGAAAGGTCGTAGTTATACTCCGGATCGCCACTCGTGTCACTGTGCCCAAAAAGCAGTATCTCTTTATCACTGTTTTCTTTTGCAAATTTGAATACAGAA
>DATGNN010000369.1:0-6095 GCA_035306725.1 Chitinispirillaceae bacterium | reverse complement strand
ACCGTTATTTGCTTGAGTTTTATCAGGAGAATCAACGGCTTAATGGAGAAAAACATTTAAATCCGCCTTTTCCGGTATTAATATATAATGGTGATACCAAATGGAATGCGCCAACAAGTTTAAGGGAGCTGTTTTATAAATTTTCGGTTCCAGAGAAATATATTCCTGATTTCAGTTATTTTAAAATAGCAATTAATGAGATACCGAAGAGGGAGCTTGTAAAAATACGCAATGCGGTATCAGCAATATTTTATGTGGAAAACAGTACACCGGAAGAAATAAAAAGAAATCGCAAAGAGCTTGTATCACTATTGTCGTCCGTAATAAAAGATGAAGGGGCACGTATAGTTGATGCGATATTTGAGCGGATGCGAAGAACACAGAAAATAGATAAAAAAGTGTCAGTAATTAAATCCGTTGAAGATTTAGTGGAGGTAACGGGGATGTGGGAAACTGCAGTTAAAAGACATGAAAAACAGATACTGGAAAAAGGTATCGAGAGAGGTATTGAGAGAGGTATTGAGAGAGGCATTGAACAAGGTATCGAGAAAACTCAAAGGGAAAATGCTCTTAAGCTTATAGAAAAAGGTATGGATAACAGTTTTATCCATGAAATTACTGGTTTGAGTTTGAAAGAAATCCGGACATTACGAAAAGAAAAGAAAAAGATGTAGCTTTTTACAACTTTCTTTTGATCAACATGCTCACCGGGCACACACTATATGCTTTTTTAAAAAGATCATCATGTCCGCCGAGCGCACACGACCCCCGCGATAGTGTATTACAGCTTTGTAACTTTTGGTTTGGGGGCGTGTGGTAACCTGTGAATAGTTTGGTTTTACAGGAAAATCGGAAAATAATCAGATAAAAAATCAATATTAAATCAACTCCCCATTATCAATTATCCCTATTCACCAAGAACCCGGACTGCCGGTTCACTATAATTAACATGCTCGGAATCAAAGGTGCCCACCGGCTTGTGCGCTCGGCGTACATGATGATATATATCTTTATTTTATTTTGGTTACAGTTCTTTCACAATAAACTCAACAATCCGTTCGCTCGCTTTTCCATCCCATTTATCCGGTATCCTGCTCTCTTTCCATTTACCATCAAGAGCCTTTTTCCCAAGTGCCAGGATTTTTTCTGTGTCAGTTCCCGCAATTTCATTGGACCCGATATCTACTGTTACAGGACGTTCCGTATTCTCGCGCATGGTTATACAGGGAATTTTAAGTGCCGTTGTTTCTTCCTGAAGACCTCCGCTGTCTGTAAGTACCAGTGAAGCATCTTTCCAGAGATTCAAAAACTCATTATATCCAAGAGGCTCAAACAGGTAAAGACCCGATGACAAACTGGGTTGATCCTTATAAAATGAAAAACATGACATCAAGCCAAATTTTTCAATCTGTTTTCTTGTCCTTGGATGACACGGAAATATTACCGGCGCATCTGATGACAGTTGTTGAACAGTTTCAAGAAGACAGGACAAGGTTTCTTTGTTGTCAACATTTGATGGGCGATGCATGGTCATACAGATATAAGGCCTTTGAATCCTGCTCTTTAAAGGAGATGTACTTAAACTGGTTTCCATCTTTTCAAGGCGGGATAACTGGAAAAACAGATTGTCAATCATCACATGACCTGCAAACTGTATTTTTCCCTCAGGAACACCTTCGTTGAGCAGATTTATGGTTCCTTTGGGTTCTGTAGTAAAAAAGTAATCGGAAATTGAATCAGTAGCCAGCCGATTGATCTCCTCAGGCATCGAGCGGTCCCCGGACCTCAAACCCGCTTCAACATGTGCCAGTTTGATCTGAAGCTTCTTCGCTACCAGTCCTGCACCTATTGTCGAATTGACATCACCGACAACTAAAACAAGATCCGGCTTTTCTTTCAGGCACACTTCTTCAAAACGTATCATAATGTTTGCTGTTTGATTGGCATGACTTCCGGGACCTGCTTCAAGATGATAATCGGGGTTTTTAATTCCAAGATCTTCAAAAAATGACCCCGACATGTTTTGATCATAGTGCTGACCTGTATGAACCAGTACCGGATTAATCTCTGGTCGTTTTTTAAAAGCACGTAATATAGGAGCAATTTTCATGAAATTTGGACGGGCACCTGCAACTAGAATGATTTTTAACATGTTATAACTTTCTGAACATATAAAAAATGTGAACTTTTTTTCTGGTATTTTGATAACTATTAAAAATACTATTGTTAAATGCGGACTATATGTTTTTTAAAAAAGATTATCATGTTTGCCGAGCGAACACAACTCAGATTTAATGATATCATCTTTTCATATGATATGATTCATGTTCGCCGGGCGCACACGACCCCCGCGGCAATTTGTTGCAGCTCTGAAACTCCTGTTTGGGGGCGTGTGGAAACCTGTGAACAGCTCCAATTTACTGAAAAATTGGAAATCAATCAGAACGAATCATAATAAAATTACAAACAATCGGATAAAATCGGAAACTATAAAAAAATATTTATAAATGTGATCAAGATCACATTTCAAAACAATTTCCTGTATTATTTTGATATAAATTTGGTAAAAAAGTACCATACAAACAAGTTTTTATTTATATTAAATAAATTAATAGCTTTACATCGATATTATGTTTAAAATATTTGTAAAAATCTGCTTCGGAGAATCCGGTGTTTAAAAAATTTGTTTTATTATCTTTATGCTTAATTATAAATGTTTTATCACAAACTCGTCTTTCCGGAGATGTAAGCGGAAGAGTGTTATCAGCAAACGAAAACATATATATAGTAGATGATAATATCAGTGTTGAATCCGGAAAAAAACTTGTTATTGAAAAGGGTTCAATCCTTCTGTTTTCACCTTTTACCGGACTGACCGTTTACGGATCTCTTGAAGTAAATGGGACAGATGAAAACCCGGTCATATTTACATCCATAGCAGATACAGCTTATAATCCACAAAGTCAGATTCTTGCAAATCCCTTCGACTGGAATGGAATACTGATTCATGCCAGGGCATCACAGGTTGTTCTGAAAAATTTTAAACTCTCTTACTCAGTTTATGGAGTTAAATCCCAAAGAGAAGATGTATCAATTTTTAATGGGATATTTTTTCAAAATGGGCAGTTTCATTTTACAATAAATGATCAGATTCGTCCTGTACAGGATTATTTACCCTTCTCGTACAATTTAGAAAAACCGGTTTCAACTAATGATAATTCCAGGAAGAAGGAAGAGTCTTTCTGGAAATCGAAAAAATTCACATGGGCAGGTACCTCAGTACTTCTGTCGGGTGTATTAAGCTCATCCGCATTGGGTTTATATTACACAGGAATCGCCAATGATCACTTTGAATCTTCGAAAAATCCTGATATTACACGTTCCGAATATAACCGGTTTTATAGAAAGTATGAAAAATTTTACAAATATTCTATTGCAGGATTTAGCTCTTCAGGCGTTCTTCTGGCTGCTACATCCGGATTTTTTATTTGGCGTACACTTAAACATAAGCATGGTCCCGAACATATTGATGTACTGCCGATAATCTCGTTGAATGGAATATCTGTTAATATCAGGTTTTGATACAGATCATTCAACTTTCAAAATTGGAATAAAAAGCGATTCAGTGTAAATCGCTCAATATATTTAACTTAAGTATGATTGAATTTTTTAAGGATATTAATTCTGGTTAATCTGTATTGGGAACATTTGAAAAAGTAATTTTTTCGAGGTTTTGTTTTTTCAAGAAATCAGTATTTTCATGATACTGGTAAATAAACAGCTTTCACCGGAATTTGTATCCTTAATAAATTCATTGATTTCTTCAAAGGAGTTATTGTTGAAGCCTGATTATTATTGTGAGTTAATTTCTGGCAGGATCAGTAAAAATACTCCAATTTTACTTTGGACATTTCTGTTTCTGATTTTATCAATAAATTGCGCCAAAAAGGAAGCGGATTATATCTGGAATCCGGAGTCAAACCCACCCGAAGTGAATATTGAACCGCAAGGTTTTAAAGACAAAGAGATAATTAATTCAGATAATGTAGAAATTAAATGGGAGGGCAACAGTCCGATATCGGAGTTCAGTTATAAGCTGAATGATGGTTCGTGGTCAGCGTGGTCTGATGAAAGATTCAGGGTTGAGTTGATACTCGATGACGGGGATTATGTTTTTGTTGTGCGTACACGATATAAGGAACAGAAGACAATTAAGACCGATACTGTTTCTTTTACTGTTGATGCAGTTGATTCACCCGGAATTGCTATTTTTCCTCAGATAAAAACAACGAAAGAAAAGAGTGCAACCATTTCTCTTCGGCCGGAGGGTCTCGAAAACTGCAAACTGCTTCATGTGGAATTTGAAATGTCCGGCTATAGTATTGAAACATCCGATACGGTTAATACAGCCTTGATTTCAGAAAATGTTATAGATTTTATTGCAGGGCCGCAGCAGTTTCTTTTTGAGGATAACAAGAATCTTAAATTTACAGTGATAAAAGGAAAACAGGATACTGCTTTTCTGAAAATTAACCAATGTATTGCACGTGACAGTTCAAATACGGAAATTGAGTTGAAAACTGTCAGGGGCGGGATGGTGATTTATAAATGAATTTATAAAGGATATCTTCCATGAAAAGACTGGTTTTAAGCTTCATTACTCTTTTATTTGTGATTTCAAATTCTATCGGATCCATACCCAAAACCTTATCCTATCAGGGAGTGGTTACAGATTCAAATGGCAACCCGAAAAATGATGGAAAATACGATTTTGTTTTTTCAATTTTTAATGACTCGGTTTCCGGCAAGTCTCTTTGGTCTGAAAATAAAACCATACAGACAAAACAGGGATTATTCTCCACAGAACTGGGTTCTGTCAGTCCGCTAATGCTGCCTTTTGATACTCAGTACTGGCTTCAGGTTGAAGCAGATGGAACTGTATTTCCTCAGAGAACAAAACTTACAGGAACGCCATACTCATTTCGGGCAGATACTGCAGAAGTGGCAAAAGGATTGATAAATATTCCTGATCATAATCACGATGATAAATATTACACAAAATCTCAAGCAGATACCAAATTTCCTTTAAAAGGTTTGGGTAGAATTAGAGCAGAGGGTGGCTTTGCGACATCTCTTGAAACAGGAAGAGACATATTTGGTAATGGGTTGTATACATATTCCTGGTATTCAGATGCAGAAAACAGGCCTGAAGACGCTAATTATGGTTCTGCTATTACGTGGGGTGGTGGCAATGCATCATCCGGTATGGGTCAACTGTTAATAGGATGGACTAGCACATCAGAAAATTACTTGGCATTTAGGTCATTAAGAAATACAACTAATAACTGGTGGCCATTGAAACGCATATATCATACAGGGTACAAACCGAAATGGGATGATGTGGAAAACAAGCCAGAATGGATGGGTAGTTTTGACCCTTCTAATTATTTAACTAATGCATCACCATACAATACGAATTCAAATACAACCCCATTTAAATTTACTCGCTCATCAAATACTAATAAAGAGTATTTAAATATAGGCATATCAGATCTTGCTTTACATTTTAATTATAACAATGATGAATCCCAAGGCCGTATTGAATGGCGTATTGAAAACACAGATACCGAAAATAGTGACAGTACTAATGCCAATACAACTGTTTTGAGATTATTTAGTAGTGATTCTTCATCAAAATTACTTATGAGTCGAAATAATGGTGATTATTATGAATTCTGGCACTCCGGCAATCTAACTCCCCCAGAAGGTCAATCCTCCGATATCCGTTTCAAAACCGATATCGACTCAATACAGGATCCTTTAAAAAAAGTAAGCTCGCTTAAAGGAATCTCTTTCAACTGGAAACACTCGGGTTTTCCTGATCGGCATTTTCCTGAAGGTCGACACATCGGTGTAATCGCTCAGGAGGTTGAAAAAATACTTCCCGAAGTAATCAGAACCGATAAAGACGGATATAAATCTGTTGCTTACGACAAGCTTAGCGCGATACTGATTGAAGCGGTCAAGGAGCAACAAAAGATCATTGAAAGACAGGAAAATAAAATTGACAGTATTAAAAACAGATTTAGTGAATA
>DATGNN010000368.1:0-8585 GCA_035306725.1 Chitinispirillaceae bacterium | reverse complement strand
ATCTTCTTTTTTCAAAAGGTTCGTATGATCTTCAGCCATTAACATCAGGAATTAGAATCAGTCTGAATGGTAAAGAAATCGAAAGAGGATTGACACTCAAACATGGTGATACCTTTTGTATTGGAGATATCGGATATATTTATTGTGAGCGTGATCTGGAAACTGCAGTTAAAAAAGATCCGGCTTCTCCACTTGAAGAGCTTATACAGGTGATAGTTTCTTTGCTCAGAAATAAAGATGAAGAGGTTTTCAGTGATCTTGTCGCAAGTGTTGCAAGGCTTCTTCACTGTGATGCTTCAAGACTGGTTGTTGAGGATTCGATAAGTGGTGAACACAAAACGGTTGCAAGGTATCCGTCATCTGCAGGGTTGGACCGTTTTTCATCAAGAGCAATCAAATGGGCAAAAGAGGCGGCAAAAACGATTATAATGCATGAGGATGAATGGAAAGATGAATCCGGATCAACCTGTTCTCTTCAGAAAAATTTGATAGGATCGGTCATGTGCGCTCCATTAAAACAGGGAACTTCCATATCCGGATTTTTATATCTTGACAGAATACAAGACAGTGAAGGATTCAATAATATAGACAGAGAGTATTGTGATGCTCTTTTGCCTCTGTTTTCCGTAATTTTGGAAAATTACCAGGAAAGAAAACGTCAGAAGGAAACAATCGCAAGATTACAGCAGACAAAATTTGTTTCTTCCGGTTCAATGATTTATGAAAGTGAAATAATGAGCAGGCTTATTCATCTTGCTGAAAAGCTGGCTCGTACAGACTCACCTGTTCTGATTCTGGGTGAGACCGGTACAGGCAAGGAACTGATGGCAAAGTATGTGCACGAGAAATCGATGCGTTCACAAAAGCCTTTCAAGGCAATTAATTGTGGTGCGATTCCGGAAAATCTTATCGAATCGGAGTTGTTCGGGCATGAAAAAGGGGCTTTCACCGGTGCTGTGCAGCGTAAAATCGGGTTGTTTGAAGCAGCAGAAGGTGGAACAGTGTTTCTTGATGAAACAGGAGAACTGCCTTTACAGTTACAGGTAAAGCTCCTCAGGGTTTTGCAGGAATCGGAAATAGTCAGGATAGGTGGAACCGACACTATCAAAGTATCTGTACGGATTATTGCTGCAACAAATAAGGATCTTGAAATGGAAGTAAACAGTGGACGGTTCAGGCAGGATCTTTATTTCAGGTTGAATGTGCTTACATTAAATCTTCCACCACTTAGAGACAGGGGGAGTGATATACTTCTTCTGGCTGATTATTTTATCCTGAAATACTGCACACAATTTGGCTTATCTTCAAAAACAATCTCTGCAAGGGTTAAAAATGAGCTGCTATCATATTCATGGCCGGGCAATATTCGTGAACTTGAAAATATTATACAGAAAGCTATTCTGTTGAGTGAGGGAAACCAGATTGAGCCGGAGTATATCAGTCTTAACAAATCTTCTCTCCTGAAAAAAAATGTTTATGAAACGACTCTTACTCTTAAAGAAGCCAGAAGCCGTGCTGAACGGGAGACTATTGTCAATGCATTAAAAAAAACAAGAGGAAATGTATCCATGTCTTCAAAGCTCCTTGAAATAGATCGAAAATGGTTGATGAAAAAAATGGATGAACTGGATGTTTCTGCTGATGATTATCGCCACTGATCCGGTAATACCGACCTTTTTCAATTACCTGAACTGATATATCTGCATCGTAAATCGCAGCATGGATACAGTAGTTAATCAAGCATTCCGGCTGGAAACAACATTGCTGCGTTTGACAACCAGAAGATGCGTTCTATCCGCAAGATTTCTGTATTCAGAGAGTGATTTGCAGTGAAGCGAAAAAAGTTTTTGTTCAGATTATGTGTTGAAATCCACCCTGCCCAAATCTATGTTTTTTAACATAGCATGCTACGGAGTTATACAGGTAACAGAAATATTGTGGTGTATTGTCAATGGAAATGCTTAGTGAAACAGATTCTTAATGTCTTGATTTTTAAATTCATTCTGGTTTTACCTTTTCAGATAAATGCATATAAAAGAGTTTATCCGGATAACCCCCTGATCCGGTATACTGGGCGTTTTGATTTCAGTATTCCTCAAAATGTGCGGTTTGACTGGCCTGGAGTTTCTATTGAAGCAGCTTTTGAAGGCAGTTGTTGTGCTGTCATGTTGAAGGGTTATGGTGAGGCTTTTAATATTTTTATAGATGGTGAATTTTTAAAAGTTTTAAAAACCGATTCAATAGTCGAACAATACGAACTTGTTTCGGGTCTTGAAGATACCATACATACTGTTTCGATAACCAAAAGATACCTGATTGAGAATGTGATATGTGAATTCGGAGGATTTCTCATTGGTGATGAAAAAAAACTGTGTCAGATTGCTCAAATACGGCCTAAATATCGTATCGAATTTATCGGGGCATCATCTCTGAATGGTTTCGGTAATGAATCCAGTTCTATAAGTTGCGAATCTGTTTTTGATTCATCCAACTGTTATTATTCATACGGACCTCTTACGGGCAGAGCTCTTAATGCCGAGTGTGTTACAATTGCAGCTACCGGTAAAGGTGTGGTAAGAAACTGGGGCGTACCATTTATTTCTTCATTTTATCCTTTTAGTTCAGTTTTTTTTCGTACATTAAGAAATTCAGAACATCCGGCATGGAATCATGAGCAATGGATTCCACATGTGGTTGTTGTATGCCTTGGTACAAACGATTTTTCAACCCGGCCTTACCCGGATAAAAATGTTTTCATTTATAACTACACAGCTTTTCTTCAGCAGATCCGGGATCTTTATCCTGGTGTGAAAATTGTATGCCTTACTTCAGATAAGCAGCCGGTTCGATCCTTTGTAAAAGAGATCGTTGGTAAAATGAAAGCTGATGGAATAAAGGATATATATAATGTTGCTTATGACCCTATTCCATACCACAACAGGGGGTGTGACTGGCATCCAAATATTAAAGCCCATGAAAAAATATCCCAAAAACTTGTAAAGACAATTGAACCATTATTGAAAGATATTCAGTAATGTGATTGTACAAGTCATGTCTTGCAGCTTGAATCCAGTTCCTGAGGGTAGGGATTGAAAATGGTTTGTTCCTGAAGTTGATGGCATTTAAATACACGGCTGTAATGGTTCAGAAATGAAAGCGGAACCCGCAATGAAATAAACCCCTTTCTGTAATTATCAATCATTTCAGTTAATTCGGTCAAGTTATCAGATGACAGATGCTCTTTTATATCGTTTACCATAAGCATCAGTACTTTTGATCTCGACCGGACAGCAGCAATCTGCCTTAATATTTTCATCAGTAATGATTGATACTTGATAACCTTTTGATCAATGGAGAGTTTCCTGTCCGAAATAATGGACCCGAGATTTTCAAATCTCTCGGAGTTGTGTGTCATAATCAGATATTTATTTTGTGTATGGAATTTTTCAAGAGACTGGAGATCAGTTTTATTTAAAAGAGACCAGCTTTTATAAACAAAGACCTGTTCAATGAAATTGTCGTGCAGGTCCGGATCATTAAGCCTCCCTTCATCAATGCATGGAATATGCGGATAGCGGGTAATGCATTCTGAAGCGAACAGTCCACATTTACCGCTGTAAAGGATGTTGTTTTCGGACCAAATTTTGACACTTTTAAAACCGCAGCTTGGAGATTTGCTTTTAAATACAAATCCGCACACATCTTCTGTGTTGAATTCAGAGAAAAACTTATTTATCCAGATATTCATCTTATCAGAGAGGTCTCTACGTGTTTTAAGCGTAACAAGTCTGACAGTATCACCTTTGTTTACAAGATGCATAGGCTCTCTTGGTGTCTGCATGCCGGATTCGGTTTCAGGGCAGACTGTTACCCATTTGGCATGTTTTCCAAGTTTGTCTTTGATAAAGTAGTTAAGTTTATGTCCGCCGTCGTATCTGACACAGTTTCCAAGAAGACATGAGCTGACAAGTATTTTCATTTGTTACCTTACAATTGCGTGTTTGCTAATATTTTTGATTATCATGTTCGCGCGAGTGCATATGACCCCGCGACAGCTGTTAAAAATTCGAAAACAGAAAACCGAAATTCGAAAACAAAACGATCAGGAAAACTCGAAATCCGAAATTCGAAATACGAAATAAAACCAAAGAAAAAATGAAAAAACAATCAGAAAAAATTAAGAAATTCGAAACTGGACTATCTGAAATCTCTTCCCCAAGTCTCATTTATCGCATAGAAACTGTTAGCTAATCACTGCCCACTATCCACTGACCTCTTCAATTCATCAAGAAGATCCGGACTGCCGGTTCACCCAGAGTTATATTGCTTGGCTGAATGGGTGCTGCTTATCCCGGTTGCTGCTGCTGGTACAGCCAAAAATACAATATTCAAATCCCGACTAACACGTCGGGGGTACAAAAAATGGCTATAATAATCAAGTCCCGACTTTGTCTTCAAACGTCGGGGCTTGTGCGCTCTGCGTAACACAATAATCTTATCCTGATTTAACAGGAAAGGTTTTTACACCCGGGTATTTTTATTCTTACAAAATAATAGGATTATATGGGAAATGGTTGTATTTTCAGCAAGTATAATAATTTTCAAAATCAGAAGCAGCATTAAATCAATTCCAAAACAAAAAAGTCTAAAAAAGGGAAACTGAAAGGTGAAAGTATTTCTTTTTCTTGTCAGCTCAGCAACTGCCGGGCTGATTTATATGAGTCTTCTTTATGTATGCAATGACCTGGCCAAACTGAATCCAATTCTCAGTGTCACTATCTCATATGGTAGTGCCATGGCTCTTTATTTTGTTGCAAACAAGCTGGTGATTTTCAGGATAAGGGATTGCAGGAGATTGTTTATAGAAATCACACAGTTTATTATAATGGTCGGGTTTAATTACCTGATTACAGTTTTTATAGTGAATTCGTGTCTCAGGGTGAATCTGAATGTGTACTATGGGTCTTTAATTGCCGGAATAGTTACGACATTAATCACTTATGTCATATTTGAGAAGATACTTTTTAAAAAACCGGAAGTTTCTGTCTGAATTAGAAATACGAAGCACGAATTATGAATTATGAATTATACCGCCCCTGAACTCACCCCTTCAATCACATTTGCTGCATTAATAACCCGGGGAGAAAGGCAAATTATTGGGGTTAATGGACATCATACGGGTTATTCTTTTAAAATCATAAACTTATGTTATAATTACCTTTAAGTTTGTATAAATTGCAGTCAAATAACCACAATGCAGTATCTGTTGAATTTAAAAAAAATGTAGAAATTTTAATAAAAACGCTGTTTTTTTATCTGGCATGATTTTTTAAATTACATTGAGAGGTATATTTACCTAAAAAAGATTAACTTATATGTAGGGGATGATTTCGGTATAACAAACTCATTTATAGAGAAAAAGGATATCCGGTGCTATAATGAAATTAGATGGCAGAATAAGTTTAAAAGGTTAAGGCGGTATTGTTATGAAAATGAAGCGCTTAAATGAAATGGCAAAAAAACTGAGTATTCATTTTATTCTTGTGTTAATTGTGTTTGTAAATGCTGATTCTGCTCAGATATGTGAATTGTATCTCAATACCTGTCCGGAGAATCTTCATAACGATACTATTTATGTTCCAGATTCCATAGTAGCTCTTTCTGCAAATGTGCTTTCGTGCAATTTGGAGGATGTTGTTGAAGGTGTAGAGGGATCTGCAGGACCACCATCAATATTTTTTATTATAGATCATTCTCACAGTATGACAGGACTTGGTGCTGTTTATCCGGGAAATGATCCATATGGAAAACGTTTTGAAGTTACAATGGATCTGATAGACACAGTTTATGCAAAGCATCCCGATGCAGAAATCGGATTGGTGGTTTTCAGGGAAGTGCTGTATTTCGATCATCGTAACAACCCGCTATTTGAATCTTTAAGCGGTCAGGGTGATCAATCCTACCTTCCTCTTCAGGAACTTAATCGCAGATATGGAGGTAATACCGGTATCGATAATATTAGAAGCGTGCTTCAGATTGATACACTCCCGGGTGAGAACCCTTATGTAGACAGGGGAAACACAATTGAATTTGAATATGTTGATCTAGTGTATAAACCGGAATTCAGGACACAGGGTAACACAAATATTAACAGTGCTTTTGATGCTGCGCTTGCGGCACTTGAAAATGCTTCGAATCCACCAGAACGTCAGTTCATAATTTTTCTTTCTGATGGTGAACCGCATCCAACCAATACTCAGCATGGAGGAAAAGAGCCTTATTATTTTACCGAGGGGAATAATACGCCGGCTACTTTTACTGTTTATTTAAGTAATTCTGAAACAGAACCTCCCCAAAGTCTTGTAACAATGACGAACAATATAAAAAATAACGGATATTCAGCTTCAAATCCATCAAGTGATATATGGGTTACAAATACAGAAGATTACAGTGCATTGATGGAGCTGTTTATGACCAGGATAATTAAACCCATTTTGGTCATCTCGAGCGGAACCCCCAAGGTGTTATCTATAAATGGTGTGATTTCTACCCGGACAGAACAAAACGATTTCATTTTTTCCAGTCGCTTTCCGTTATCAGATGATGTTACGGAATTTCGGATCGATGTTGATTATTCAATGAAAAATACAAATACAGGAGTGGTTTCAGATACTCAGACAAACACGGTATTTCATGTGGTCAGGAAAAAAGATGCAATTGTTCCGGATTATATGGTAGAGATATGCTGGAATACTGATGATCTTGCTTTTTACTATGATGGAAAGCCTGTGACTCAAATAAGCGAGACAATGGAGTTCCTGGAAGTAAGGTTTGTCAGTGCCGACGACAAAAGAAAATCGGTCAATATTGAAATTTCACACACCGAGGCAGATATTCCCGACAGATTCAATATATCACTTTCCAAAAATGGATCTTACTGGTCGAAAGAGTTTAAAAGAGAAATCGGTAAAGCTGTTCAAAACGACAAAATACTTCAACATGCTGTAAACGACAGTATAGTGGCTGTTTATCGAAATCCGGATAACCCTCTTGATACAATCCGGATCTCTGTGCCATTTTCATTAAGTAAAACAGTTTCGTTTTCTTCTGCTTCTTATTGGGATACAGATGCAGACGGATTTATTGACAGCATATTTCTTGGCATAAATGGTTCAGTTACCAAAAATGACCTGGGTGTTATTGCTGATAATCTGGATTTGCCCAAATACCGAAATTTTAAGATTGTTGATCTTAAAATTGTATCAGGCGGACTGGCATGGATTGTAGAAGAACTAAGGGATGTCCCGCAGACCTCAACAAATTCCAATGATGTTATTTCTGTCAGTCAGATTATACTTCCCGGGGGAGGAATGATTCAGACCGGCAGTTTACAAATAATCGACAGAGTTGCGCCGGTTATAATCAGCGCAAGACTCGTAATTGGTGCAATGGAGAAAGACTCATTGTCTGTACAGTTTTCTGAAAATGTAAATGAGATTTCTTCTGTACGTCCGTTTAAATTCAGTAAACCTGATGGAGATGTGTACGAGGTTACTCTGGAAGCAGATGGAATACTGAATGATGACCAATATTCCACTCTTGTTCAAAATGTTCAAAATGGATTTGACATTGAACTGAATGATTCAATCTGGATAAATACAATTGCGTCTGTTACAGACAAATCCACAAACAGCCAGAAGAATCCTGCAAACCGAAGAGTTCTGATTTCCATGAAACAGATGGTGTATTCAGTAATACCGGGTGCGACAAACAATCCATTTGTGCCTGAAGCAGTTATTCCGGAACCGGTAAGAAGAGTTTATGAGAATGCGGGAAAAGCACCACCTTCAAATGGTATGGTAATATTTATTGAACCGGAAGAAAAACTGCGAAGCAATATAATTCTTACCGGCAAGATATCAATTTACGATGTTGTAAAGAATCCGGTTCTCAGGGATCATCCAATGGTTTTTGACAAAGAAAGCGGCAGACTACTGTTTATATGGGATGGACGTAACAGTAAGAAAAGAAAAACCGGTACAGGAACATATGTAGCACACTGTACTTTTGAAGATAATCAGGGTTTCAGTGAAACAAAAATTCTTCGTATCGGAATAAAACGATGAATTACAGTATTGAAAACATAAACTGCAATAATAATTCCTGTTTTCAGGTGTGATATGTTGTGTTTTAAGGATAAATGTTTGAATGGGTAAATTTAAGAAATTCCTTCTAATTATTATTGGTGTCGTTATTCCATGTTTTTCAGATGGACTTCCGGGAGAGTACCTGATTTCCGACCAGTGGAGAACATTCTTTTCGTTATATTCCCCTCTGACCAATCCGGCGTTCATGATGGAGCGTTCTTATACTGGATTACGTGCAGTAGCTTCAATGGCTTCAGACGAAGCATCAAAACTGTGGGAAATCGGTGCTGTAATGCCTGTTGGTTATTATCATTCTGCTGGTGTTACTGTGATAGGTGAGAATGGTCGTGATGTTATCAGTCTGGGTGACGGTTATTTTGAGGGTAGAAGTGATACCAGTATTTCGAGCAATGATAATTATTATATAATGCTCTCCTA
>DATGNN010000367.1:0-5809 GCA_035306725.1 Chitinispirillaceae bacterium | reverse complement strand
AGGTTCAAACTTATACTGTAAGGACACCATGAAGTATTCTGGTTTGCTATGGAATCCTGTAATTTCTGGATCTCCGGGGGGAGAATGTTAAGAGTACGCTTTAGTCTGGTACCAAGCTTTTTATCCGTGTAGCGATTGACTCTTACATAGTAGCCTTTTTTGGTAACCTGCGAACTGTCCAGAAGTTTTACATCCTTGCCATTTAACAGAATCACTTCCGGAAAAACGCCTCTTTGTGCCAGAGGACTGCATTCCAGCTTAATGGGAGAAAATGCAATATTGCCTTCGTCAACAAATTTACCATGATGGCTTTCTTCAGTCTTTACCGGTACGTAATGTTTATGGTGCCGTTTGAAGACGTTGATTCTTTTCCTTTCATAATCAATTATACCATAATAAATGAAACCATTTCTGTCTACAGCAGGCACAAATGCATTTTTTCCTGCACTCCGGACAGTGTAGTTAGTGTGCTGTTTTTCATTGTAGTCAAGAATTGCATCAATTGTTTCCTGTTTTAACAACCGGTCCGAAGAAAGAATATTTCCAGACTGATCACAAAGAATAATCCACTGAAAATATTCATCCTTGTCGTTGCCCTTTGCTGAATACAAACCGTAATAAAACCATCGTCCATCTGTTTGAAAAACACCAAAAGGTTCAATCAGATGTGTCTCTACCGGGCAGGTCTGGCCAGTTTTTAACCCTGGAAAAAAAGATTTATATTCACCATTTTTTTCAACTATAATTGGAGAAGTGAATGAATAAAGCCTATCAACAGCCCACCAGTTCATACCACCCTTCACTGTAGTGAATCCCAGCAAATTTGGCTTCAGAAACGATTTTGCCACCATCTCATCTGTTATACCATTGCTGGCTATATTAAAAAGAAACTTCTTATCAATTTCTGAATAGATCGAGTATTCATCTCCGGATACTTTTTTTAAACTTTTTTTGAACAGTTCTTTCTGATAAACCTCAAGAGTTCTGTCACCATTATTTCGATAATAAAGAATCGTAATACTGTCGAGAGGATACGCCAGATAAGTGGGATTTTTACTTTCTTTGTTCATCTTATAAAGAGAATGTGAATCACGAAGTTTTCCTTTTTTGTTGTAGAGAACATACCCTTTCTGGGAATAGAATAGAAGATTTCCATTTTTCATCAGAACCGGACCGCTTAAATTTTTCCTGATCCCATCATCCCACTTACAACCAAATACACTTGTGGAATCGTCATTCAATACAATAGAAAACAGTAATGAATCATTTTCTGCCCTTATGTTTATACCCAAAACTATCAAAAACAGAGCTATTGTGATATTTAATCTATTAATATGATTATTCATGCCATCTCTCACTTTTTTGTTAATTTCCGGTTCAATAAAGTTAAAAATTACCCTCAAACGCTCGACAAACTGAATCGAGCGGTTAATTTATAATCCTCTCAGACTTACACTGAAATTTATTAATTTGTAGATTGTGGCGACTTGAGGGTTTCAATATTTAGTAACGAAAACTGACTATAAAGATCATATCAGCAGTGAGCTATGTCAAACTTACAGCAAAATGCGGCAAACAAGCCGGTTTTTTGTGTATTTGTACTGAACTCTCCAGTTCCAGTATAATTCATCTATAATTCATCTATTCGTATCTTAACGCATCAACAGGATTCATTTTTGCGGCTTTAACAGCAGGATACAAACCAAAAACAACTCCCACTGTAACTACTATTGCAAAAACATATATTACATGTACAGGCAGAATTGTCGGAATAATAGCCCCGTCAGTAGATTTCTGTATTGCATCGACAAAAAGAAGCGGGGTCATTCCCATTATTACGCCAAAGATTCCTCCTGTCAACGATAATGTTATCGATTCACCAATAAATTGAATAAATATTGCAAGATTATTGGCTCCCAGTGCCTTTCTGACTCCAATTTCCTGAATGCGCTCAGAAATACTTGAAAGCATTACATTCATGATACTAAGTCCGCCAACCACAAGTGAAATAACAGATACTACCCCCATAAGCAAACTTAGATTATCAAACATTTCTGTCAGTTCATCGAGCCATTCGGCTGTACGATATTCAAAATCTTCAACTCCCCTGTGAAGAGCTTTCAGATATTCACCAATGATTTCTGCCTGCTGTTTGACTTTTTTTGCATCACTTACCTGTATTTGCATGGATCCGGGATCGGGATCATAACCGGTAATATATTTTTTCATTGTGTTAACAGGGATTATGATTGCTCTGCGCAAGTTCCATGGCTGAAAATTTTCATCATTCGGATAGAATATACCTTTAATTATAAATCTTACCCCGTTATAAACACACTCCTTCCCGACAAGTGAATCCGTATTACCATAATTTCCAGGATTAAACCTTTTGAGAATACGTTCCTCCAGTTGCCACGACAAAAGGCAAACTCTGTTACCATTTTCGTAATCATCATCACTTAAAGCATTTCCTTTTTTGACATTTACATGTTCCAGTTCATCCTCTTCCACATCAGAAGCAATTCCCCTGAGATTGGCTCTGTTTCTTTGCCCTGCTATATAGATTGTTCCATACCTCTCAATGATACGGTAAAACTGTTCCACTTCATCAACATTCTGCTCAAGATAAACACCGTCACTGAAACGCATACCAGGAGAACGGCTTCTGACTACCTTATCCTCTTCGGGAATATCATTACTTGTCCAGTACCAGATAAGTCCGGCCCACTTCCCCATCTGTTCGTTTAAGAACTTGTCAATTCCCCCCATAAGCGACAGGATTGCAACCAGTGAAGCGACTCCCAGCATAACGCCCAAAACAGACAACAATGAACGCAACTTGTGTGCGCGCATCTCTACGGCAGCCATGACTATTCCTACCAGAACAGATCTGATAATACTTATTACAAACATATAGCTATTAATACCTCAGGGCCTCGATTGGCTGCATCTGTGCTGCTTTTAATGCAGGAACAAATCCACTGACAAAACCAGACAAAACAGTAAACCCGAAAGCAAGCGAATAATCTGAAAATGTCAATTGAGGATTAAATGGAAATGTACCTGGCGGAACAAGTGTTATAAGTGTACCTGTAATAATACCCGGCAGCCCTCCAACAGAACAAACCAGTATTGCTTCAATAATGAATTGTATAAATATGTCCAGCTTTTTTGCGCCCAATGCTTTTCGAATACCGATTTCCCTGATACGGTTACCTATTGTAGCGAACATTATATTCATGATACTTATACCACCAACCAGAAGTGAAATTCCGGCAATAGCCCACAGAAGAATCTGAATACCTGCTGATGCACTTTTCATCTCCTTGATTTTGTCGGCATTGGTTTCTGTTTCAACATCCTTTACGCCACGATGAAGCGCCTGCATTCGATCTTCTATATATTCCTCAACCTGTGTAATATTGTCGATTTTACTGAGAATCAGCGAAAGCTCGTCAACATTACCTCCTTTACCACCGATTTTTTTCTCATAAACAGAGTATGGAATCAGACACTCCATGTCACGACGACTTCTCGTCCCCTCGGAATCAAGAATGCCAACAATCTCAAATGTAAGAGATTTTACTGTAAGATTTTTCCCGATCGGATCACCATTTTT
Organism: Chitinispirillaceae bacterium; assembly: GCA_035306725.1. Taxonomy (GTDB): domain Bacteria; phylum Fibrobacterota; class Chitinivibrionia; order Chitinivibrionales; family Chitinispirillaceae; genus JAAYEB01. The sequence continues at coordinate 2,190 of DATGNN010000367.1, read as the reverse complement.
TTCCCACAATCTTTCAGTCAGGCGGGGCCCGATGATACAAACCCGTTTTCTACCCTCGAAATCAGATCCGGTAAAGGAACGTCCTTTACCGATTCTGTAGTTATAAATGTCAATATAATTGGTATCAACCGCTCTTAAACGCCCTCCACCATGATTACCTTCCAATGTGATATATTGCCATCTGAGATCTTTTTCCTTTATGATACCGGTTATATTCTCATTTTCACAAACAAGGACTTCTCCATCCTCTATTGTTAAACCGGGTGAACGCTGAAATTGCACCTTCTCTTCAACTGTTACCGGTTCAACTGTTTTGAGAGTAAGCAGATTCAGCCCGCCGATACGCTCCATGTTTTTACGAATATTTTCATCCATTGCCCTGACAAAAGCCAGGTTGACCAATAAGGATGCCACACCCAGAAAAATACCCAGGGAAGTAATAAAAGTCCTTGCCTTATTGGTTAATATTTCCAGAAAACAAAGTTTGATATTAGTAAATAATACCGTAACGAGGCGCTTTGCATTCATACTTCAATACTGCCGTCTTTAAGCCGCAACAACCTCTGAGCCCTTAATCCGACTTCCTTTTCATGAGTTATCACCAGTATCGTATTACCATCGCGGTGGAGTTCGTCGAAAACCTTCAGGATCTCCTCAGTTGTATGACTATCCAGATTCCCCGTTGGTTCATCAGCGAGAATAATTGCAGGATTTTTTACAAGTGCACGTGCAATTGCAGCTCTCTGTTTCTGACCACCGGAAATCTCGTTTGGTCTGTGAGCACGTCTTTCCCATAACCCAAAGCGTTTAAGAACATTCTCAACTTTAAGTTTTCTTTCCTTTTTACCGACATTCCCATAAATAAGCGGCAGTTCAACATTCGCAAAGATAGTAAGTTTCGGAAGAAGGTTAAAATTCTGGAAAACAAATCCTATTTCCCGATTTCGGATATCTGCAAGCTGAGATGCCGAAAATGTGGATACAGATCTTCCGTTAAAGAGATATTCACCCTTCTGGGGAATATCAAGACAACCAAGGATGTTAAGCAAAGTTGATTTACCAGATCCACTCTGGCCCATTATCGCACTGTATTCGCCTTCAGCTATCTTTATATTTACATTTTGCAAAACCGGAACACTTTCAGCCCCCAGTTTGTAGCTTTTTACCAAATTTCTGGTTTCGATTACCGGTGTAAAGTTATCTGCCACGCCTTGTACCCTGTCTGTTGTTTTTACTGCGGTCATCACCATGTATTTTTACTATAGTATCTCCGACTGTAACACCTTCGAGAATCTCATAGTAACGGTAATCGGTAACTCCAACCTTTACAGCCTGTTTTCTTATACCTTCCGGGGTAACTTTATGAACCATATATCCTTTGGGTGTTTTCTCCACCAGATGATTAGGGACACCTGTAATATCTTTCTTTTCCATAATTACAAAATCCACCTTGACATTAATTCCAGGAGCAATTCCCGGAATAATTGAATCAACAGAGATTCTGACTTCAAATGTTCCCAGTTCATTTGAAGCATCTTTTTTGGCACTTAATGCAATAAAATCTATTTTACCGGATGTACTTGCATTTTCACGGGCTTCAGGCCGGATTACTACCTCCTGCCCCCTTCTAAGATGTACATAATCCACCTCCCCTATCTGTGACACTACTTCAAGACGATTAATATCCACAATAGTAGCCAATGCAGTACCACTCTGCAACCCGGACGTAGCAGATACTGCGATCTCCCCCTGTTCCACCGGAAGAGATGTAATCACACCATCCATTGGAGATGTAACAACTGTGTTTCCGAGCTGATCAATAATATCTTTACGTTCAAGGATCTCCTGGCGATATGATACTTCTGCAAGTTTATACTCATTTTCGAGATCAACAATCTGACGTGCCGATATGGTACCTGTTTTCAACAATGCCTTTGCTTCCTCAAGATTGCGTTTGGCGATCTCTTTACGGATAGCTGCACGCTCAACAGCAAGATCCATACTCTCCTTGCGATAGTTCAGACGAGATGGATCTATCAGAAGAATAGTATCACCTTTCGTTACAGCCTGCCCTTCCTTGACATAAATAGTATCAATTCGTCCGCTTGCTTCAGACTTCAGCTCAACTGTTATAAGAGAGCGGACTTCACCGGTTTGTGAAATTACATCCCGAAGCCCGGTTTTACCGAC
>DATGNN010000366.1:0-3549 GCA_035306725.1 Chitinispirillaceae bacterium | reverse complement strand
AGGGCCAGGTATAATGTTTATGTTTTGTCAGAACATTTCGTTGATGATATATCATTGTTTACTCTTTCAAAACCATTTAAAAAACGTACACAGTTCTGGAACTTAAGCAATCACTTCCGGGATTAGTTGCCGTCTTACCGTAGACATAATAATAACTGTATTAATTTAAAATATTATGGATCTTATTGCAGTAATTTGTGGTCCAACACATAAAAAAGTGTTCCAATTCCTGGAACAGGCTGTAAGTTTCGAGATACGGAGTTATGGTATTTTTAAATTTTCTTATTCTCTAAAGTAATTTCGACCGCATTCTTACTTTTTAATCTTAATATGCTGCATTAACAGATAAATTTAGCATGCTTTACCAAATAATTATCATAAATCTGGATAAAAAAACAGAATGAACAAAATTTGTAAGTAACATGAACAGATCTGTAAAAAAAATGAACACCCCTTACATTCTACACAACAGATAAGAAAACAGTAGAAAGAGTATTAGATATTTATTTTAAAATAGAACTGTTATTTTATTTAATAAATAGAGTTTAACGATCCCATATTTGTTTATAGAGATAACAGGAAACACGGATTTAATAATACTTTTCAGATCTTTTTCTAATATTTGTTTTGAGGAAATAAACTGAATAAAGTCATCTAATCTGGTATGTTTATATTAAATCAAAAGCAATTGTGAAGCGAATATCTTCAATTTAAATAGAGGAGGCAGTTTTGAAGTGGAGAACAGGAATCAATCTGATCTTTTTGGGCGTTTTAGCAATATCAGCTGAACCGATTAACCTTAGTGGAACCGTTGTTTCAAGTCATAATAAACAGCCAATAGAGGGTGTTGTTGTAACTCTTGAAGGCAAGGATATGGCAGATACTACTGATGCCCAGGGAAGATTTTCGATATTTAACAGCGAAGTTAATGTAAATCCTGTTCAGGTTTTACCCCGTATAGAAAAAATTTCGATGGTAAGAGACCAGATATGTTTCAGTCTGACAAAAGCCGCTGATGTAAAAGTTGAGTTATATGATGTATCCGGGAAATTACTCAAAAGAGCGCTGAATTCTTATGCATCCGCGGGTAAGTACCGTTTTAATCTTACTACAGGATTAAATCCCGCACATATGACAGCAGTCAGGGTTTCAATTGGAAATCACTACTCAACTACTTTTCGTTATCTGATGCTGCCTGACGGCAGAACAACAATAACCTCTTCCGTTACATCGAAAAAAGCAGATAATGGGAAACTTGCAAAAATACAGGCTGCTATCGATTCATTGGAAGCCCTGTCTCCCCGCCACTATATAAAATCGGTACCTGTTTCTGTGTATGAAGACGAAATAGAGATTGAGATGGATACTCTGGAGTATTTCAGTTTCTTTTTAACCAGTCTTCAATCTTTACAGGAACTTAGCGGCAGTCAGGATGGGTTTGGCGGTGACCTTCGTTTCGGTAAAACCGGTCCGGGAGCGGGTTTGCTTGGTGCAGACAGTATCTGTCAGACCATTGCAGAAATGAGTATGCCGGGTTCAAGAGTTAAAAAATGGCGTGCTTTTTTGAGTGTTGAACATGGTCCGGATGGAAACCAGGTGGATGCAATCGACCGAATCGGAAACGGTCCCTGGTATGACCGTGAAGGAAGACTACTGGCTCCGGATATTGCATCACTCTTACATGACCGGCCCCAGGGTGGAAATGCAACAATAAAAAATGATTTTCCCAATGAATGGGGTATCCCAAACAGCAGACCAGATCCACTATCAAATGATGATGTAGATAATCACCATATTATTACCGGCTCCGGGGCTGACGGCAGGTTATATACGGGAGTCAGCTCACCAAAATGGGGTATTGGTTTAAGTGAGAACATTGAAAGCGACAACCCAACCTGCGATGACTGGACATCAACAACTGCAAAAAGTGCACCAAGGACTGGTTTTTCATGGCCCCAAAATATAGGGTTCGGGGGTGGTGGATCAAACTGGATTTCAGGATTTGATGAGCCAGGCTGTGAACCAGGTGTCGATCTTGATTTTGGTTCTAATGCCGGTGAACGTGGTTTACGTATTATAGGCAATGGCGGTGGTTACGGCGGATTTTACTGCTTTGCGTGTAACCCATAAACCTGAAAGGAAATAAAATGATAATAAACAGTACTGTGTAATACACCTACCTTTTTGATAGTTTACACAAAATTTTCAGCACTCCCTTAGAATTAAGGATGGTAGTTATTACGATTTTTAGGAAGTTGAAAAAAAGCGCTTCGCGGCTGGCTTCACAACTTTCATTTAATAACTTTTTTCACAGGAGTTTTTTATGATTGGATTACGTCAGAATTTCAATCTTTTAGAAATCATTGTAACCTGGTAAGGCATGCGCCCTTTATTAGCAACTGCTACGCTTGCGGTTGAGTACGTCAGAATGCGAGCTGTGTTGCCTTCGAAAATATGAGAAAGACAAAGACGTTTGCTATACAAATCTTTTAATCGGGACTATTCACACCTTTCCACACGCCCCCAAACGGAAGTTACAGAACTGCAAGTAACTATCGCGGGGGTCGTGTCCGCTCGGCGAACATGATAATCTTTTAATAAAAACATATAGTACGTTTGGCGACCATGATAATCTGAAAACAAATAGGTTTACCGTCATATATAATTCATCTGAAGATTACGTTACTTAAATATCTCCTGATCCGGTACATAAATGCGTAGTTTTTCCTGACTGGTGTTGCAAAAATCACCCTTGATTTAAATGGTATTAAAACATGGCGCATACACTTATCTCTTATTATATCAAAGAGATAAGTGTATGCATCTCAAAATAATGTTGCATAACAATGGATATTTTATTGAAACCAAATATACCCTGGCATTCAGAATTTTTATTATATTAGCTTATAGAAACAGGGTTTAAACCATGATAAATATTTTTGAATATCTCGATTATCGGCAGTACCTCAAAGACTTCTATGAGAATGAAAAGAAAACCAAATCCTGGTTCTCCTACAGATATATATCATACAAAGTGAAACTTGATCCGGGTTATATTGTAAAAGTGTATCAGGGAAAGGTACATCTTGGAATAAAGAACATCGAATCGTTTGCGGATCTCATGATGTTGACAGGGAAGGAGCGGGAATACTTTACCGAGCTGGTTCTTTTCGGGCGTGCGAAAAATCAGAATGAAATCGAACAGCGTTTTGAGAGATTACAGTCGATAAAAGGTGTAAAGTTCCGGACAGTTGGTGACAGTAAATCAGAATTTTTCAGACAGTGGTATTATATGGCAGTACGTTCGCTTATCAGCATTTTTCCATTTGACGGAAAAGATTATCGAAAACTGGCATCCATGCTCACACCAAAGATCACCGCACAACAGGCACGGGAATCCATACAACTGCTTGAACGCCTCAACATGATCATCAAAGGCAAAGACGGCCTGTACCGTGTTACCGAACAGTTTATATCAACAGGTGAAAAGTGGACATCGGCCGTAATACGAAATTATCAGAAAAAAAATGTGGAACTTTCTCTTTCGGC
>DATGNN010000365.1:0-24401 GCA_035306725.1 Chitinispirillaceae bacterium | reverse complement strand
AACCTGCAAGTATCCCCATGTTCGTCAGTGTCGAAGTTCCATATCGCCGCTTACCGAAGAATTGATTGACAGGTTGTTAGCCCGTAATCCTTCACATCGTCCTTCGTCTGCCAAAGATATATCAGAAATGCTTCAACATTGCATTCATTCTTATGAGACATGGGGTACAGGGAAAAAGGTTATTGTTCCTTTCTCAATGAAACGTCAATTTCCTGTAATCTCCCTTCTATTTTCAATTATTGCTCTTGTTTTATCATCAATTAGCTTTTATAAAGGAATAAAAGCTGAAATACCGGTACCCCGTTTTTTTGAATCCGCATCAATCCCTCTGCTTGAACAGGGAAGAATTTCTGAACGCAAACAACAATGGGATGAGGCGGTCAATGCGTACAAAATGGTACCTTCAATTGAAAAGGGCGGATTGGCGAACGAGTATCTTGAGGCGCAGATTCGTATGGCTGTAATAATGATTAAATATCAAAAGCAGTATAACAAAGCACGCAGAATACTGGAGGGGTTGAAGAGAAGTTATTCTGATCCTGCAATTGATGCGTATTTGGGGAGAACTTATTACCATTTGGGATTATTTAAAGAAGCACGTGAACGGTTTGAAAGTGCATTGAAATCTACTGCAGGTTCGGTAATTGAACAGACAAAAGGATTTAAAAAAGAAATTTATTATTACAGTGCCGGTGCTATTGATGGTATGTATTTAAAGGAAGAGCAAAACAGGGCATTTCTTGTGGAAGCTGTCAAAGCCTGGGATTTTTATCTGGAATTTTCAGATTGTAATTCCGAATCGCAGGAAACAGAGTGCGTTTTTGCCCAAAAACGCAGGCAGGAGCTTTCTGAAGCAATAAAAAATTAATTTTTGAAAGCAGGGGAAATGATTTGAAAAGAACAGTATGGATAACATTTTTATTGATAACTGTTTTTCAAACAGTTGTTTGGGGAAAAATAAGATCTTTGAAACCGTCAATACCGTTACGCCCTGTAGCAATTAAAAATCTGGCGTACTCACCAACCGGGAACTACTTTTCGGTTCCAAATTTTGTTACGGCAGGTAGTGTTGGAGTATTTGCGGTATCTGAAAGTGGACAGATTGCGTCTGTGCCATCGAGATATTCTGAAAAAAACTTCAGCAGAATTTCGGGAGTGTATTATCTTATCGGTCGAGAACAGGATGATCCTGAAATGGTATTCGTCCCTTTGCCGGAATTGTTGTCTGGGTATTCGGTAAGCTTTGCTCCCCATGGAGATACATTAGCAATTGCCGGTGGTGATAATATTTACATTTATGCCACAGATACATGGAAAAATATCAGAACAATAACTATTTCGCAAAATACAACAAGATGCGTTTTTTCTCCGAATGGATCGTTATTGGCTGCTGTATCTGATGGAAAAGTGTATGTATTAGACAGACAGACAGGTTCTGTTTTGTATACTATTAAACCGGAAAAGAATCATAAATTTGCCGACCTGGCATTTACTGAAAACAGTGAAAAAGTTGCTGTATATGAATACCAGGATCTGACAATGGACTATGGTTCAAGGGTTAAGATATTTACAACTGCTGACGGGTCGTTTGATCGGCAATTTCCATATTTTAAGGATAAACCGGCATCTCCTCCAGGAAAACATTTCCCCTTGATATCATATTCTTCAAAAGATACAGCAATAGCTGTTAATATTGAAAAACCGGTCTTTGGAAAAGTGTTATTAATAAAAAGCAATGATGGTGATCTGATAAGGGAGTTTAAGGGAAATTTTCACAGTTTTTCAGATAACAAAACTTTCTTTGTTACAGGAAACAGAATCTATTCATCAGATACATGGAAAAGTTTGAAAAAGATCAGCAGTTCTGCTCTATGTGCTGCTTTTTCACCGACAGAACGGGTTTTGATTGTGGTCACACCGGAATCTTTAAAAAGATATAAAATTGATTAAACCTTAACCTGAATGGATACGATTAATTTACGATGAGTGCATTGCAGCATACCGCAGAAGGGGTTTATGGCTGTGAAGGTCGTATCTACCTGGTGATACTGATTCAGGTTAAATAAATACCTTTTTGGAATACAAACTGTTTTTAGATAATAAGACGATATAAAAAATAAGGGATCTTTTTTTAGATCCCTTATTTTTTTGTTTCAGATAAAAATCTTCCAGGATAATTACAAAGGATGTTAAAAAATTAATCTCAGGTTAAAGTTATATCCTGTAAAACGAAATTTTTTCCGGGCAACAAAAAGTAACTTATTCACCAAGACTCGTTTGTGCTTTTATTGCCCGTGCAATTCCTTCTTTACTGAAAGATAGAGCTCTTAAAGGAGTTTCTTCAGACCCTTCTTTCAGTATTTCTTCTCCGAAATATTCTGTCAGTTTATATTCACGCATTAAAAAACGGTTTGCAACTTTTTGATCCCCTTCAACATCAAGAATCAGGTCACCATTTTCACCATTAAGGAGTTGAACTTTTCTTCCGAAATCAAAGAAAAAATCTATACTGTCGGAAGTGACATTCTTTTCACCACTGGTGTTTCTTAGTTTCATCGTAGGCATGCAATCAATTTTTCCTTTGGCAGAGTACCCATTACCCTCAATATATCCACTGGATAAATATTGCAGGTTTATACTGGCATCAATTATAGCTTCGGGCTCTCCCGGGTATTTTCTTTTTACTTTGCAGTCATGATTCCCCAGATATATTGTCCAGAATCGTGCCTGGCCTTTCTGATTTGTGTTTGTAAGATAGTACATCTTTTTTTCCAGGATATTCCTGGCAAATCCGCTCGAAATAAAAATGGTAAGCAGAGACAGGACAACTATTTGATGTCTGCGGATAACCATATAGGACCTCCTCGTTTAATCGCTCAATTAAAATGATTTTAAATGCAGATAAAAAATTCCAGGATGTAACCCGAAAATTTAATGTTTTATAAATATAAGCATTTTCACTTGAGTGTGCTATGGGCAAAAGCAATTAACTTTTATGTCGTAACGGGATCTCACGCCATAATCCGGTAACTGGATCTTTGACAAGTTTAATATGGGGGGTTTCTCCACCATCAAAAACAGTCAACTCTTTATCGGTTATTATGGTCTTTCCAAAAAGAGTCAGAGCAAGATTTTTAACAGCACGATACTGTAAAATTAAAAAATTTTTAATTTTTTCGAAATCCTCACGTGATTCATTGAAGCTAAAAAACAGAGTACCGATACCTTCAGTATTCAGTGTTTCGTGTATTTTTGCAGGAAGTTGTTTTATCTGACGCCATCTGTTGTAACAGCTTTTCGAGTAAATGGAGTATTTATCTGTGAATAATACGTAATAAAAACGTGAATCGGGAAAAAGCATACGCAAAGGACTAAACAGGTTTGTGATTATTTCATTAAAATCAACATTGATCTTTTCCAATTTACTTTCCAGGACAAGTATATGTCTTTTTCCCATGAATCGATAATCAAAAAAACCATCAAGCTCTTTAATGTTTTCATATCCGTATTTGCCTTTCCCACTTTTTTTTAAAATTATCAGATTAGGATATTTCTGAATTTTTAGTACATATTTACCTGTGTGGGCTACAATAAAATCTTCACGGTTTTGAGGATCAAACCTTTCATCAAAAATACCGCCGGTTTTTCCATGTTTATTACAATGTTTAAGAAAGTATTTTGTAATTCTTCTGGAGATACGTTCTGCTATGTCTCCAAGAATATTACCTTCAGATTGTTTATCAAAAGGATATGGTGAGTTAAGAAGATCCGAAACAGTAAAAATTGGATAATGGAAACCATTTATCAGATATTCTACTATGATTTTTTCAGAAATGGCTTTTTTGTCGTTAATGGCATCGTTAAGGTTATGTAATTTAAATGAACCCTGAATACCATGATTACGTTTTACTGAATAAATTGCTGATTTACATTGCTCATCCCTCTGTGGGTTCCAGAGAACCGGATGAAACTCTTTAAACGGATCCGGAATTGTCTTGGTATGCCCTTTTTTTACAGGCTGTGGAGTTATTTCCATATATTAAAAATATTAAAAAGGTTACGAATTACACTATATATATAAGTTTATTTTGTTTAAGCCTGAATTACAAGGGTATAATTTTGATTTAAGTTAGACCAAAATGGAGGCGATTAATTTACAGCTTGTCCCGCAGTGCGGGAATGAGCTGTGAGAGCGGCACAGAAAGGGTTTTAAAGCTGTGAAGGTCATAATAAAATGGTGAATTATGAATTATGAATGAAGAAAAAAAGCTACAATCGTTGTCGTAATCGTTATCCTGTACCTGCATATTAAAGCGTTCTGGATCTGATTCTTAATATCGATGTCCGCGAAAAAGACTCGCGTGAGGGAATCGTCTCTATTTAGGTTAGATGAAGTTATCAGGACATTATTGTGTGAGAATGTTTATTTCATCAGTAATGTAAGTGCCTTTTTGAAGCAGAGAATACCTGCGTTTTCATTTCTTTTTTTTACGATTTTAGTGCTGAGGTAAAACTCTCGATTCAGGTGTTGTGTGTAAAAAAAACATAATTGTTTCTGATTGCAAAGATGACTGGAAAAAACGGATAACATATTGAAGAAGAATTCGTATTCTAAAACGAACTGAAATAGTAACGATTTTTACCCTTTTTCTAACTTTTGGGGCAGTCTCTACCAGGTTTATAGTCCGGCAAAGGGCTGGAAATATTAATTTATTGTCTTTTTTCAGATTCGGATTTGGTTGTAATACGATAAGATTATTGCATTTTCATATTAGAAAAATGTATCTTCAATTGTTTCCATTATCTGCTGTGTGGAGAGAGCCGACATAATCTCTTTGGAGTTTTTAATAACATGGGATTATAGTTTGCTGCTGTGAGCAGGGCAGCATTTTATGTATGTATGGATTTATCCCTGTCTTTTCGGGGGTTTGCCCATAAAGTCAGATCACAGCTTCTGGCTGTGTTTGTGCCTCTTGGCTCAAGTTTGGTTTCTATTTTTTTATTGGATGTGCAAGTGACAAGTCAGAAACCGTACAGGGTATTGCTGGTGGATGATGAGCCTGGGATTCGCAAAATACTGAAACTTTTTTTGGAATTAGAGGGTTACAGTGTTTACGAGGCAATCACTGCAAATCAGGCAATATCGGTTATTAAAAAGGAAAAACCACATCTGGTCATCCTGGATGTAATCCTGTGTGGTCAGACTGGATTTGATGTTTGTGAATGGATAAAAAATAATCCGGAAACAAAAGACGTAATTGTATTTCTTTTTACGGCTTTAAATCAGGAACATGATTATCGTGAAGGACAGCGGGTTGGGTGTGATCTTTATTTAACCAAACCGCAGAATCCTAAGGATATTGTTGAAAAAGTCACTGAATTTCTATTGTCGAAAAATGATTGTAAGCCGGATCCTGAACAGTGCCATTTATGAGTGCTTTACAGGAAAAGGTTTTTTAAGAAAATATCAGAAAGGATGTTCTGAGTCTCATGAAGAAGAATAGTCCGATAAGCTTATTGCTTGTTGTGGCCACCATAGTAGTTGCCATTTACTTTTTGGTTCCGTCGTTCGTGTATTATTCAAAAACGCCACAGGAGCGGGATGCGTATGCAAAGGAAAATCCTAAAATACTCAAGAGAATTTTAAATTTAGGATTGGATCTGCAGGGTGGTATGCGTCTTGTCCTTGAGATTGATCGTTCGAAACTGGATCAGAGTCAGAGTGAGGATGTTATCGATCGGGCATACACAATTATTGAAAATCGTATTAACGCTTTGGGTGTTGCTGAACCGATAATTCAGAAACAGGGTAAAGACAGGTTAATTGTTGAGCTCCCCGGTCTTAAGGATGAAGCTGCTGCAAAAGATGTTATAGGCAGAACCGCGCAACTGGAATTTAATCTGTTACGCGAGCCGGTTCAACTTGAACAGGCTATCAACCTGATTGATAATGTTATCGCAGGGAAGGCACAAAGAGATTCTGTTGAAAAAGATACAACAGAAGCAAAAAAGGCTGAGCAACAGGCTTTGGCTGAAAAACTGTTTCAGGGAGTTGATAAAGAAGAAGACACTGCTTCCAAAGTAGAAGAGAAAACTGCAGAAAAAGGGCCGACGTCATTTAAAGAACTGCTTGTGCAGTTAGGAGATCAGCTTGGCGTAAAAGTTGAAAATGTTGCAAAAGTTAACAGGATTCTTGCAAGGGCTGATGTCCGCCAGGCTTTGGACAGAGCTGGCCTTAGTAACAATTCGTTCTTGTGGGGACATAGTGAAATACAGCTTGAAGGCGGAATTTATAAAACACTTTTTTACGTGAAAAGTTCGCCGGAAATGCGTGGAGACATGATTAAAGATGCACGGGCTACAATTGATCAGGGCGGAATGAGTGCAGGTCAGGCAAAAGTTGATCTGGAAATGAATGCAAAAGGCGCCCGCCGTTTTTCATCTGTTACCGCTGCAAATGTTAATAAGTTTCTGGCAATTGTCCTGGACAGCACAGTGTATTCAGCTCCTCGTATCATCCAGAAAATACCTCTGGGTAGAGCTGAGATATCAGGCAGTTTTACTATGGAAGAAGCCAAAAATCTGGCGATTGTTCTTCGGGCTGGTGCACTTCCCGCACCTGTAGAAATTATTCAGGAGCGCATTGTGGGGCCGTCACTTGGCCAGGATTCAATTGAAAAGGGTATGTTCGCAGGACTGATTGGAGCTGTAGCTATTGTTCTGTTTATACTGTTCTATTACAGAAAAAGCGGTATTATTGCGCTTATCGCATTGACATTGAATGTCCTTTTTGTTTTGGCAATTATGGCTGGTTTTAATGCAACACTTACGCTGCCGGGTATTGCAGGTATCATTTTGTTACTTGGAATGGGCGTTGATGCAAATGTTATTATTTTTGAACGCATCCGGGAAGAACTGTTAATGGGAAAAACTGTGCGTAGTGCTGTTGATGCAGGCTATTCGAATGCTTTAGTGACAGTTATGGATGCCAATCTTACTACCCTGATTACAGCTTTTATTCTGTTATGGAAAGGAACCGGGCCGATCAGAGGGTTTGCCATAACAATGATATTTGGTATTATTACATCTCTGTATACGGCTTTGTTCGTATCAAAGATTTTAATGAATATGTTTTTCCAGAAGAATAAAAACAAGTTAAGTATCTAACTTTGAAGTGAGGATTATTTCAGATGGTGCAGTTTTTTAAAAATGCAAATTATAATATTCTCGGTTATTGCAAAATAGCTATAATTGTCTCTATCTCTTTTATTGTAATCGGAGTTATTTCGATTGTTCTTCATAAGGGACTTAATTTCTCCGTTGATTTTGCAGGTGGTACGCTTGTTCAAATGAAATTCGAGAAACCTGTAAAGGATGATTTGGGGCAGATCCGTTCAGCAATAAGTGAACTGGGATATGGTACTCCCGAGGTTAAAACAATCGGTCCTGTTTCCAATAATGAATTACAGATTATGGTAAAAAAAGATGAAAAGGGAGCTGCCCATTCCGGAGAAATTAAAAATGCTCTGTTAAATGGTTATTCACAGAATCCGTTTGAAGTCCAAAACGTCGAAACTGTGGGACCAAAAATCGGTGGTGAAATGAGAATAGACGTTCTCATTGCTACTATTCTTGCTCTTATTGCTATCCTGATTTATGTAGGATTCCGGTTTACCCTGCCTTTTGGAGTTGCAGCTATTATTCCATTATTCCATGATGTCTTGATTACAATTACGATATTTTCGTTTATGGGACTGGAGATCTCTCTTCCATTTTTTGCCGCTGTATTGATGATTGTGGGATATTCATTGAATGATACGATTGTTATATTCGATCGTATTCGGGAAAACTTGAAAAGTGGAATACGCGGAAAGAATTTTAATGACATAGTAAATGGGAGCATTAATCAAACACTTTCAAGAACTATTATTACTTCAGTGACTACATTCTTCGTCGTATTGTCTTTATACATACTTGGCAGTGAAGCAATAAAGGATTTTGCGTTTGCTCTTTTAATTGGTGTGATTGGGGGTACATACTCTACTATCTATATCGCAAGTTCGATTTTAGTGTGGTGGCATAAAAAATGGCCCATAGCTCGTTAGAAAGCTTTTGTCATAAATAAAAAAAATGCGGATTTCTGAACGAAATTCGCATTTTTTATTTTTCCTGAACCAGATGATCTTTTTTTCGATCTGTTCGCGATAAGTTATTACTTTGAGAATTTTGTACAAATTGTAAAACTGTTTTTACGTGGAGATTTCTGTACTGCTTAAGAGATACTCCAGATCAAAAACGCAAATTTCTAAGAACAATACTATATTGTATAATATTGTATAATTTAAAAATTAAAGTGGAAAAAAAGAGAGTTATATGTGTGATCCTGTACGTAAAAAGGAAAAATTTCTGATCTTTGGATCACCTGAAATAGGTGAAGAGGAGATTGGGGAAGTTGTTTCTACATTAAGATCCGGATGGATCGGTACCGGTCCCAAGGTGGCTGCTTTTGAGGAAATGTTCAGGGTTTATTGCGGATCTGATCATGCAATTGCGCTTAATTCATGCACCGCAGCTCTTCATTTGAGTCTGTTGGCATTAAAACTGGAGCCTGGGGCTGAAGTGATTACTACACCGCTGACATTTTGTGCCACAATAAATGCAATTATACATGCAGGTTTGGTGCCGGTTCTGGCTGATGTCGATTATTCAACGATGAATATTGATCCAGAGCAGATTGAAGCAAAAATAACCCCTAAAACACGTGCGATCATTCCTGTACATTTTGCCGGACGACCGTGTCAAATGGATTTGATCATGGAACTGGCAGAAAAACATAATTTGTATGTTGTTGAAGATTGTGCTCACGCAGTAGAGAGCAGGTATAAAGGTAAAAAGACGGGTACATTTGGCCGCTTTGGATGTTTCAGCTTTTATGTTACAAAAAACATGACCACAGGTGAAGGCGGGATGGTACTGGCTCAGAAAGGGGAGGACGCAGCATGGATAAAAATGCTCGCTCTTCATGGAATGAGTGCTGATGCATGGAAAAGGTTTGGTGATGAAGGATATAAACACTATTATGTAGTTGAAAGTGGCTTTAAATATAACATGATGGATATTCAGGCATCGATTGGTATTCATCAGATGAACCGGTTGGAAAAAAACTGGAAAAGGCGAAAGGAAATTTGGGATCAGTATGACAATGCTTTTTCCGAGATCGAGGTTATTGTTCCGGAAAAACCCGCCAAAGACACTCGTCACGGGTATCATTTGTATACTATATTAATAGATCGGGACAAGTGTGGAGTCAGCAGGGATGAATTTATCAAAAGAATGACATATCATAATATTGGAGTGGGCGTACACTATCTGAGTCTTCCTGAACATCCGTTTTATCAGCGACAATTTGGATGGAATCCGCAGGATTATCCAAACGCATCAATTATAGGGCGCCAGACTGTAAGTTTACCGTTATCTGCAAAATTAACCGACAGGGATGTCCTTGATGTCATAAAGGGAGTTAAATATTCAATAGGAGCCTGAATAGTCACTAAAGGAGATGTGGATTTTCTGGAGGACTACATGTTGTAAAAAGTTTTTGAATTGTATTTTGAAAATAAGGTGTTATGGAATTATGAGAAAGAATACTAAAAAATGAAATTTGATGGTTTGATAGATGTATTGACACAAATACCGCAAGTCCAAATTGCTATTCTTTTCGGTTCTGCTTCACAGGATCGTATGAGGCCGGAATCGTCAGAATGCTGGCAGTGTTGCCTTCGAAATTGAGTTCTATTCAAACATTCTTAAAAATTGTGAACTTGAGTCTAATGGTAGGAGCTTCTTATTTATCCAGGCGCATCTGAATTTTTCCACCATAAACCGCTTATGCCGATCTTAACCGGTTTCTTGGAGTGAGTTTAAAATGGATCGTGATTACATTTGTGAATTTTATTTTGAAAGTAGCGGCCAAGAATGGAATTAAACAGGTATATGGAAGATTTGAATCGATTAAATTATATTTAGCACTTAAAAAAATGAACATTTCATTTAAAAAGTATACTAATAAAACTATGTCTTTTAATCCGACTGTTTCTTAAACGGTTAAGGATTGTGCTGTCTAAAATAGAATCTGTCTTTTGTCTGGGCATCATGGGATCAATACACCAAAATGATGCAAAACCGGAAAAAATAAAGGTAGTTACAATTTAATTTTGAAGCTTGGAAAAAGAGTTTTCCGGGGCAGTTGAAGAGCAGTTCCTATTATGGACAGAAAGGCGCAAAAATTTGTTTAAACCTAATAACCAGATCCTGGAGGAGTAACCTTATGTCCAAAAAGCTAGTTTTTACTACGTTTACAATTCTATTCACATATATTTGCAGTTTTGGAGAGTTCGATCCGTGTCAATTTAATTTCGGGATGAAATGGAAAGGCGGTTCACCTCCTTCGGAAGTAGATTATTTAGCTGAATGGTTGGGGTCTGAAGAGCATTTTAATATGGGTGGCTTACTTGAAACATGTAGAAATCATAATAAAACTCCAGTTTTTTATAGTTATATAATAGCATTTTTAGCTCGAAGAGATAATGGGTTGGGTGATTGTGACGTTTCTGGTGGTAACAATTTATGTACAAAAGGTGCTGAATATATAAAACAGAACAAATCAAGAATAAAAAATAAGTATTCTGAATTGATTTCAGCTATTAAAAATGATTGGGGAACAAACAAAACTATAATTTTCTTTATGGAACCTGATTATTATCAATATACATACCCAGAACAATCCAGTTCTCTCTCTTTCCAGGAGGCTGGGCAACTTATGGAAGAGCTAGTAGATATAATTAAGAATGCCTTACCAAATGCTCTCGTATCCATGGACATTTCACCCTGGATTGAAGATCAGGGAAATACAAGCAGTTGGTATGGTGCAATGCCAATGGATAAATTTGATTTTCTGAATACTTCCGGGGGAATAGCTGAAGCAGCAAGTTCCTCAATAAAGGGTGGTAACCAAATGACATACAGTGGAGTGTCCAATTTAACTGGTAAACCTATTTTCGCAGATTGTGGCTATGGAGCTGGAGGTGGGGGAACTGGACACAACTCTGCATGGGATGATGCAAACAATATAAAAGCCCGTATTAAGGATGGAGTTATTGGAATTCTTCAAGATTCACCTAATTCCAATTGGGGCAATACCATTTCAAATCTCCGTTCACAACTCGCAAACGAGGCAATAAAATCGTGTGGGTTAATAGGAGAAAAATACAAGCTTACAATAAATGCCGGTTCCGGTGGAACTGTAAAAAAAGAACCGGACAGTGAATCATATCCATCAGATACTAAAGTTACTCTCACTGCTGAACCTTCAGAAGGATATGTTTTCAAGAACTGGTCTGGTGATGCTTCCGGTACAAACAAAACCGTTGAAATAACAATGGATAAGGATAAATCGGTTACTGCAGTTTTTGAACAGATCCCGTCAAACATGTTTTCTGTAACTGTAAATGTTGAAGGCGGTAGCGGTTCCGTTAAAAAATCTCCGGATGAATCATACTATCAAACCGGTTCTCAGGTAACACTGACAGCCACACCGGTTAAAGGAGTCAGTGTATTTGAAGGATGGAGTGGTGGAGGGCTTTCCGGAAATGACCTCTCAACGACTCTTACCATAGGCAATTCGAATGTTGTAATTACTGCAATGTTCCTGGATACATTAACAAACGATTCCATCAAGGTTGAAGCCGAAGATTTTACGCAGAAAAACGGAGACCAGCTTCAGACCGAAACTGAAAATGGAGTAACAAGTATCGGATGGATTGAAGATGGGTATTCTACAACGTATGAAGCAGAAGTGCAGACTGCAGGTAAATACAGCATGGTTTTCAGGGTCGCTTCAGGCATAGCGAATTCAAATTTTGATATCCAGATAGATGGTAAAAGTGTTGGTTCGATCTCTTTTGCCGGTACAAACGATAACAACAGATGGAGTGAGTGGCAGGAAGAAAACCTGGGCAAAGGGATAGAACTAGACAAGGGAACACATACTGTTCAGTTGAATTTCAAAAGTGCTATAAATGTAGACTGGTTTTTACTGGTGCTTGAAGAAGTTTCGAACAATGTGATTCAAAAACGGAAAGCAAATAATGTCAAAACATTAAAAATTGGTGCTAAAAAAGGCGGTTTTGTTGCATTATTGCCTTCATTACATAACTTCTCATCCTGGTCGTTGTTTGATATTACCGGAAAAATGGTTAAAAAAGGGATTGTTAAAAAAGGCGTTTCGGAGCTGAGTTTTTCAGATCTTACTAAAAATATCTGGATTTTGAAACTCGAAGGTATGAATGAAACTGCAACAGTTCGGGCTGCAGTTATCAGATAATTTTTAAAACAAGTTAATACTCAAGAAAGGGAATCGGTAACGGTTCCCTTTATATATTTTGCATTTTAATTCCGGTTTGATTGAGGAAAATGCAGTTATTTTTCCGTTTCGGACCTGAATTCTATTTTAAATCAGACGTCTTTTTGCTCCTGTAAACATGATAAATGATGCTGATTAATATGATTATAATACCTGCAAGAGCCCAAATCCCGATTACAGGAACTGGTTTTATCTGGTTGACAATAATAGCTGTCAAGCCCCAGGTACCAACTAATGAAGATTCCCAAAGGTTTCTCCTGAAAACCAGATAGATGTATATTGAGGTACTTACAACTATCAACATAGCACCCCAAAGGGGTGTATTCCAAAATGTAATATCATACCATGTGCTTACAAGATATACGTTGAAATTCAGAACTGTTGCCAGAATTATCCATCCGAAATAGATCGTTATTGGCAGGCGTATGAACAATATGTAAGGAAGAAATAGATTCCATTTGCCAAGTTTTAGTCTTTGAACAAGTTTATAAAGAGAGAATAAAAGTAAAAGTATGAACAAAAAGGAAAATCCGATATATCCATTTACCCAGGTAAAAATCCAGAAAGTATTGGCCAGATTGGAAAGAAGAAAATAGCTGCCAATTCTGTTTATCAGATTGTCATCAATTTTTTTGATCCATGAGTACCACATATATCCAATAAAAAGAACAAGCAGCAGGTATATAAGACCCCATATTGAAAAAGCGTATCCTGCAGGAGTGATAACAGTAGGATACATCTCACTTATTTCACCAACACTCATTTTGCCGATTATATCTGTATTGGAGAAATAGTTTACGACCAATACTATGAGGAATGTTATTGTATCAAGTATAAGTATATTGATCTTTGTCATAAGTTAAAAATACATGTGTTCAGGTATTGCAGGAAATCGCAGCCTGAATTTGATGATCTGACAGTATAAACAAAATTCGAATAATTCCCAGGTTATTTTTATTCTTGCCATAAATATTTCTTCAACAGAAATCTTCCTTGGCCGGGTTTTTATTTTAATCTAAGTATCAAAAATCCTGCCGGATATAACCTTTGGCTTATCCTGCATTTTTTTAATCCATTTTGTTTAATTTATGATTGGCAGTCATGATGCCAAGGACGTTCACCAATTAATAAAGAAATTAAAAAGAGTTGCCGGATAGTGGATTAATAACAGTTATGCCAGCGTTCATTTAAATCATTATACTGATGTTTGTTCGATTATGGGACCTGTCTTTTTCTATATGTAATGAATGATTCTTCATATTACAAAACTGTATATGAGATATTCAGCTCATATCTCACACTGAACGCAAGATAAAAAAGATTTCAGATTCAGATTTGTCTGGAATGAACTTATATGTATTCTATAAAATCAGAACTTATTATTATACACAAAATGTGACTGTCAGGTAAAGTAGAGGTTCGTTTATGTCAGTTTCCTGGCCTTATGTTTTTTCTCAGCCGTATCTTTTTAAAGCCATATCAGACAGGTGTTGAGTTATGTTATTGACTCTGATCTATATCGCAAATATTCACTTTTTTAAGGTTTTTCTTTTGCAGGCACAATAATTATATAATGCCTTTTCAGGCTTAAATCAGGGGAAACAAAACAAGTCTTGATTACGTTTTTTCTTTGGTATTATAATTAAATTGGTATGCTTGTTTTCCCAATTTGCGGATTGGTGTAATACCTAATTCCCTTTTCCCTTTAACAAAATGAGAATATATATGACTGGAAAAATATCTTCAATCAGATTCCGGCAGATTAAATTATTTACTGCAGTGGTTCTTTATGTTTCTGTTTTAACAATTCAGGCAGCGGTCTTTTATGTAGATCCTCAGAACGGAAACATGAACAATAATGGATCAAAGGAGTCTCCATGGAGTACTCTTAAGGAGGTGTTTGACAGCTCAAAAATAGAAACTTATAAGTACGAATCGAAACCTGCTTCTGAAAGCGCTCCCATGATTATTAAAAACGAAAACGCTCCGGTAAAGGCAGGAGATACCCTGCTTCTGGCTGATGGCTTTCATGGGAAAGTGTTTGCATCGGAGTATTACAATACCGATTATATCACCATAATGGCTCAGCCCGGGCACTCTCCAAAACTATCATCAATTGAATTAAGATCTGGTTGCAAATGGATCATTTGCGGATTGACTGTTAGCCCCTGCTTTGATTCGGTATTCGAAAAAAGAAATATTATACAGTTCGCATCACACAACTGGACCGGTGCAAGTTACGACTGCATTGTGGAGAACTGTATCGCCTATTCGGCAGATGATATCTCTACCTGGTCTGAGGATGACTGGAATGCAAATTCCTGCAATGCACTTTCTTTGCCGGGGGAAAAAATGGTTGCGAGAAACAACCATTTCAGGAATATCAATTTCGGGATTTCGGTAACAGGAGATTCATGTCTTGTTGAATACAATATAATTGAAAACTTCTCCGGGGATGCGCTTCGCGGATTAGGTGACTACGGAATTTACCAGTACAACTTTGTAAAGAACTGTTATGCTGTAAACGCAAACCATGATGACGGATTTCAGTCGTGGTCTGTTGGTGACGACGGGGTGGGGACCGGTGTAGTGAAAGGGATTGTTCTGAGGGGCAATACTATTATTAACTATGAGGATCCTGATCAGCCGCATAGAGGTACACTTCAGGGTATCGGTTGTTTTGATGGAATGTTTGAGGACTGGATTGTTGAAAATAACGTGATCATGGTAGACCATTGGCACGGGATCACTCTTTCTGGCGCGAAAAACTGTAGGATAATCAATAATACAGTAGTTGATTTGAATTCTGAAAAACCCGGACCACCATGGGTACGCATAAGTGATCACAAGAACGGTATTGTAAGTACAGACTGCATCATAAGAAACAATCTGACTACAAGTATTAATGCCGATGAAGGAGTAATCATGGATCATAACATAGTTATCAATGATAATTATTGCGAATATTTTGTTGATTATTCAGGTGGTGATCTCAGGTTAAAGCCAGGATGTATCGCAATTGATTCCGGTAGTGTGGATCTGGCTCCTCAACTGGACCGAAATGGAAACAGCCGGATTGTGAATGGGAGGATTGATGTGGGGGCATACGAATTTGACCCGGATTCAAATTTTATCAGATTTGTAAGATCACCTCTTCGCAGCATAAAAGGGAATGTATCTCATATACAAATGTTTGATCTCCGGGGCAGACTTATCAGAAATATGCCGGTGGAGAGAGAGATGCCTATGGGTAACATAATATTGAATAAAGAAAATATGGGCAGTAGTTATTATCTTTTCAGGTGTCGAATGTCGAATGTTTCTCGTAGATAGTCAATATTTGGATCTGGAAAGGACTTGTGTGTGACCTTGTACTAAGTCAAAAGCTACACCAATGCTTTATGGGTAAACAAAGTAAGGTAAAAGGATGGAAAGGGCAAACATACTACTGTAGTGCGTCAGCTTTCAAAATTATAATATTTTGTTTTTATTATAAATTTTCTAATCTTATTTTAAACTAAGCAAAAAAAGAAATTAATTTTCTAATTTCTTCAGGCGAAAATAACTTTCATAATTATTTGCTTTCTTTGGGGGTAGATATTGAAAAATCCCAATAAATGCATTCTGTTGTGTGTTATATTATTATTAGTTTCATGCGTGTATAAAAAAAAGTATATTAGAATAAGTCCTGATTTTGGATCTATTAGCAGCAATATTGATACTATCGCTGTTTTCAGTGATGCACTGGTAGCCATTGATGTCAGAAGAGATTATTACAGTGCAAAAACTTCACTTGTTATTGATTCACTTATTCTTAAAGCAACTTCCCAAACTCTTTCAAAAAAAGGCTACCAAGTAAAAACAGTTGAACCATTCCTTATGGGTTCTTTTATGGATACTATTCTCTCTGTTCCTTTTAAAAACATGAATTCCGACACCATCAATACAACAGTTCTTCCTTGTGTCTTTCCGAATCAGT
This sequence comes from Chitinispirillaceae bacterium, assembly GCA_035306725.1. Classification (GTDB taxonomy): domain Bacteria; phylum Fibrobacterota; class Chitinivibrionia; order Chitinivibrionales; family Chitinispirillaceae; genus JAAYEB01. The sequence continues at coordinate 8,001 of DATGNN010000365.1, read as the reverse complement.
TAACTTATTATCAGGTAAAGGCAGTGAAAAACATAAACAGAAAATTATACCAAAGTCTTGCATTTTCAAAATATATCGGGGATAAAAGCCTTCCATTAACTACTGAGATAAAATCTGACCTACAAACCATTTCAGACTTAATCAATGGAAATTATGCGATGTTTATTTTTCATCAGGCTGGATTGGTAAATGCAGATCTGATGTCATTATTAGGAATTGCTCAATTTGCATTAACTGGTTTGGCAACTGGTGGAAGTTACTTTGCAGCAGTAGTAAAGACAAATGTTTTTCACACATATATGATATTAATTGATCTTTCATCCGGTAAAATTATCTGGAGTAATTACCGGGATTATTTTGTCACACCTGAAAAACCTATGTTTCAACTAGCACAAGGAAAAGGTAATAACATTACCGATTATATTAAACCGGATTCACTCTCTCTTATTCTGAAAAAATGGTCAAAATCCTGTTTTTCACATTTCCCGGAAAAATCCTCTTCTAAATATTTCGGTGGATATGCAAGACCACGTTATTATCCGTCTCAAAACTTTTTCTTTAGAACATCTTCATCGAAATTTTTTGATATTAATAAAAAGTATAAAGAAAAAATAGATTCTTTAGTTACTGAATTATCAATCTCCAATGAAATTCCGAAATGGGATAATACTAATACAACTCTGGATACAATTTCAAAACGAATTCCTTTACATGTGGTCGAACCCAAAATAGATTCACTGTATAATAAATACTTTAAATTTGCGTATAATTGCCGGTTAAAACACAAACCTTTATTGGAAGGAAAAGTCAGACTTTCTTTCACAACTAACAAATCAGGTAACAACAGCAACATAAGTATTGATGAATCCACGCTCGATGATATTATTTTGGAATATGTAATATCTTTCATACTAAAAACATTCCCATTGCCAAATACTAATTACAGATCCAAAATGGCTCATGTGATTCATGAAATAGATTTTGGTAGAAAAAAGAGATGAATTTGGCATATAATAAGTGGGAATTAAATCCAAAAACAGAATCAGAAAGAAAAATTTTGAATTATGCCCTGTCGAGCGTACACGGCCCATACGGTAAATATTATAAATTCGAAAATATTAACCTGAAAAACGCAGTGAATTTGCCATAGATACCGGAGCTTACTAAAGTTCATCATTTTTAGGAGAAAATTCTCAAAAAACAAATTATACAATGTTTTATTCCTGTTTCGTTTTTCAATTTTCTGATTTAGAATATTTTCCTCTATCGGGGGGGCCGTGTAGGCCCGGCGAACCTGATAATCTGATCTCAATTCCAAATTCCGAATTATAATTCACAAGATGCCTTGGGTGCACGCAATCAGAGATCTCTGGTTTATGATGGCATTTACAAAAATACATATATTGCCTTCGGAGCCCCATATCACTCAACCAGATTACATTTTCAACAATTTATTATACATTATTCAAAAATTAAACCAGAATTTAATAATGTATGAAATTCAGAAAAAAACATCACATCCAAACCTGCTTCTTTACTAAAACATGGCAGATAACAAAATAACTGCGATCTCAGAGGATAACGACTGCATAAAATTTGCAAAAACAGCAAAAATCAGCTATCGATTATTCATTTTCTGTATTTCATCCACTTTTTCCATATTATATCAACCTTTTAAAAATGTAGAACAATAATCAGATAAAGTCACCAGTTCTACGCTACCTTTTAAATCAGATATGTTACAGATTCCAAACTTAAAAGGAGGTGTTATGAAAAGGAAATTTAATTCATTGATCACTGCTAATAATCTTATAAAAGGAGGAGTGATGAAACACAGGTTAAATCTATTGGTGCTTTGTTTTACATTGTTTGTAACAAATTGTGGTTTACAGCTTAAATCAATGGGTGGAGATTCACCTTTTGAGAAATCAAAAGAACTACAGCTTGATCCAGATAAATACTGGGATGAAAGGCGGGAAACTGTGGATGCACCCCAGGGGGCTCAACCCGATGTCGTAACTGAAATCAGTATCCTGAAAGGAAAATTTGCCTCAGACGGATTTGCGTATGTTTATGGGGGTAAAACAGCTTGGAGGATGCAGCCTGGCACAAAAGGAAAAGATATCCTGACATGCTATATGGATAATAAAGATTATTCAGGTGTAACCATATCTTTGGGACAGGGTAAAAAGATTGACCTTACTTCTTATCGTCAGAATGGAACTGCAGGAATAGCTTTCTGGGCAAAAACAGGACCAGGAGTTAACACAATCTACTTTGGTATTATAGATGATGACAGTGATGATAAAAAGGTACAATCAAAAGTCATTCTAAACGATTATGGTCAAATCGATACTGCATGGAATTACTTTATGATTCCGATCAGAAAGTTTCAGGACAAGGGACTGTACTGGGATGCAGCTGCAAGCAGAGAGATAATTAACGACGTGGACTGGTCGAAAATCAATGAGATCCGGTTTTCTGTCAACAGGCATGAAAACAGGGTGGAAAGTAATCAGCCGGTTATTCTTTATGTTCATGATATATCTATAATAAAGGAGATCCCGGGATATGTAAATCCTGATGATTACTGGAATGCTTTCCGTTCGGATGAACCTGATTATCTCCTGCACGATTTTGACTCTGAAAAAGATCACAATTGGCATACTTCCAGTGATTCCAAATCCAGTATAAGTGTAGAGCTTATAAAATCAACTTTGGCAGAGGGAGAAGGTGATGCGCTTGCGATTACCTATAAGCTGACTGGCTGGTGTGACGCAGTATACAGCTACCTTGATAATAATCGCAATGCAGAAGATCGTGACTGGTCCGGGCATTGGGGAATCAAATTTGATGTGTTTACAGAGCGTCCTTACCAGCCATTTAATCTTCAGGTTCAGGATGGCAGTAATGAGTTATTCATAGCCACTGCGGGTGCCTCACGTGGCTGGTCTGAGGTAATTGTTCCATTCAAAGATTTCTATAAATTTCCTTATTATCAGCCGCCTGAAGCAGAACATAACGGAGTTTTTGATCTCAAAGATGTAGTATCACTGGATTTTAAACCATCAGGTGAAGGTACGAGACATACATTTTTAATAGATAATATCAGACTGACTAACGATAGGGAGGTAAAAAAGGTAAAAGCTCCGGAATTTGTTGAAGTCACTGTTGAGGGAGTACCTCAGAATGTAGTAACCGAAAAGATTCATGAAGGGATATTCGGGATTAATGCTACTACATGGGATGGAGATCTGCTTCATGATGAAACTGCCAGACTGGTAAAAGAAGTGAATCACAATGTAATCCGTTTTCCCGGAGGCCTTACTTCCGATGAATACCACTGGAAAGAAGCACTGTCTAAAGATAATTCACTGGTTGGTACAGATGAATTTCTGGATTTCTGTAAAAGAAGTGGTAATTCCGGGATGATTACTGTTAACTTTGGATCAGGTACCTCGCAGGAAGCTGCAGAATGGGTTCGTTATACCAATATAGAGAAAAAGGCAAATATTAAATACTGGGAAATAGGTAATGAGCTGTATGGTGATTGGCATTCATTTAACTGTTCGGCAGAAGAGTACGGAAAGCGCGCAAGGGAATATATAAAAGCGATGAAAGCGGTAGATCCGCATATCCATATTACGGTTGTATGGATGCTTGCAGGTGACTGGAATAAAACAGTATTTGAGTATACAAGAGATATCGTTGATGGTGTCAATGTTCATCATTATCCTCAGGAATCCGGTCAGGAAAATGATGCTGGTCTTCTGGGATCTCCGCAGTCGCTGGATGATATTATCCCTGATATCAGAAGCCAGCTTAAAGAGTTTGGAGAACCTGGCAAAGAATATCAGATCTGGCTCACAGAATGGAATTCTGTAGATTTCAGGCCGAGCCCTCAGATATTGACCATTGTCAATGCAGTTTTTGTTGCTGATTATCTTGGTATGCTGACAAGGCACAACATAGAACATGCTTCCTATTGGAATATCCATAATAATATTATGGAACAGGGCGGCGATTATGGATATCTTTCCCGCACCAATGCGCCTGATGGCACTAATACACGCAGACCTTCATACTGGAGCTTTCAGATGGCAAGTATGTGTCTTGGCAGGGGAGCTCTTCTTGAATCGAAAAGCAATGATTTACATATTGCAAGTTACCTTTCACGTGATAATGGATCGATGTCTCTGATGCTCATAAACAAATACCCGGAAACAAGGGCTGAGACAACAGTTTCTGTACCTGGGTTTAAAGGGAAAGCTACACTGAGACAGCTTCGAAAAGACAATGTTTCAAAGGGCCCGGAAGTTAAAAAAATTGATTTAAAAGAAGGCATGGTTATAACTCTTCCGGCTTATTCTGTAACTACGATAATGCTTGATTGATTGTTATAAGTTCAGGAATTGCTTTTACAATGCAATTATTTTAAGAGCATTTTTTAAATATGCTTTAAATAAAACACTTTTGTCCTTAACGATAAAAGTGTTTTTATTATCTGCAGGAAGATAAACTTGTCAAATTACTCCAGTTACAACATCTGAAACTTACCATGTATTCCTGTCTCTCTTTGCGGTAATGGTGCTTTTTACATTATGAAACTTAGTTGCATTACTGGAAACATTATCTGGTTAATACTTATAAACAGATGTGCTGTTCAATGTTTAAACATTACGGGAATATCCAGGTGCATGCCCATACGGATTTCGCCTGTCAGGTCTCCGATATCCAATTTAATTTTTTTCAGAGTCCCCTCCTGACAATTTGGCAGATACAACTCTGTTTTACCGAAAATTTACTGTTTTAGAAATAAACTGCTTTTGCGATTTATTACCGGTTGTTTTTATAAGCATTAATGTTGATGATTGACCATTCAACCCACTGGCACCGGATGACTTAATTGAACGGACCATCCTGCCAGACAAATCAAAAAACTTTGGATTCGAATATGCATTTTGGACCGGTATTGACATTCTCTTTTCTGTCTGGTATACAACAGGCACCGGGTCCCACCAGTCATCTGTGAAATCCATTGCGAGCCATCTGAGCGCACAGTTAGTACCGATTATTTTCATGCTGGGATTATCGTAGTGAATTCCATCCGTCAAATTATATTCAATAATCTTTGTAGTATCACAATTGTGAAGTTTCTCTGCTACCGCAATCTCTGCTTCATGAACTATGTCGATAAAATCCCATCTCATAAGGGTTGCCTGGGAAATCATCGGAATGATTACAGGAAGAGAATCATCTTCAGCCATTTCACGAATATCTTTTATCAGGTTTGTAAGATTCTCCTCATATTTGTCGGCAAGATCCTTATTTTGCCAGGCATCAAATTCTCCCTGATGCCATATAAAGCCGGCCCATTTTGGGGTATACAATGATGTATCAAACGCATCATTGAATGACTCCAGCGCCTCATCAATATGTTTCATCATGTCTCCGTATAATTTACCAGGCCCGCCAGAGCTTGGCGGCAGCCATCCACCCGACTGACCAAGATAGGTACCAGAGACAGCATCCTTAATAAACGCCATTTTTTTATCCGGCATTGAATCGGCTAATACTCTGCCAAAAAACAGTTCAGGACCAAAATTGTTACCCGACGACCCAAACGGGTTACCTGACGACCCCAAATTCGGTCCAAATGTTTTCCATTTTCCCAGATTTTGTCCTTCAGATTCATAGTAAATCTTTATATTTTCAATCTCTTTTTTTTCTTCACTACTGAGCTGTGAAGCATCTGTTCCCAATCCCACCATGTTCGATTGGCCCGAAAACAGAAAAAGGGGCACTACTGTTTTGGGTGATTCTCCAGATACCAGAGAACTAATAGCTGCAATTTTTACGATCAGAAAGCATTTGATCCATTTTTCCTGTATCATATTTTTCCTCTGCCAGTTGAGCGGTTATTTTACACTATGAATTATACTTTAATATGTTTGTTAAATGCAGATGATGGTTTAAACAATTTATTTCATATTGCATTTAATCGAATAAGTAAGCAATTCGACTCTTTTTATCTGAATAATAATATAACTGTAAAAGGTATTAATGCTGATGATAAATATTTAATAAGTGTTCACATAATGTGTACACCTTGTGACAGGATGTCATACAGAATAAATGGTTAATTTAGATTTGGACTGCGGGCTGCACATTATTTTAGATAATGATATATAGAATTATGTTCATCTGGCAGTTGCCGATAATTAGTAGTGTTAAAGTGATATGAATAATTATGTTCGCTGAGCGGATACGACCCCCGCGGCAGGGTATTGCAGCTCTGAAACTTCTGTCTGGGGGCGTATGGTATCGGTGGTGCAGCTTAAGAGCGAGATCACAAATTTCTCCTAATGATGTCGTTGTTATTATCATTGAAATAACAAAAGTGGAACGGACTATCTTTTTGAGCTTTTCAGATTAATAGGTGTTCCGTTTATCGCAATCAGCTAGACTGCATTTAAGCAGACATTTTGATTAAATTTGAGATGTTGAAAAATTAGTTCGTCTTAAAACATATCAACTGATTGATTTTTGTTACCAGTCCCTTATACAACGAACATTATACCCAGCAGATTTACTGGAATAGTTATTTTCCAAATTTATACGGTCATAGGTAATTCTGAAACACATCGAAGCGCCCATTGTAACATCTGTTGACAACCACCAACAACCAATCTTGCCAATTCCACCGAATGTTCCTTCACCATCATGATTACGAAAGCCTCCTGGTAGTGCTTTAAATCCAACCGAATCAGTTGCTCCTTCATTTGGTTCATCCCAATGTGAAGTACCGGTTTCTTTCAATTTCCCGCCAACGACATTAACACTTTCATCGTTTTTGATAAGTTGAACTAACTTTTCGAATTCTAACTGTGAAGGAACATGCCAACCGGTTGGTGCCAATTTGTTTGTTCCAACAACAGCCCAACTATACAAAGTGCCATATATGTGATAGGTCGTTGAATCATTATTATACCAACAATAACCCGATTTATAAATGCACGGGTTTTGCTCGCAAGAGTATAGATTAGTCCAAGCAGCACTAGTAGTAATTTTAGGAATAATAGTTCCATCGTTGTATCTTGTTACTTTAAGGTTTTCTACCATCCATACCTGGTCACCTATCTTTACTTCAGTATATATATTTCCGTCAATATCTTTAATGATCCACCTGGCGTATAAAGTATCATGAGAAATGACTGAATCGGAATCGTACTTCCACTTATCCGTACATAATGAATCTCTGAACCACCCATCGAATGTATAGCTTTGCCGTGAAGGCACAACAGCAACACTGTCTATTTTTGACCCATATTCATATTCTGTGATATCAGGAACATTTTGTACTCTGTCGCCATTTCCGGAAAAGTTAATTCTGTATTTCTTTTTTATCCATCTTGCAAAAAGATGAATATCATTTTCAATGGTTATTTTATCTCCTCCACTATAATCAATACCGTCTCCTGCCGAATCGGTATGCCAGCAATAAAAAGAATGTCCTGTTTTTGATATACTGCCCGAATCTGCAACAGTGATTTCCCTCAGATATAGATGCGTTGTTTTTGGCGGAATCGTACCTCCAGTATTGCCGTTACCGTGATATATTACAGAATATCGTGCTTTTGTCCATTGTGCATACAAATCTATATTAACGGTATCCATTATGATTTTATCACCGGTTTTGTAACTTTTCCCGCTTCCATCTTCCTTTGTATTCCATTCAACAAAATTATATCCCGTCTTATAAAGTGATCCGCTGTCTGCAACGGTAACTTCAGTACCGGAATCAGCATCAACTGTTTGGGGAACTTCACCACCAGTATTTGTATTGCCATAGTGAACAATTGAATAAGTCGGATTTGTAGTCCACATTACATAAAGTGTGACAGCCGAATCCGGCATGGCAAATTTTTTTCCTGCATTAAAAGTTTCACCTTCTCCATTTGCTTCAGTATTCCATCCTGAATATGAATACCCGTCTTTATA
>DATGNN010000364.1:0-4322 GCA_035306725.1 Chitinispirillaceae bacterium | reverse complement strand
ACTCTCAATTCAGATCGATCCCGCGGTATACGGAACATGATAAATCAATAGATCTGTCTTCAAACAGCTATCTTTCACTTCAATCATGCGATGAAATCCAGAGAAAAACCGCCATGCTGATTGAAAATCATCACTGGGGCAACCTGGCATCCCGTTTGGTTGAAGAACATTCTCCTCTTTTTTGTGAACTGGAAAATGAGATCTGCAACTGGAAAGAAACCGAAACTGCCCTTCTTTTCAATTCAGGATATGCTGCCAATCTCGGTATTATATCAGCCGTATGCAGTAAAGATACCGAAGTTTTCTGCGACAGGCTTAATCACGCATCCATTTACGACGGAATCATCCTTTCTGGATGTAAATTAAACCGTTATAGTCATAATGATATGAGCGATCTAAACAAAAGACTCGAGCAATCTGTTTCAAAAGAAAAAATGATTATCACAGATACTGTTTTCAGCATGGATGGCGACAGGGCACCACTTTGTGACATATGTGAACTGGCAAAAAAACATAATGCCATGGTTATGGTTGATGAAGCACATGCGGCTGGAATTTTCGGAAAGCAGGGAAACGGAATAGCTAATGAACAGGGAGTTGGAGACTTTATTGATATAAAAATGGGAACTCTAAGTAAAGCAGTTGCCGGTCTTGGCGGATTCTTTGCCGGAAGCAGCATTTTAAAAGATTATTTTGTAAACCATTGCAGAAGCCTGATCTATTCTACTGCACTTCCCCATTCTGTATTGGCTTTCAACCTTGCATCAATACGCTTTATCCGGAATAATCCGCAAATCGGTAAAAAGTTGCTTCATTTATCCCAAAGATTCAGGACTTCTTTAAAGGAAATCGGCTGCGATACACTGAACTCAACAACACAGATAATTCCATTTGTTACCGGAGATGAAGATGAAGCAATAGCATTATCCGGATTTTTACGTCAGTATGGAATTATTGTTCCTGCAATCCGGCCACCTACTGTTCCAAAACAATCTGCACGTCTGAGGTTTTCTGTTCACCTTGGGTTTGACGAACAACAACAGGATTTTGTAATTGACAAACTTTTACAGTGGAAAAAGCAGAATGGATAGAAACTGGATCGTTCTTGGCGGATGGGGTATAAAACCTCAGATTTTGTCTGGTATTTTTGGAAATGAGGCACATTATCTGGATTCAAATACTGTAATGCCCGAGCTACTTGACAAAGACGGAGTCTTGAAACCGGACTGGAAAAGTATAATACTGAAATACTGGAACAATTTTTCAAATAAACCGTTACTGGTTGCAGGATGGTCTACCGGAGCTGTTATAGCAGCATCAATAGCCAACCTTATTAATCCCGATTACCTTGTACTGTTGTCTCCTACGCTTTCTTTTTGTCGTAAAGAGAACTACAGATTGGGAGTACGCAGATCTGTTCTTCAGTCGATGATAAAAACAATTAAAACCAATAAAGAGAAAGTAATTAAGGATTTTCTGAAAGCATGCGGGATACACGGAAAATTTGAAGACAGATATTCAGAAACTGAACTTATAGCTGGTTTAAAGTTTCTGGAACAGGCAGACCTCCGTTTCGAAAACAAGCTGCCATCCAATTCAATTGTTGTCCATGGTACAGACGATTTAATAATTCCTGTTGATGCAGGAAAACTTTTTAGCGAACAGTTGAAATGCAGTTTTTTTGAGATTAACGGGCCACATGCCTTTTTCAGTTCACGATCGGAAAGTGATAGAGTTAAAAATAGAATAAATGAGATATTTTTCATTGACAACATTTAAATTATTACCAAAATCGGACGATTGATTTACAGCTTGTCCCGCAGTGCGGGAATGAGCTGCGAGAGCGTCATTGAACAGAAATGTTTTATGGCTTTGAAGGTCATATCTACATGGTGATATGGCCAAGAAGTCATGACTCCTTTATGTCAACGACTACTAAGCAGATCGCGTAAAGGAATCGTCTGGTTTGATATTACAAAAGGAGTTTTTGATGCAGGCATTTTTAAAAGCATCACAGCTTTTTGACAAAGCAGTTGAAGGTTCCATAGACGAAAATGATCTTGATACCATTATTTCATGGCCGGATGAAGAGCTTTCGATATTATTTGCATGTGCAGATCAGGTCCGCAGAACCAGTTTCTCTTCACAGGTAGATCCATGCACAATAATGAATATCAAATCGGGCGGATGCAGTGAGGATTGTGCTTTTTGCGCTCAATCTGCCCATAACAACACATCCGTTTCTGTAAAGGCACTGGCCAGCCCCGATGAAATCAGAAAACAGTGTGAATATGCATTCAGGAACAATCACCCATTCTGTGTAGTCTCAAGTGGCCGCCATTTATCAGGTGATGAACTAAAACAGATAATTGATACTCTCAGAGAATGTCCCGGAGAAAAACATGCCTCTCTTGGGATTTTGAGTGAAGATGAATTCAGGATGCTTTCGGATGCAGGTGTGGTATGTTATAATCACAATCTTGAAACCAGCCGTTCTTTCTTTCCACAGATCGTCTCTACCCATACCTGGGATGAACGCGCCCAAACCGTAAAGCGCGCCAAAAAAGCAGGGTTACATGTATGCTGCGGCGGCATTTTCGGTCTGGGAGAATCGTGGGAACACCGCAAGGAATTCTGTTTACAGTTAAGGGAACTCGATGTTGATTCAATCCCTATCAATTTTTTCAATCCTGTTGAAGGAACCCGCACTCCGGCACCCAAAGAAACACCTCTTCAGTTCCTGAAAATCATCTCCATGTACCGTCTGGCTATGCCCAAAAAGGTAATTAAAGTCTGTGGCGGACGTGAATTTCATCTTGGAAATCTTCAGGCGATGATGTTTTTTGCTGGAGCAAATGGATATATAAGCGGCGGATATCTCACAACAGGTGGAGCCGGGATTGATAAAGATGACCAGATGATAAAAGCTTTAGGATTAACAAAAAGAATAAGATATATTACCTGAATGGAAACCGATTCCTTTATGTGAGTCTTTTATGACAACTTTTGTCATACGACTTTCTATCTGTTTATCGTATCACAAGCCACTGGAATGTCAGGTGTGCATTGCAGGTGCTTATTGTCAATGTCGGTTTTATTCAGTTATTAAAGGTCCATGATTTTTTAAGCGACTATCAGTACTGTCGGGTACGGCAGTTCCTCTTTCATTCAATAACAAGGAAACAATGAAACGGTATCACTTATGATCAGAATCGCGCATTTTATCTATGACTCTTCCGACAATCCCTGGCTTGGCGGTGGTGGGTATATAAGAACAGTTGAAATCTATAAAAGATTACCCGGAAATTACCAGATAGATATTTATTGTGGAAGTTATTACAACTCACGTGATTTTTTCATCAAAAAAAATGTTCAGGTTATATTTATAGGCAAGAAAAGTAAGAACTATCTGTTAAGCAGGTTCTGGTATGTGATCAAAGCCGCAGGAGTTTTAAAAAAGGAAAGTATAAATTATGATCTTGTACTTGAAGATTTTTCTGCTTATTCACCTGTTTTCTCATTCAGATTCGTAAAAAAAGACAGACTGATCTGTATTTTACAAAATTATTTCGGTTTTCTTAATCATTTTAAAAAGTTCGGACCTGCTGGTCTGGTTCCGTTTATTTTTGAAAATAAGCTTTTAAATAAATACAATAATTATATATTCAGTTCTCGGGATTTAAGTGAGATTGTTTACAAAAAGAACAACATCTCACCAGTTGAATCAACGATAATACCATACGGTGTACCGGATGATTTTCTTGCCGTTCCTGAAAAAGGGAACTTCAAAAAAGGATTGCTTTTTGCAGGAAGGCTTGAAATTTACCAGAAGGGAATAGATATACTTCTTGAACAATTTTCTCTTTTGATCAAAAACTTTCCTGATCTTACGCTTACTATCGCCGGAGGTGGTAAAGATTGTTCCAAAGTTGAATCTCTGATTAACAAGTTTAAATTAAACAATAATATTATAAATAAAGGAAGAGTAGATATGACTGAACTGAAAAATCTTTACTCCAGTTCATATCTTACAATTATACCTTCAAGGTATGAATCGTGGGGCATGGTCTCACTTGAGTCACAGGCCTGTGGTACACCTGTAGTCGCATCGAACATACCTGGATTGCGCCAGACGTTGCAACACCAAAAAAGCGGGTTTCTGTTTAACAATACAGATGAACTGGTATCATATATCAGTTTATTGTTAAATAACAGTAAAATGCATGAGCAAATGAGTCATGAAGCACGGAGATTCGCATCTGAGTTTACCTGGGAGAGGCAGGCTGTTCGAACAAAAGAGTTTATTGAAAAATTAATCAGGG
>DATGNN010000363.1:0-2285 GCA_035306725.1 Chitinispirillaceae bacterium | reverse complement strand
ATCTCTTATTTCATATTCATATGGCCAATCTTCATACAGGTATTCGACAAAATTATCGACCGGGACACTTTCAGGATAACCATTCTCAATAGCAAACTCCTGTATTAACGCCCTCTGCTCATCGTTAAGAAATGGTTCTTTTCTTGTATTAATCCAATTATCACAATTACTTGTGATAATTAATACGATAACAGCAGATATGAAAAATTTCTTAAAAAACGATATCATATTGGATCTCCACTCCATCCATTCCACCAACAGTCGTAACTGAGACAGGTGGATTTGAAAATGTTGGTAGTCCGATTGCACCAAACAGTCTTCCTTTATACCAATTGGTCATATTTTCAGCATTTAATATCCATACAACCGCATCACTTGTAATCCCCTCAACAGTCTGCGATGCTCTTGTGGGATTATATACTATTAAATTTCTGGATCCATCAATAAATTCATGAGTCCATATAATTCCACCTGTAACAGTTGTTAAATTCCTGTTTTCTGAAGATATACTTACGAAAGTATCTGTAATATCGCATGCTCTGATCCTTGTAATGAGGAATGAGTGGGAATTTAAATTATTTTCAAATGTCAGATGCTGTGATCTTAGTGAATCTGCATCACCACCTTTCATTTGATATTTGGGCATAATGCTTTCAACCCCGTTCGCCCCGGCTACAGCAAGCTCAATTCGGCTTCGTGATGTATATGTACCTAAATGTTTATTATTAAAATCAATATAAGTATTGCTGTCCGGTGTTATCCCCTCAAACACAAACTGCTGCCATCCTGAAGTACCCATCTGAGTTGTATTTTTCGGCATATTCCAGCTTGCGGCAAGAGATGCTGTTGACGGCAGGCTGGTTTGCGGCAGGTGATCAATAACATAATAATTGTCACCTAAAGTATAAACACCTCGGATCCCGTAATATGATGTTTCGTAAACGATATTGCGGTTGTAATAGAACCCGCATCTTATATCGAAAAATTTCTCCTTAAAATGAAACAACTCCTGTTCTTTGGGATATTTGTATTCAATTTTAATTTCCACACCATTCCTGTAGCGATTCTGTACTGAAGATTTCCCGTTGCCGCCTTGACGACTCAAAGTCTTTTTGGGAATCTTTGACATTGCCATTGCATCTACTATTTCCCAGACGTTGTTCTGCATGCCCATATCAAGCAAAACATACTTGTGCACCATTTCCCTGATTTCCCAGGGAGTCATATAGCGATACCCTGTCATTCCACCATTTTCTTTATAATTGAATTTTTCTCTTGCTATAAAATTTACACTGGTATCAGCACCACCCAGAAACTCTTCGTTGTCTGCGTTTTTTTTAGGTTCTTCAGATTTGACTGAGTGTTCACCCCGTGTTTGATTAATTGTAAAAGTAAAATTGCTGTCCAACAACATCTGTACGTTCTGATTACAATAATGCCACTCTATTCGGTGTCTCTTTTCATCAGCAAAGCCGGGATAACCCGGACTTATTATCAAGTGATCCACATGCGGAGCATTACCAATAGTATTGTTAATATAACGTGTAAATTGTATCGCACCATGATCGATTTTATCATGTGTTCCCCCGTCCTCCGGGTTCTCTTCAGCAATTACAGTCATATTCAGGTTATCATTTACAGTACCTGACGGAATCTGAACAATACTTCCTGTATGACGAACACTGTCCAGTGGATGTTTCCAATTGCCGGAACCGGTAAATGAACGATTATAAGGGTACAAAAACATCTTCCAGGGTGCCAGGCCATGTATATGAACCCGTTCTGCATGCTCAAGACTATCATACATTCCATAATCGCATAACCGTCTCACATCTTTTGAAAATTGAAGGTATTTTGATTCACCTGTGATAACCGAATACGGAGCAAGATATGGTATGTTCGGGTAACCATCATCAAATGCCGGCAATTCTCCCCAGTTAGTTGCATTATTCAGGCAATATTCACCAATTTTTTTATACATCTCCAAAACTTCCGAAGTATCTGATATCCATTTATTACCTGCATTCGGTCCATATAAGTACTGTTCCTGAATACCAATATAAACAATCGGAAGCAATATTTCAGAAACATAGTTAAGGTAACCGATACCCTCACCATACTCTCCATCGCTGCTTACAAAATCACCAAGGCAATCTACCAGTTTTACAAGATTCTGTTCTCCCCTGTCCAGTAAAAAATCGTAAAAAGCAGCGACGGCATAAAATCTGATTACAATATTGTTATAATACTCATCTGCAACTTTATCTACAAGCAGCATTACTTTA
>DATGNN010000362.1:0-2014 GCA_035306725.1 Chitinispirillaceae bacterium | reverse complement strand
TTTCTACTTCCTGAGCGATAACACCGATCTGGCGGCCCTCAGGGAAATGTCTATCCGGGAAATCCGAGTGTTTCCAGTTAAAAGAGATTCCTTTAAGAGCATTTACTTTTTTTAAGGGATCGTGTATTGAGTCGATGTCGGTTTTGAAACGGATATCGGATGATTGTGTTTCGGGGTTGAGATTGCCGGAGTGCCAGATTTTACGCCAGGGGCTACGTTTATATTTATCTAAACCGCTCCAGTAAATCTCATCTTGATTACCTCGGCCTATAATATCAAGCCCATATCCATCAGCACTTGCACTGCTTATATGTATACCATATGCGTTAAACGGTGGATTTGATGGATCATTTTCTTGTATGGCGTAAAATGCTGAAACATTGTTAGAATCTAATGGGTTTTTTTCACTATAATTGTAGCTACATCTTATAGTTTCACCTTTGACCAAATAATCGGGATTAAGATTTTCACTATGCCATAATTCGCACCATGGGTAATTCCATATACCTTTGTCAACATCTCGTTGTTTACGTAACCAAAACCGGTTTGAACTACTGTAACTCCACGCCAACTGTGCATCATAATTGCCATTTAAATCATTTGTAGGATTAAAATTAATCACAGATACGTTGCTTAATGGTGTTCCGTATTCTGTAGTTCTACATCGAACACCTTCATAAGTAGATAAACTGTCAACATGCTTATCAGTACCCTTGTCAAACCAAATTAATCCTTCTTTACTTTTTATCCACGGCGAATTTTCAATATTCCCCGCATGAACCTTAGCTTCTCCACTATCCCTAAGCTGTTCCCGTGTGTAATAACTGTCCACCATTCCTTTAGCTATCTGGGCCGTATCCGCCCGAAATGAGTATGGCGCTCCTGTAAGTTTTGTCCTTTGAGGAAACACTGTTCCATCTGCCTCTACCTGAAGCCAGTACTGTGTATCAAATGGTATCGTTAGTGGTTCAACAGAACCCAGTTCTGTGGAGAACAATCCTTGTTTTGTCTGTATGGTTTTTTCTTCTGACCAAAGTGATTTACCGGATACAGAGTCATCATAAATTGAAAAAACAAAATCGTATTTTCCATCATTTTTCGGGTTTCCGTTTGAATCTGTAACCACTCCCTGGTAGGATAAAGTTTTGGGTATGGATCCGGTAACATAAGTTGAAATAACAAATGTAAGGATAACAATGGTTAAAATCTGCTTTTTCATTAAGAAGTTTCCTTTTGAGCTATCAATCACAGGTATTATCAATGTAAATTATTTCTTTTCCATATCAGATTTGATGGTGTATATGAATTTTTCCAGTTCTTTGAAGCTGTTTTCTGACTCCTTTTGATATTCACCAAATCTGTTTTTAATACTGTCAATTTCAGTTTTCTGGTATGCTATTTTGTCTTCATGCTTTTCTATTTCTTTATGCTGGTTTTCAATGATCTTCTGCTGCTCCTTGACCGCTTCAATCAAAATCGCGCTAAGCTTGTCGTAAGCAACAGATTTATACCCGTCTTTGTCGGTTCGAATTACTTCGGGTAGAATCTTTTCTACCTCCTGAGCGATAACACCGATCTGGCGGCCTTCAGGGAAATGCCGATCCGGAAAATCCGAGTGTTTCCAGTTAAAAGAGATTCCTTTAAGAGATTTTACTTTTTTTAAGGGATCGTTTATTGAGTCGATGTCGGTTTTGAAACGGATATCGGAGGATTGTGTTTCGGGGTTGAGGTTGCCGGAGTGCCAGATTGTTCGCCAGGGTTTACGGATGCCACCATCCAAACCACCAAAATAAAGATTACCACTATTTGCACGTCCTATAATTTCTATTGTGTGCGTACTACTGTGCGCGGATCGTATACCATAATTGATTGCGTTGTCAGGGCTCGACGGGTCATTGGCATCCAATCGCAAAAATGTGCTAAATATATTACTATCCAATTGAGTAGAGCTGTCAAAATTGCACCTGCGAAAAGAATTCTCACCCTGAACAAAATAATCTGGGTTAAAATCTGT
>DATGNN010000361.1:0-3357 GCA_035306725.1 Chitinispirillaceae bacterium | reverse complement strand
CATAATGAACAATAAGAGCCGTATGAGTCGAGAGGTTCACGTACGGTTCTGTGAGGGACTGAGGGTGAAATTCCCTCGGTCTACTCGACACAAATTATTCTTTATCTATATCTTTATCGACAAATCGGTATGGTCAAACGCCCTTACCAATCTGAATTATCCGATTCCCAGTCTGATTCATTAGACCCGGATTGAGAAGGTTTTTCATCAGTTTTTGTCTTGTCAGTTCCATCATCTTCAGCTTTTGAATCTTCAGCTTCGGACTTAACAGCATCAGAAGTTTCGGAATCAGAAGTTTCGGAATCAGAAGTTTCGGAATCAGAAGTATCAGAATCAGAAGTATCAGAATCAGAAGTATCAGAATCAGTTGTATCAGAATCAGTTGTATCAGTTTTGGTTGTATCAGCTTTGGTTGTATCAACTTTGGTTTCAGGCTTGCGATCTTTCTTTTTCCATTCAGTGCTTAAACCAAATGCTAACTCAAAACCTTTCCTGGGAAACCAGAAAGGAGTTCCAACAGCTTTGTATGCAACCTGAAGGTTGAAGGCTGGCAGACCGACTGTAAAACCGGCAGTTGAAGCGACTCTTTCTGAACCGCCAAAAACAAAACCTGCCCGAACAGGGAAATATCCCCACAGAAAACCATTTTCTGCTCCCAATGCAACACGCGGGACAAATGAACGCCCTGGCCATGGAGCCAGACTTTGTTCATATCCAAAAGAGGTGTTAACATAATCTGATAATGCACGCAGTTTCTGTTTTTCCAGATCTTTAAAATCAAATTTGTATCCAAGTCCGATATTCAATCTTGTGGGCTGCCAGCTGTAATGTCTGCCGGTATTTTTTAACGAAACATTCTCGGGAGAAATTCCCCCTTCATCTGGATCGAACATGTCTACATCATCTTCAAACAATGTCATAATATTCAGTTTTCTGGTGCGAATATCAAATTTTCTTTCCTGAAGATCATTCCATACCATGGGTCCAAGCCTTTGCAGCGCAATGCTGATTAAAGCTTTTTCACCATGCATGAGTACTCCTGCATTGACACCAGCACCGATTCCGGCAAATTTGAAACCATCTTCGTAAGGATTGTTGAAATCCCAATTTCCCTGAATACCGGTACCACTTGTTTTCAAATTAACAGTTGCATCCATTATCATTGATGAACCATCATCGGCAAGTTCAATACTGCCATCAACAGTTTTGAGGTTTACATATCCATGTCCCAGAGAAATCGTTAATCCACCTCCCCAGGAAGAATGTTTAAAATCTGTAACATTACGGGTGAGATTATTCAAGAATTCAGCGACACCGGAGAGATCAATCGATTGTCCATAAGCAAGATCAATATCTGTAGTAACTCTGGCCTGCACACTCAGATTTGTCAATGGTAAATCCGAACCTGCTTTTAAACCATTTTCTTCAGAAAAAAGGATAAGAAACGGAGCCGCAGGTAAACCGGTTTCGATGTGAGCAGAAGTGCTGACATCTATGGCAATTTTACCGGCAACAGCTCCCATTAAGGAGATGTCAACTCCAGTGTAAACAGAAGCACCATCTTTGATTTTTTTGGTAATTTTTTTTGAAGATTCCCGGGGTGTTTTTCCGGCAATTCTGAAGCTGCTGTTTATGAGTTGATTTACAAGAGCCTGCCATTGCCCGTCTTCATCAATAGAAAAATATTCTTTATAAGGAGTCAGTGCGAGTTTATCACTCCAGTACCCCACAGAATATGAATTAAGAGGAATAAATTTTACACTTCCCCAGGGTCCAAGTTGAGAACCCAGTATTGCCGGATTAAAAATGGCTGTTTCAATACCACTTCCGTATACGTTTCGTATATTTCCCATTCCTGAAGAAGAGGGATCATTGCCGGTTTCTCCATTTACTATCGAATAAAAAAGAATACAGATCATGATACCTGTAACTGATAACCAATTTTTCATGTATACTCCCGTGTAAATATTTTATTTTGCTGAATAATTTAAAGCCTTGTTTTTCAATTTAATCTTCCCAGTACAACAAAGAATCGGTTCTGCCAATACCTTCAACAACAGCTGTAGCTTTTAAATCAAGGTAATCGGTACTCAGGAATTGATCAGGATCAGATGACGGCATAACAAGAAACCAGCGTACGATGCATTCATCATTTGACAGCAAGGCGTTGATTCCCTTATAGTCAAGTTGAGCTGTGGCATTGCTTTCTTTTCCGCGCGGAGCTACTTCCAGACCATTTTGTCCGAAAAGGCAGAATATATTATCACCCAGCCTGTTTTCCAGATCCTTACTTCCAATAACAGAATCCGGAAAGGACATAAGTTCCTTTTTATATTTTTCTGAAGCTCCAAGTGCATGAACAATGATATTCAAGTTAGTATTGTTTAATGCATTCAGATCGATTTTTACTCTGGTTTTCTCAATTTTATTGATCCAGTCCAGTTCTTCCAGATCCAGTGTAAATGATGATGGCTCCAGTTCTGTAACAATCGTGTCCAGAATTTGCCAGGCAAACGGAATCCGGATTTTCCAGTTTATGTTTACCCCTATTGCAAGGGTATTGGTGTATTGTCCAAATTCATCCTTTGTATTGAACAGTGTAATACCGGTTTGTTCTGGTAAAACTATACGTGAGTCAAATTCAATTTTGTCCGGCCATTCATTAATCAATGAAGTTATTTCAATATTTCTGAAATACATGGAATCTGGAATTAAGTTCTCAAGTTTTTCGTTTACTATGAGAGGACCGCTTGAGTTAACATTTGAACTCAGGTCCATGTGCAATCTTATGGAATCAAGCGAACTTTGGGGCGGCATGTCAGGAACAAGTTCAAGAGCCATGACAACCGATTGAAAACGAAAATTTTTCTTCAGCGAATCAATTATATCCGCTTCCCATCCAAAACTTATTTCCTGTTCCGACGAGAACGATTCCTCTATTGAGTCGATAAAAGTACCAGTGATCTGGATAAACGGGAATTGCTGTGCTTTAAGTTTAAAAACCCAGATATCATTTTTGTTAAAATGAATATCGCGTTTATCAGAAACCGACTGAATCGCAAAACGATAGTTCAGCATACTTTTCCCTGAGTCTGCATCCCATGAAGGAAACAGGCGCATGTCATCAAGAGGAATTATGAACGAGCTGACAGTAGATGATTGCGATTGAAAAAGTGTGTCAAAAATAATGTTTCCGGCAAAAGAACTGCTGTCTTTTATAGCCGATAACTGATCTATCGATTGCAAGTTCTTTCCTTCGGCAAAATCACGTTCCCAAGCGTTATCAATAACCCCGTTCAGTTCAATTTGAATGGAAGAGGGATTGATTATTTCACATAACAAACGGGCATCATCAAG
>DATGNN010000360.1:0-2756 GCA_035306725.1 Chitinispirillaceae bacterium | reverse complement strand
CTGTGGCTGATTATTTGAAGGAAAAAGCAGGGTTTCATGTATCCGGCATTTATGGGTTTGGTGAATTGTTTCCAGTCGCACCAAATGATACCAGATGGGGAAGGGATAGAAATCGGCGGGTGGAAGTATGGCTGGATTGTGTCTCTGATACTGCATTTTTAAATGCAGGTCAAAATCCATAAAATATTTTTGATTATATTAAAAAAGATTATAAGTTATGATTAAACCTTTGGAGGGTGCGTTTTTTAATGGATAAAGAATTATTGCTTAAAAAAGCGGGAAAATATGTTGAAGCTGAAGAAAATTCGTTTTTTAGAAATCAGGTTGAATCATTAATAGATCAGCAGGACTTCACTGAGTTGAATGATCGCTTTTTCACTGAGCTGGAATTTGGAACAGGTGGGCTCAGGGGTGTTATTGGTGGTGGATTTAACCGTATGAACCCATTGGTTGTCAGAAAAGCCACGCAGGGTTTGGCTTCATATATCAAAAAAACAGTTGATTCGGATGACTTGTCTGCAGTTATAGCTTATGATTCCAGAAATTTTTCAGATCTTTTTGCTCTGGAAGCGGCTCTGGTTTTTTGTGCTAATGGGATCCGTACATATCTTTTTACATCTTTGCGGCCTACACCAGAATTGTCCTTTGCTGTAAGAATGCTTAAAGCAACAGCAGGTATTGTAGTTACAGCCAGTCATAATCCTCCTGAATATAATGGATATAAAGTATACTGGAGTGATGGGGCACAGGTCATATCGCCACATGATAAAGGAATAATCAGGGAGGTGAGGGCGGTGGCAGATTCTGTTAACTATATGTCAAAGGAAGCTGCACTTGAAAACGGAATGCTTGTAATGATCGACAAGGAAATTGATGAGCCGTTTATTTCCATGGTAAAAAATTGTGCACTCAGACCGAAATTAATAAAAGAAAAAGGGAAAGATTTAAAAGTCGTATATACACCACTTAACGGAACCGGGGCGATACCGGTTAAAACTGCATTGAGTGAAATGGGAATTGAAGTTAAGATGGTGGAAGAGCAGAGTGAGCCGGATGGAAACTTTCCTACTTTGGAGTATCCTAATCCTGAAGAAGCATCGGCAATGAGGCTTGCTCTTGAACTTGGTAAGAAAATCGAGGCCGATCTTGTTATGGGGACCGATCCTGATGCTGATCGGCTGGGCATTGCCGCACCGGATGGCGATGAATTTAAACTGGTAACTGGTAATCA
The DNA here is from genome assembly GCA_035306725.1 of Chitinispirillaceae bacterium. Taxonomy (GTDB): domain Bacteria; phylum Fibrobacterota; class Chitinivibrionia; order Chitinivibrionales; family Chitinispirillaceae; genus JAAYEB01. The sequence goes on along the minus strand of DATGNN010000360.1, from coordinate 1,525 downwards.
GTTAGGGGCTTTACTTGCAGATTATGTTTTTAGCACCCGTAAAGAACTGGGTATAATGCCAAAAAAACCGGCATTAATAAAGACAATCGTAACTTCAGAACTTCAGCGGCGTATTGCGAAGGAATACGGTGCGGAGTGTTTTGATACATTAACAGGTTTCAAATTTATTGGTGATAAAATTGGTCAGTTTGAAAAAGTTCCGGATGGTCCTTCATATGTTATTGGAGGTGAGGAGAGCTATGGTTACCTCGTTAATACTGAAGTAAGAGATAAGGATGCAGTTTCTGCGGCTTTAATGACTGCTGAAATGGTTTTGTATTATCGAAGTGTGGATAAAACGCTTTTTGAACATCTAAGGGAAATATGGCTTAAGCATGGTTATTTTCAGGAAATTCTGATTTCAAAGTATTTCAAAGGAGAATCCGGGGTTCACAAGATACAAAGTCTGATGGAAAAACTCAGGAAAGATCCCCCGGAACTTTTTGCAGGGCAGAATGTATTATACATTAAAGATTATCTTGGAAGTACTACTTTTTATGTTCAGGAGAAAGATACAAGAAAAGATATTGAGCTTCCTTCATCAAATGTTATACAATTTATCCTGGCGGACTGTAGCATAATTACAGCGCGTCCGTCCGGAACCGAACCAAAAATTAAATTCTATGCTTCATGTTGCAGTGAACCGGGAGAACCTTTGGAGAAGGCTATGCATTTGGTTCAAAAGAAGACAGAACTGATAAGAAAAGAGTTGAATGATTTGATTGACAAGGTGTAGTATGGATGTCCAAAATCTACCTGATGAAAAGTTAGTGTCATCACCGGAAATTGAAACGGTTTTATCGATTTCTCAACCCGATCCGTTTATTGGGAAGAAAATCGGGAACTGTGAAATTCTGGAAAAAATAAATGAAGGTGGTACTGCTTTTATTTACCGGGCACACAATGTTCATTTCGGTCTTGAAAGGGTAGTGAAAATCCTGAAACCTTCACTTATTGATGACAAAGAGTTTTTTATTCGATTTCAGCAGGAAGCTCAGTTGGTTGCCCGTTTTGACCATCCGAATATTCTTCGTGTATTTGATGCAGGTCAGGTTGGAGGTTATTTCTACATTGAGATGGAGCATATTACAGGCAAAACGCTGCGAGAATATATCCAGACGAATGTAAAAATAAGTGAACGGGAAATACTGTCAATTGCTGTGCAGATAGTTAATGCTTTGCAGTATGCACATAATGTTTGTTTCCAGGGGCCTCAAAATGAAGAGATTCACGGGATTCTTCACAGAGATATCAAACCTGAAAACATTATGCTTACACCAGGCAAGTTTGTGAAATTGATGGATTTCGGGGCGGCTAAACCACTTAATATTACTTCAAATACAATGCAGGGGATGATAGTGGGTACTTTTCACTATATGTCGCCTGAACAGCTTGCCGGTGAAAAACTTGATGTGCGAAGCGACTTTTTTTCACTGGGTATAGTTTTATATGAGTTGGCAACCGGACAAAGGCCGTTTGCTGCGGA
>DATGNN010000359.1:0-15526 GCA_035306725.1 Chitinispirillaceae bacterium | reverse complement strand
AAATGTCAACTTTGAAAACCGTACAGTCAAATCTGTCAGCCTGACACGCCGCAAAAAAAGTTTACGCAAAAGTAACGCGCATTGCTTATAAATACCAAGATCTCCACTTAGTGGCTGGTTTAAACGTACGCTACGAAAATTTCGGATTCCATCAGCATAAGTAATATTCAGATAAACTTTACCAGCAGCAAGTCCCATTTTACGAATCTTTGCTCCACATCGCGAAACGATATGAAACAATGCACCTGCAATCTCCGATTCATTATTGGTCGGTTCTCCTAAAGTTACAGTTTCATGAACTGATGGTGCCGGTTCTGAAATCTGTCGCACCGGAGTATCATCAATACCACGAGCCTGATTACAAATTTCCCATGCAACAGGCCCCAGCACAGTTGCAAGTGTCTGAACTGGTATGCGATTTATATCTCTTATAAGCTGAAAATTAAACTGAAGAAGCTGTTTTAAGAAATGATGATCAATTCCGGGAAGATAATTAACAGGAAGAGGGGCCATAAACTCCTCTTCACACCCCTGTATTACAGTGCAAAGCCCCTGTGGTTTGATCACCCGTGTCGCAATTTTGCTAACCAGACGACTGGCAGCCAAACCAATTGCTGAATCAAACCGGCACTCTTCTTTTATAAACCTCCGTGCAGAATCCGCAACATCAACAGCAGGTCCCAGTAACCTGCGTGTGCCGGTCAGATCAATAAACAGATGTCCCGGACCGGCAGTTTCGGTTTGCGGTGACAAGCGGGATGCATATTGAAAAAGAAACCGTTCGACACGATCATAAACTGAAGGGAGCGGATCTGTTACGCGAAGATCCCGACAAATACGCATTGCAGCATTGACATTCATTCCCCGATGCACACCAGATTCCGATGCCTCTTTCGAAACATCAAGAAGCACCTTTTTTGAACCACATGCCCGTACTGCTACAGGGTAACCCACCAGCTCAGAATTCATTGACCTGGCAACCGCTACATAAAAATTGATAACATTAATATGAAGAATTGTGCGTTCCATAAATCTGGGATATCCGGATGAAACTGTTTTCTCTTAAAAATTTCGATTATACAGGCTGCACATGCGATTGTAACAGTATCTCTTTTAACCTTCTTGCATTCTGAACAGCCTGCCCCTTTGAATGATTATTAAACACTATCAGTACCAATGATGCCTGTGCGGCAATTGTTTGAATCCCGGGAATCCATTCCCTGAGTTCACTATCTGTGTAAAGATAATCATACCTGGTTACATTATCCCCTTTCCACCAGTTTGTCTGGTTACGACCATGAAACCGTATGTAACCGATTTTTGATGTCACGATATCTGACTGTTTCAACAATCCGGGCAGATCCGGCTCATCAACATTGACAACAGCTATATCACGTTCAGCCAAACCATTGTATACCGATTCTTTCTGCCAGTAACTGTTACGAAACTCCACTGCAAGAGGAACAGTTCCAAGCTGCACACAAAGCTTATCCAGGTAATTTCTGTTCTCTTTATTGTAATAAAAACTGTATGGAAACTGCAGCAATACAGAAGCCAGTTTCCCGGATTCAATTATCGGTTCGATTCCTTTTAAAAACAGAGATGACAAAGAAGAAAGGTCTGGTCTCTTTTCATGCGTAAGGGTTATATGTGCCTTGATTGAAAAAAGGAAATCGGGACCGGTTTGTGCTGCAAGCCTTTTAACAAGATCCGGTTGCGGCATCCGGTAGTAAGTAAAATTCAACTCACTTATATGAAACTCTTTTGCATACACTCTCAAAAAATCGTTTGATCGCGTTCCTGGTGGATAAAGTACCCCAATCCAGTCTTTGTATGAATAACCACTGGTGCCGACAAGTATTCTACTTTTATTCATCACAACCAAAAACAAATGCTAATGCCATACCAATAACCACGTCAAAATGCTATATAGCTTTGCGCTTTTTCCAACCTTTTTCCTTTTAACGGCAACCCATCAATTTTCCTGATTTTTCCTTCTTTTCGTATCTTAAGTATCATGCGTGCTGTTTGTGGGCCGATACCGGGTACTCTTAAAAGTGCATATTTACCAGCATGATTTATATTGACCGGGAAAAATTCAGGATGTCGTTTTGCCCACACATTTTTGGGATCATCATCCAGAAAAAGGTGTCCCTGCTTATCAAAAGCAAAATCCGATTCAAAAAAACCGTATTTGCGCAATAAAAAGTCGACCTGATAAAGACGGTGTTCGCGAAGAAAGCCATCCTCTTTATGAATATATTTACGTTTTTCACCCGGAATGTTACTGTCGCCCAACCCACGCTGGTAAGATGAAAAATAGACCCGATTCAGATTCAATTTCTTGTACATCCCGGCAGTATATCTGACAATCTCCGCATCCGTCTCATCCGATGCCCCAACAATAAACTGAGTTGTTTTTTTAACCCGCTGATGCCTTGAATGCATTTGAGTTAATCTGCTTATCAATTTAAGAGGGGCAATAATATCGTTTAGATAGTTTTTTTTGGCTGTAAGTTTGCCGAAACTGCGTATACCCGGGGTCTCGATATTAATTGAAACCGCACTGGCAAGATTTACGGCTTCCTCAATCGCAGCATCAGAAGCCCCGGGGATAATTTTCAGATGTATATATCCACGAAAATTATGCTTTTTACGCAATATTCCGGCTGTATCATTCAGTAACTCCATCGTTTTATCCGGATTTGAAACAACTCCGGAACTTAAAAACAACCCAAACACTTTTTTTTGACGATAATACTCCAGAAAAGTTCCGACTACTTCATCAGAACCGATTGTGCATCTGCGCACATCCGAATCGATTCTATACGGACAATACTTGCAGTCATTTATGCACGAATTGGACATAAGTGTTTTAAAAATAACAGAATAACCACCTTGAGGAAGAGAAACCGGGTAGAGCCACGATCCGTTTTTTCCACGTTTACGCCTGTCTGTATCATTTGTTCCACAGGCACATGCCAGATCATACTGTGATGCTTCAGAAAGAAGCTGTAACTTGTGAATCGTATCCATAAAGTCAGATTCCTGTAAATGCATTACGGCAACGTTATTTCAATACACTTTTTATGACCTTTAATACTTTCTTATTACACCTACAAGTTTACCTGCAATCTGAATCGAACTTGCAGAAGATAACTCTATGTCGGAATATGCAGGATTCTCGGCACGAAGACAAATCCTGTTTTTCTCTTTAATAAACCGTTTTAAGGTAGCGTCTCCATCTATAACAACCACAACGACTTCCCCATTCTCTGCAGTAGTTTTACGACGAATAACCACAATGTCTCCATTGAGGATTCCAATACCATTCATACTGTCACCTCTGATCCGAAGCGCAAACAATCCTTCACCCCTGAAAATCGACTTGTCCAGAGTAACATATCCATCTATATTTTCTATGGCAGTAATCGGTTTACCTGCAGCAACTGAACCAATAATCGGAATACCATATCCACAAACCTCATCTTCCTGATCTTCTACCATTGAAGCAACAACCTCTATACCTCGAGCCTTTCCAGACAAAAGCCTGATAAACCCTTTCTGCTCTATAAGCCGAAGATGCTGACGCACATTATTGGGACTACGATACCCAAGAGCATTTGCAATTTCACGTACTGTAGGTGGTAAGCCGGTCTCTTTTCGATGCTGCAAAATGAATGAAAACACCCGCTGCTGCTCACGAGTAAGTTCATACTTTTCCATTATTCATTTACCCCTTTTTGACGAATTATTTCTGCGAGTATATAACCCTATAAAAATTACTAAGATCTGAATATTTTTCCAGCTATAACCAACCTGCGTTCTTTGCCTGAAACGTTCATAAACCCGCCTTTCATACAAAACTCCCTGGTTGATCCTGATCCATTGTACCCCACCAATTGTTTTACACTTTTCTGTTTATGAACAGACTCCCTTTTCTGTGTCCATAACCGCAATGGCTGAAATGCAGGAAAATCCATTTGCAGTACCGAATCTGAATTCAATCTCTGGCCAAACCTCATATTAATCCTCCAATCGTGTAACTATCATAAATATACTGTTCAAACGAACAGTACGCAAGCAAAAAGAATGTACATTTGAACAGTATGTGAAAAATTAGAGGAAATTAAAGCTTTCAGGTTAGATTCAGCTAAAAACAAAACTCAACGACACAAGTTTTGCCCTTATAAACCATACCAGAAGAGTAAAAATGAAACTATAACACCTCTATTCAGATAATTTTGATTATCGGGAGATACGCAAAGGCTGACAGCAGCAGGGATACTGTTATCCCTGCTGAGATAAGCAACTTTGCCGGTTAGTCCGGAGTATATTACCTGTGTGTGCGCAGACACTCAACCCACTATCTCATTGCTCTAAGGTTGAATGATTATTAATTTACAATTTCAGAAAAACTTTTTTTGGTTGATGCAGAAGTAGTTGCATCAGTAGCATCAGCGGAATTTCCGATTCTCAGTATTGCAACAGGACGGTACCCATCCGGTATTTTATACGAGTCTTTATCCTTTTTAACTTTTGAAATTGGCCCAGTGTATATTCTCGCTGCCAAACCAAGCGATTTTGCAGCTATAAACATATTCTCTGTTGCTAATGCGCAATCGAAATTTACACTGCATTCCTTTGAAGCATCTTCTGTACCGGAAACAATAATAATTACATTGCCTTTTTTAATATTGGATATCAGTTTTTTTGTTTTTTCGGTCTCCTTTAATACAGAAAAACGCCATGGTTGACGGTTTCTGGCACTTGGAGCATTAATTCCACTTTTAAGTATAAGGTCCAGACTGGCACTATCAACTGCCCCTTCTGAAAATTTTCTGTCGGATCCGGTTGTTGTTAAAAGATCAACAGTCGCATTAGAAGAATTCTGAGAAAAAACAGAACTTGATAATAATAAAAACGAACACATTGTACAGATAAATTGGATTTTCCGAAGCATTACTCACTCCTTTTCATTAAAATTCTGGTGTCATTTAACACAAAATTATAAGGTAATATAACTTTGTACCTCATAAATATGAAAGTATGCTTTACGGAGAAACGGTTCTTCAAATAACCCTGTAATTTGCGATAAAACGAGTTTCTATAACGTTATATCCAAAATATTTTTCATTTTTATCAGAACCGTTACATATAAAACGTACACTTATTAATTTTTACCAGAACTATTTTATAATTTGTTCGTAATTTCATTTCAGGAGTATTCATGAACGATTTGGTATACACAGATTTGCTTCATTCATCATTTCAGGTCAATGCGAATCGCCCATGCCTGCATATAAAGCGTAATGGTGAATATCAAAGCTGGACTTACAAAGACTTCCATCGCGACCTTGATCGCCTCTGCCATGTACTGAAAAAACATGGTTTAAAAAAAGGTGAAAACGGAATCGTAATCGGAGAAAATACTCCTGAATGGGTAATAGCTTATCATGGAATATTTTTAACCGGAGCATGCACTGTACCTGTTGATCCCAATATCCCACCATCAGAAATAGAGTCAATACTTACTGTTACCAGGGCAAAAATTGTATTCTGTTCATTAACATATCTGAATCTTTTCCGTAACCTGAAGAAAAAACATGATTTTCTGGAACGTATAGTAACACTTGATATACAATCAAAAGAAAAAGAACCACACTTTGACCAATACATTAAAAAAGGTAATGCTGAACATAATGCATTTTCGAACAGTTTTTCTTCCGAAGATCCGATATCCATAATTTTCACATCAGGAACAACAGGAAAAGCAAAAGGTGTTGTGCTTACGCAGAAAAATTTTACTTCAGTGTCACAGTATGCCATTCCACGAATGAAAGCAGGCCCACAAGATACAATGTGTGCAGTTCTTCCACTGCACCATGTGTTCGGATTTGCAGCCTGTTGTGCTGCGACTCTCGCATCAGGTATGGATATAGTATTTGTTCCATATATGAAGGGTCCGCTTATTCTTGAAGCTCTTAAAGATAAAGGTGTAACCATTCTTCCGGCAGTACCAAAAATGATAGCTCTTTTTTATGACAGCATAATGCACAATGTCAAAAAAAAGGGACCCATGGTTAAAACAATTTTTGGCGGAATGAAAACCATTTCTGCTGCCACCGGCAACATAATTGGCAGTAATTTTAAACGAACCCTGTTTTCGGGTGTTCATAAAAACTTCGGCGGCAAACTTCGCCTGGTTATTTCCGGAGGGGCAGCCCTGGGGAAAAAATACTGGACAGGATTCAATCAACTGGGGTTTGAAATTGTAGAGGGCTACGGGTTGTCTGAAACGTTCGGTCCGATTACTTTATGCCCAAAAGAAGATCCACGACTCGGCTCTGTCGGTTTTGCACTTGAAGGAAACGAGATGAAAATTGTTGATCCCGACGAACATGGAATTGGTGAAGTCTGTTTCAGGGGAAACTGTGTTTTTAAAGAATATTACAAAAATGAAGAACTCACAAAAGAGGTCTTTGATGAAGATGGATGGTTTCACACAGGAGATCTGGGTAAAACTGATAAAAACGGGTTTCTTTATCTGTCGGGTAGGAAAAAAGATATGATTGTCCTAGACAGTGGAAAAAATGTCTATCCTGATGAACTTGAAGATTTTTATGGTGAATCACTTCTGATTGAAGAGATAGGGATTTTTGGTATAACACAAGATAATCGTGAAATAGTTGCAGCTATAATCGTTCCTTCAAAAGAAATAAGAACCACGAAAACTGTCAAGGAAGCTACTGATATTATTTACGAAGAGCTTGTAAGACTGGGCAAAAAACTTCCGGTATATCGAAGAATCAACGATTTTGTAACCCTGTTTACTCCACTGCCAAGAACTACTACAAGAAAACTTAAAAAACAGGAACTTATCAAGTTATATAACTCTATCAGAAGGAAATCGCAAAACAGATTAGTCCCTGATGATCAGTTGTCGGTTATAGAAATGGCGTTAATGGAAACAGAGGAATATATAGGAATCGTTGGTGGTATAACCCAGGTATCACAAAAGATCGATCCGCATATCATTAATCTCCGCTCTCACCTTGAGATTGACCTTGGAATGGATTCATTAATGTTAATTGAGCTTCTGAGCTATATTGAAAACCGGTTTTCAATAACAATAAAAGATGAAGTTTTTGAAAAGATGGAAACAGTTGGAGACATAGTATCGCTTATTCGCGAACAGAAATATGATAATACAAAAACTTCAGCAGACCGTGTTATGGGACTGAAAGAGAGAATTCTTTCAGACAACATTGAAGATTACAGATTTGAGCAAAAATATAATTTTGTTACCCGTGCTGCGGGTCCGGCATTGCAAAAACTTGCAATAAAAATCAGCGGCATTAATTCTTATGGAACAGAAGCCCTTTTTCAGAAAAATACTCCATTGATCTTTGCTTCAAATCACAACCACCCTTTTGATGCATTCTGGATCCTCAATGCCCTTCCGGATTCAATACGTATTAACACGATATTTCCAGGTGACAGTAAAGGACAAAAATATCCTCTTTTACCCTATTCCATTTACTCACAGAACGTAATAAGACTTCAACGCTACAACGATCCCATTGAAACACTGAAATTTTCCCTTTCAATAATCCGGAAAAACCGACATCTTATTGTTTTTCCTGAAGCAAATGTGAGCAGGTCTGGTATAACAGGACAATTCAAATCCGGAATAGGTCTTCTGGCCAGAGAAACAGATGCTGCAATAGTACCGGTCAAGATAGTCAGTCCACTGCACCTCAAGTCTGTCAACCCGCTATACAATACCGGAAAAAAGTCAGTTGTATTCGGAACACCTGTTACGGTTGATGAACTGATTGCAGATGGAAAGTGTTCTCCAAACTGTTCTGCTGATGAGATTGCACAACAGATACGATCTCTCATTGTTAATGCATGAATAAGTATTAACGTCAAGGCACTAATCCTGCCTGAAAGAAAATCTCATACAAGGTTCTTTACACGACAGGTAATGGCAGTCCAGGCAGTAGTAACGTAACTTTTTTATCAAACAACATTTCTTCAAATAAATAAGAATTCACACCCGTTACACTTTTTGAAGCGTATCAGAAGCTTTTTTATATTTGTTTACATCAACAAGAAGGGCAAAAAAGCCGATCAGTTCCTTATTCTCATCTACATACGGATTGGCAATCAAAAGATAATAAGCGACATCACCCCCTGGGCGGTTTATTCTGATTTCCGATGAGTATCCGTTTGCGCTTGTGCACCTTTCGAATTGCTTTTTGAGGAAAGTAGAACCTGTCAGCTTTTCACGTTCCATTCCGACGCAATTACAGAATGAAGAGTTAACTACAATAAGTTTGAACTCCTCATCAGCCAGACAAAACCCGGCAGATGTTGTTGAAAGGATAGTTCGAAGACGTTTTTCATTTTCGGATATTGAAGCATTTTTTGCGGCAGCTTCTTCAGAAAGATAAAAATGGCAGTTTTCCGGACGATTAAGTCCGTTATAAATTGCTATAGCCATATTTTCGCATGTACTATAACCACAAGAACTGCAATTATAGAAATCTGCATCACAATTTTTTCGCATCATTTTATAAATTTTCTTTAGCTCATCCTGTGATGGAATGATAATTCTGTTATTAATACTCAGGTCGCTATAATTTCTTCGATACAGATTTTCTTCCCAGAAACCGTCAAGCATATCATTAATACGGTTTTTTGCAACATCAATCTCAAAATTTTCATCGTTTTGGCTGTATGATGTAATTGCGTCATTGGAACGACGCGAAACAGCTCTTTCAATATCATCGAGAGGTAAATGCTCTGTGGCAGTTAAAGGACCACCATTGCATCCGCGTTCACAGTTAAGGCAATCGATCAAAAGTGGTGCAGTACCTCTTGAAATTGACTGCTGAAGCATATCCAGGTACGGATAGATATTTTCAATACCTTCGATTTTTCGCGCGCTGTCAGAAATCCCTGGAATCCATCTTTCTGCAGTTTTTAACAATCCCCCCGGACTGGAAAACCCCACCGCTCTTTCGGCTGGTGGATTACTGAAATTTTCAGCAGGATACTGCAGCAAATCAATATTGTGCTTCTCAATATAATTCAGTACAGATACGAATCCTACATTATAATCACCAATACCGGCTTCATGAAACTCCCGTTTTTTAGCAAGACAAGGTGAAATTGCAGCGATTTTATAATCAGCTAACTGTGGATAATACTTCTTTATCATTTTCATGGTATGAAGCATGGGACTGTCTATTGGCGCAAGGTATGGAATAAGTTCCGGCAGGTATAATTGAATATATGTCACTATAGCCGGACAGGGCTGTGAAATAACCGGTTCGGTTCCATTTTTACTATGGAGATATTCTATATAAGATTTAACAGTTAATTCAGCACCAAAACTTACATCAAATACAGTCTGTACACCAATACTCATGAGCCATCCATTGAAATTTAAATACTCCGAAGGGAAATTGGCTACAACAGATGGTGCAACAATTGCCAGTATTTTTTCACCAGCCGCAAGGTCTTCCATGAAACGATCAAAGTCATCAACCCAGATACGGGCTCCATGTGTACATTTCCTTATACAGTTACCGCATCCTATACACATGTATGGGTTTACACTCACATAATCGCCACTGCCATCATTGCAATATTTAACCGGACATGCTGCTATACAGGCGTGGCAATTCACACACTTTTCCGGATCAACACTGACACTTATCGGCAGCTCTTTAAGTTTTTTCCCGACTATCATTGCAACATTCCTCTCGAATCCATTGAGTTTAATTCACTGTTATTATGATTGTAGTCAATAAGATGCTTATACAGGTCTTGATATGAAAAAGAATGATTATGTCTGATCATCATTAAAACACCAATTACAATAATTACGATTGCAAAAACAGCAAGCAGCAGATTCTTCCTTTTCCTTTTTGTGTTTGTTATAAATATGTCATCAGGTTTAACAGATTCGACATCATCTTTTAACTGATCTGACAGTTTGGCAGTTTCACTACTATTGTTGTCAGGCTTTTTCTCCTTCATCATTTTTACGAAATTTTCATTGTTGTTTTGGTCCTGAAAAAATCTTCTCTGCAATGCTTCTTCATACATTTTCTGAGGATTTTTGAAGAAGTTTGTAATTACTTCCTCTGGAGCGCCAATATTAAAAGATTTATGAATCTTTTCAAGATGATCACGAAGTACAACCGAGCTTGTGAACCTGGCATTTTTGTCGGTACGTAAACATACCTGTGCGGCTGATGCCAGAGCTGGGTGAAAATGAGCATCAATATTTTCGAGACGTTTATAACTGTTTTTTAGTTTTGCCTGTACCAGATCACCCATTCTTTTGTATGGGAAAGGATTGGCACCACATATCATTTCATACAGTACGGCACCAAAGGAATAAATATCTGATAAAGGATCTACCGGGTACCCATTAATCTGCTCCGGCGAAAAGTAATGCATTGTGCCTACAATGCTGTCGGTATTGACAGTATGGAAACCGGTTTCTATCGGTCGGGCAACTCCAAAATCCATCAATTTTACAGTTCCACTTTTTCCGACCATAATATTTGAAGGTTTTAAATCGCGATGGATAATACCAGTATATTTCTTTCCATAAATCAGTATCTGCTGGACATGTGCATAAGCAAGTGCACGAGATACGAGAACAGCTATTGCAGAACACATAAATGACGGCAAAGACTTGTATTTAAAAAGAATACTGCTCAGTGTTTCTCCCTCTATCAATTCCATTTCCATATAAGGCAATCCCTGCCACTCACCAATCGAATAGATTTCAACAATATTTGGATGATTAAGTTTTGCCGAAATTTTTGCTTCAGTCAGAAACCGGTTCCATGATTCTTTATCATGAGAGGGTGAAAGCAGCTTAATTGCCCGGAATATTTCAAGCTTTTCATTCCATATTTTATACACTTTTGCCATTCCGCCACTGCCAAGCAGTCCAGAAATTATTCCGGAACCAAGCTGCAGTGGTTCTTTTCCTGATGGTAATTGCCTTATCCTGAAATCGGATGATATATCAACCGAGAGGTTTTGTGTTACCTGCTTCTCTTTTCGGATAAAATTTGGCGGAATAGTATTTTCTGATGGAATATCTCCAGTTTCCTCTTCAACCTTTACCTGGTTATGCGATTTTCTTGCAATAGTGAACTCATCAGTTTCTATTGATGTATGTGAAAAAAAACTGTCTTCGGGTTTATTTTCCTTATGCAGTACCTGTTTGAAATCAGTATCAATAGAAACCCCTTTAAGGGTAGTATCTGTATAGTGACTTTTCGATTTTATTTCGTGAACTTCAGTTATCTTTTTACCGATATAAACCTTTGTACCAATTTCGGGGTTGTGATAACCATACGCATCATTGCGGATTGATCCATCTTCTCTATTCGTTAAAGCATTGGTTTTAATGTCTGAATGTGCCTTTAATCCCGATATCCCTGCAAATTCATCAATAGATTCAGAACGAACATTATTTTTATGGGGCATTCTGATTCCTTCCAGTTTAAATATTTGGAAAAAACAGTCCTGAATATTTCAGTATATAGAATGGTGTTCATTTTTTTTATTTACGTTTTCAGATCTGCCAGTTACTCTGATAAAGTGTCCTGGAACAGATAATAATGTAAATTAGAAATCAGATATTTCAGATTGCAGACCGGGTTCCTGTTTCTGCTGCCTCGAAATTGATATTCGAATACTGTAATTCCATTATAACATTCAGAAAAACCTGATATCAAATTTATTTAAAGACGAGGTGAAGGCGGGCTATTCCAGTTTTATCATCATCCTTGCTTTCACATACTTTTCCGATGATAAACGATAGATATACGGACCAGCTGATAAAACACGTCCCCTGTCGTCCAGACCATCCCAGAGCACCTGGTGATAAACAGCCTGCAAAGGTTTGTCCGGATGTATCAAACGTTTTACCAGACGCCCTTGTATGTTATAAATATTTAAAGAGATACGCATTTTTTCCGGAAGTTCGAACTTTATGACTGTGGCTTTTCTGAACGGATTGGGATAATTATTATGCAACCTGAAAACCGCAGGGATTCTTTTAAATGGCATCAATTCAACAGGTCCGAACTCTTCTACAGAACTGTTGTAATCTATCGCTGCCAGTTTGTATTCATAGGCAATATTATTTATCACATCAAAATCCAGATATTTATAGTTTCTCGTTCCATGTGATACCCCCGAAGGAGATCCGGGAATCATTTTTTCGGTTATCTTTGTCCATAGTGTATCAGAAGCTTTTAACTTCTCTTTTTTTATCAGATTTGCAATATCAGAAATTTCAGAACTGTTTCGCGAAACTGAACTTGTATGAGTTGAATCATAAAACAGAGGTTTAATTCTTCTATAAATCAGAAATCCAAGATTGTCCTGTTCACTTTCAGTTCTCCAGAAAAGAGTATCACATCCATCTCCCCCATTTCCCCAAAAACCGGACATCTTGACAGCCAATGTCTGGTCTGCAGAAATATATATACCGACAGTATCACAGAATACACTGTCTATCTGCATGACAAGTTCATGTTTCACCTTATTATGATATGCATTGTACTGATATCCTTCCAGAATGGAGGCAGTATCGGTTCCTTTATACAAAATCACATATAAAGGTTTTGAAGAAGCGAAATAATTGGTTATTCTGAAAGCCGGATAGAATCTGCACGTGTCAATTTCAGCCGGCAGCTTGAAATTAACAGTATTGTTTTCGGCACTTATTATATAAGCACCTTCTGTTTCATTAAATCCGTCTTCATTCAAATCACCCATGGTAGTCGTATTGATTGTACCGTTCAACATTATAAGGGCATCACTACCCTTAATTCCAATATGTTGAACACCGTTGCCAAAAGAATCAATCGAAGCTGTACTCATTGCAGTATGCTGTAAATCAAGATAAACGGCCATCTCTATATTTGAGGAATTCCATGCCTGGGATAATGAGGCTTCGTAAAAATCAAATCCTGACCTGTATTCATTTTGGGTTATCCGCAATGTGTCACTTTCAAACGGTTCTCCCTGATAACCACCATCGTTTCTCATCGACAGCCATGCGACCGCGTAATCGGGATAACCGCCCGAATATATTACACCAGCGCGTTTATTCTGCTTATCAGTGTGTATTGTTGCGTTTGTCTGATCATCCATAAACCATCCATAATAAATACGGGAAGGTGACATGGTAAAATTATAAATACTGTCGTACCGGAATATCTGTCCTGACGGATACAGTGTCCATTTCGTAACAATGTCATAGCCATTTTCACCAATAAAAGCATTTCTTTCATTTATTCTCAATTTTACACGTACTGCTGAGCTTTCTTCGATAGTATATGTAAAAGAATTATTTATATTTTCAGTTGTTCTTACATGTTCAGAATTTACTTCAAGATTGATGCCACCCATTGTAGAATGATATGCCTGTGATTCACTGCCCGGTATAAGGCTGGAGGATGTTGTATCGATTTCTGTATAAGCTTTTTCAACAGAACTTGCCATGTACCATATTTCTCCATCACGGCTTTGATGAGCCGAACCGGATGTACCCATATTCCAGTTTATATACCACTGATTTGATGTCGGGCTGCCAAAACTGCTGCCTTCAAAATTCTTCACCCATACATAATCTCTCGAATCGATTTTGTCTATACCCCAGCTCATCTTTCTTACAGGATTTACCCGCTTTGAC
Organism: Chitinispirillaceae bacterium; assembly: GCA_035306725.1. Classification (GTDB taxonomy): domain Bacteria; phylum Fibrobacterota; class Chitinivibrionia; order Chitinivibrionales; family Chitinispirillaceae; genus JAAYEB01. The sequence goes on along the minus strand of DATGNN010000359.1, from coordinate 1,782 downwards.
CCATCACTGTACGAATCATCTACGTAAAGAACAGCCTCTTCATTGTTGAGAATTTTATTAAGCCCCAAAACAAGTTCTTTTTTTACACTGTTGAAATAAACATAATAATCGGAATTTTCTGTCAGCGCAGTTCCATCAAGAACAACACAACCTGCTTGAGGTTTTGATGAAGCCCAGTAATTTTCTATTTTAAATATCGGGTAATACCGGGAAACAGTTCCTCCGTCCATGATTAAATGTACAGTATTGTTATTATCGGCACGAACCTGATAAAGTCCCGATGACGAGCGATACCCAAGTTGATATATGCCTTTAAGAGTGTTTTCCGATACTTTCTCATCGTAATATCTTATATCATCAAGTATTCCCGCATACTGCCCACCCATTATAATACCGGAAATGTTTTGTGATACAGTAAAAGAACCACCCACAACCGTGTCTGCAATTCCATCAACATATATTTTTACAGTGTCCTTTTTTGTTGAAAAAGCTGCTGCAACATGATGCCACTGATTATCTGCCACACCGGTTTTTCCGCTTACAACCGTATTGTCAAGTGTTAAGGCCACCTTCCCCGAACTGTTTCCGGTCAGTTTCCATCCATCACTCCCGTTATGTTTTCCGATTATAACAGTGTTTTCATTTAAGGTACTGGTTTTAATCCAGGCCATTACAGTAAAATGCCACACACCGTCAAAATTACTGTCATCAGGATAGGTTATCTGCTCACCTGTTGTTACCTGTAAACCACCATCCCACATACCACTGGTCCAGGTTCCACTTGCCGATGCATGGCGATTATTACCGGAATAGTCCCTTGCAGTATCCCCTGTTTCATCATCAAGCGTCCAGTGTCCCCTTAAATAATGTTCCCATGCTCTTTCCATTGCCACAGTACCGGTAATAAATTCAAGCGTATCGGGACAGATAAAATTGTTTGCAATTGTGTTAGTAGTTGACGATGTATCAATAAGCGATTTTTTCGAAAAATCAATCATGAATTCCCATGACCGGTACATATTGTTTGTAAAAGTACAGGATGATTCTTCAAATCCAAGTATACTGTTATTGCCGGATGCGCTGACAAATCCTGTTGCATTAGTCCACAGTTCCTTTATTACCATAAGTATGTCAAACTGATTATCTGAACTTTCTGCATTCAGCAAATAAGGACAGGTTGAAGCTGTTGAGGTTTTTGTTATCCGTATTGAGTTACCGTCATTTTTTCGGGACGAAATAAACTGCAAAGATTGTGTCTGGCTGCTCCCTGAACTGTTTACAGCAATCACTTTTACATAAAATAATCCTGAACCGTATACCGTATATTCCTCAGTAAAACTGACCCCATAAAGATCATATTTATTATGAAGAACTGCATGAAATGATGACAGTTCAACCAGCTCCAGATTTGCAGTTACATTGTATGAATTTTCACCGAATGAAACAAAAAAAAGGGTATTTATATCAACATTTGCCACCTGGTTTGTCCCTCCAGCGTCGGGTTGATCGGATAAAAACCTTATTTGCCCTCCAGTACTTTCGTCAAAAACTACTGACCAGTCATCTGTATAAATCAAACATGTATCACTGCTTCCGCTTCCTGTATTACTTTTTACAGTAATTGGAAGCAACCCGCTTTGTTCCTGAACAACTAATACAACCTTCTGGTCACCAGCTTCAATCAAATAAGAATATTGTCCCGCATCGGCATCAATTTCAATCCCATTGTCGGTTAATGACCCTGTATAACTTATCAATGTGTATGTTCCTGCACCGAAACCT
>DATGNN010000358.1:0-6245 GCA_035306725.1 Chitinispirillaceae bacterium | reverse complement strand
TGTTTCCACATAATTCTTTAACTGACCCTTTACCGGATTTTCACTACACATTCATAGATAATTGTAAAAAAATGGGATATTTTGAATTAACATTAAACGATAATATTACAATAAATCCAATTGTTCTGGACCCCAAATCTTCTGAAACTGCAAGTTCAATACCCACTCCCCCTATTGTTCTGTTTTTTCTATCAGGACTTATCGGATTTTACCTCGCAGGTCAGAAATTTCGAAAATGAGGACAATTACTAAAATTACCAAAGCTTATTCTTGAATCTTACATTTTATAGAATAAACCGGAAAAAGCGAACTCCTTTTTCCGGTTTACCTGAATTGGAATGATCTTGTTATCCTTTGATTTCGATTTTTGTCCCCTTCTTCTCCGGTTCTCCAGTTTTTAGAAGTGATAACTCAAGTACACCATCTCTGTAACTGGCATTTACCTTTTCCTTTTCAATATTTTGCGGCAAAGTGAACGACCTTTGAAAAGAACCGGAAGATCGTTCAAGATGAGTATATCCCTCTGTTTCTTTTTTGTATTCTTCCTTTTTTTCACCACTTATTATTAACGTATCTCCTTCAATAAATACATTTATATCATCTTTATTCATTCCCGGCATATCAGCTCTTACAAGATATCTTTCCTTATCTTCAACGATATCAACTTTTGGAAAAAAAGTGGGTATTTCACGATTAGCCAGCATGAATGGTTCATTAAAAAAATCCTCCATCATATTACGAAAAGATGATATAGGATTCATCGTTCTCAAAGAAGGCATAGCCATATAACCCTCCTGATAAAAATTTAGCTAATTAAAGATTCCCTAACAAAACAGTTACACAAAGATATAACAATCAAAAAAAGTACCTGTACTGAAATAATTTTCACCGAAACAGTAAAATTTCTTTTTTCAACATTGGAAATTATTCAAAATAACCCTGTAGCAGGAGGCCTTATTTCCAACTGCCATTACTTCAACTCAACTATAAGTTAATCTTCGGGGTGATGGGGACTATCCGCAGAACATCAGCTGGTCATAATTGATAATCTGGTAGAAGTTGGGCTTTTTTGTTAAATACTCAGAACCATTTTTGCAATTAGAAAATAAATAATCAACCCTGATGCATCAACCAGTGTAGAAATTATTGGTGCACTCACTACAGCAGGATCTATTCCTATTTTTTTTGCTGTCATTGGAAGTAATGAGCCTGCAAAAGCTGCAAGAACAGCGATGGAAAACAGAGATAAAGAAAGTACTATTGCCATATTTATTCCAAAAACAATACTCACGAAAATGAATCCCATTATTCCAAGAACTAATCCAAGCAAAGCCCCTACACGGATTTCCCGAAATAAGACAGCACCGGTATCGCCGAAACGAATCTCACCTAAAGCCATTGCTCTAATAATAATTGTAGCAGATTGAGACCCGATATTACCGCCTATACCAATCAAAAGAGGAATAAAAAGAGACAAGGTAAGAACAGATTCAAGGGTACTTTGAAAAAAATTAAGCACATTGACCGTAAGGGTTGCAGCCAGCGCAAGCACCAGCAACCACACAGCTCGTGTTTTCGTCAAACGCAGCATTGATGCAGTCAGATACGGTTCACGAAGTGGCTCCGAAGCTCCGGTACGCAGATAGTCCTCAGTATCACTTTCCTGCAGAACTTCCATGGCGTCGTCAAAAGTCAAAACGCCAACCAGTTTCTCTTCACTGTCTACCACAGGAAGAGCAATCAGACCAAGATCCAGAAGAAGTCTGGAAGCCTTTTCCTGAGACTCATCAGCCTTAACAGAATATGCTTCTTCGGTTAAAAGTTTTTCGGTTGTTATGTTGCAATCTGCCAGTACCAGATCACCCAGATCAATGGTTCCAATAAATTTGTGATTTTGATCTATTACCGGGAGCGAATAGATAGCTTCAACACCCCTTCCGGAACTTCTGACCTTTGCTATTGCTTCGTTGGCTGTCATATTTTTTTCAAGTTCCACAAATTCCGGGCTCATAATTCGACCCACAGAATTTTCCGGATATCCCAGAAGAAGAGATGTAAGTCGCCGCTCCTTGAATGATAAACCCTCAAGCAGCTTTTTGGCCAATAATGGAGGCATCTCATCCAAAAGACGAGCTCTGTCGTCTGGTTCAAGCTCCTCAAGAATTTCACGCGCCCGCGGTTCTCTAAGGATATTAAGAATCTGTTGTTGAACCGAAGGGTCCGTCATCTCGAATACATCTATAGCTCTGGCTTTAGGAATGAGCCGGAACGCTATTGCACGCTGTTCCGGATCACTCCTGGTAAGCTCCTCTACTATTTCGAGAGTTCCATTTTCATGAAACCATTGACGAAGTTGTTTGAAATTCTTTTCACTAATTAAATGAGAAAACTCTGACATGAAAATAAACATTTTCTAAAAAGACATTTTATTCTGCGAGCAATGCCATCCTTGCTTAAAGATCTGTAGTATCCTGCTGAGCGGTATCCTGCTGAACTGTGTCTTGCTGCATAGTATCAGAAGGAGCTGTCCCCTCCTGCTGCGTATCACGCTGCTGTTGTTGCTGACCACCTCCACAATTAAAAAACACAGTAACCAATAAAATTGTCATCACAACAACACCAGCTCTTTTAGCGATAGACATGAGCCCACCTCCTTTGAAGGGTTTTAAGATAATAGAAAAGTTCTAATTAATCCATACATAATTAAATTTTTTTTATCCTTACCTGAATTGCCAGCATTCTCATTTTTGCATCTAAACATCATGACTGTAATAAATTCTTAAGAAAAAACGATCTCTAATCCTTTTGGCATTATGAAAGAATGCACTAAGTAATTTTAATCCTTGAAAGTATATCAAAAACCGTGCCTAAAAAACATGATAACTGTTTCAGGAATATGAATTAACCTGTTTCCGTAGTATTTATAGGAGCAAAACGATGGAGGCTAAAATTATGAAAAACGCAATACTCGTTACTGGAGGAACAGGTACAATTGGCAGAGAACTGATAAAACAGTTACGATCAAAGGATATTTGTGTAAGAATTGCTGTAAGAGATCCACAAAAAATACTGGAAATAGATACCAGCGGGTGCCCGGTAGTTTATTTCGATTATGAAAAACCGGATACATTTTATCACGCATTTGAGAATATAGACAGTCTTTTCCTGTCGGCTCCTCTTAGATGCAAACATTTAGACCAACTGCTTCTTCCTGCAATTCAAACAGCAAAACTAATGGGTGTTGACCAAATAGTTACGATGGGTGCAATTGGTGTGGAACAAGGAACAGATACCCCCCTGTCCATTTTTGAAAAGTGTATTATAAGCTCCGGTATTAATTACACAATTTTAAGGCCAAATCTTTTAATGCAAAACTTTATAAATCTTGCTGGTGATTTTATTCGAAAAACAGGAAAGATCAATCTCCCGGCAGGGAATTCACGCATAAGCTTTGTAGATGGTAGAGATGTAGCTGAAGCTGCCCAAATAGCCTTGCTCAACCCTGAATATCGCAACCATATCTACACTTTAACCGGGAAAGAATCTCTGAACCATTACCAGATCGCCCGAATTCTCTCAAAGGTTACAGGTCGGGATGTAACTTACACACCTGTCTCTCATAATGATACCAGAAAAAAACTGGAAGGTGCAGGATGGGACTGGGAAACAGCCGAATTGATGATAGGACTTTATGAGATTGCACGTCATGGATGGTGTGAGGAAATTCGAAATGACCTGAAAGTGATTCTTGGTAGAGACCCTATAACATTTGAAAGATTTGCCATGGATTTTCGAAACTACTGGATACAATCTGATAACACCTAAATAGTAATAATTCTTTTGCGAGTCATTTCACTTAGAATGTAATTATGTGAATTCAGCCCGATAACAGCGGCTCTCTATCCGTGAACAGCCCAAAGAATGCAGTACTATATCGTAAAGGCTGGCTCAGACAATAACAAAGACATGTATATAGTACATGAATCCCATTCAAATTTCGGTAATGATTATTTTATAGCTGTGAAGATCATATCTACCTAACCAGTTATCGAACCAATAAGTTACTACCTCACTATCGTAATCATTTACACTAATCTTTTTTGCAGTAGAACCGCTCTCGCAGGCTCATCAAAAATTAATCGTCTCCATTCAGGTAATAAATTTACCTGATTATTTGAATGTTCAATTATTTTTATTGCGGCTGTTGCGACAAAAAATCATTTTTTCCAATCACGATCATAAAGGAATAATATAATGTTCAAACTTTTTATTGATGGGCAGGAGGGTACAACAGGCCTTCAGATCAGGGACAGAATTAAATACCGTGATGATATCGAACTTTTAGAAATCCCTTATGAAAAAAGAAAAGATCCACATCTTAAATCGCAGTACCTGAATAGTGCTGATATGGTAATATTATGCTTACCGGATTCTGCTGCTCGTGAATCTGTTTCAATGATCCGTAATAACCATACACGTATCATTGATGCAAGCACAGCGTTCAGAACCGCACCTGATTGGGTTTACGGAATCCCGGAACTGGACAAAAATCAACGAAAAACGATACGTAACAGCTCACGGGTTTCCAATCCGGGATGTTACGCAACCGGTTTCATAATGCTTCTAAAGCCGCTGATAGCTAATGGTATTGTACCTTCAGATTACCCGGTAAGCATTTATGCAGTATCAGGATATAGCGGGGGCGGCAAAAAACTGATTGCAGCTTATGAAGACGAAAAAAGCAGCTTTAAAGAACCACGTTACTATGCATTGTCTCTTAGCCATAAACATATCCCGGAAATGACAAAACACTCAGGTTTGTCCAATCCCCCTCTTTTTGTTCCAATTGTCGGAAATTATTATAAAGGTATGGTTGTGTCAGTTCCGTTACACCAGAATTTATTGTCAAAAAAATTCTCTGATCATGATATAAGATCTCTGTATATGGAATATTATGACTCTGAACCATTTGTAAAAGTAATGGATGGTAATCCAGAGCAGATTCTCAACAATGGCTTTTTATCACCTGTTGAATGCAACGACACTAATATGATCGAATTATTTGTATTTGCAAAAAATGAACAGTTGCTGATTATGACCCGGTTTGACAATCTTGGAAAAGGTGCTTCTGGTGCTGCTGTTCAGAACATGAATATAATGATGGATGTAGAAGAATCAAAAGGTTTGATCTGAAACAATTGTAAACTTTTTCAAATATCACAATTATCATGAATTTTTTTAAAATTATCGGTATTTTCGTTATTCTATTTACCTTATCTTTTCAGGTTTCTTCTATTGAAAATGAAACAGATTACTCTTTTGAATACGGAAAAAGACTTTTATTTGAAACAAGAGACAGAATCTACAATTTCGATGTCTTTGATACTTCTGTCAATCTAAATCTGACCAGATGTAACTTGATATTTTCTCGCCAGTCCGACAAACAGCTTGGTCTTTATTGGAACGCAAAGGTTAGCTATCTTTGCGGTCTGGTAAACATGGGAAAAAATGACAAAAAAATCGCACTTTCATATTTTGAAGAAAGTCGCTCAATATTAATAAACATCATAAAGGAATATGGAGAGATCAGCAATGCCTACTCCCTCCTTGCTGATGTTTACGTTCAACTTCTATGGTGCAAGGGATTGGGGTATAAACTTGCTAATTTGAGAAAACTCAAAGCCTATCCTGAAAAAGCTCTCTCTTTAGATCCCGGCAATGTAAAAGCCAACAACTCACTTGCACTCTTCTGTATCAAGGCACCTCAAACTCTGGGAGGAAATATTGACCGGGCAATAGAACTCTTAAAAAGTATGTATAGCGATGACAAAGCTGAAATGTTCACAACCTATTACACTTTAGGTACAGCATACTGGCAAAAAAATGACCTGGATAATGCTAAAAAATATATGTATTTAGCACTTAAGCTTTATCCAAATAATAAATGGGTACTTGATGATCTGAAATTAATTACAGAAAAATACTCATCAACTCAATCTACTCCATAAAATCTCCTCAGTACAGCACCTGCCAGATAAGCCAAAAAGGCAGCCATTCCACCTGTCATTAATGTCTGTACACCAGATTTAATTACAGAAGTCTTAAGGATAGCCCCCTTTACCAATCCTATTAAAAGAAAAGCAAGAGCAGTTATTACTGAACTCATTATAAAACGTGTAATGTAATTAAAATTCCCAAACAGAAACGGAATCAGGGGAAGAATTCCAATAATTAGAAAAGCCCAA
>DATGNN010000357.1:0-2887 GCA_035306725.1 Chitinispirillaceae bacterium | reverse complement strand
GACGCCATGGATGTATCCTATAGTCGACAATGTTGAATTGATTATGCGCCGCGACAATCGTACAAGCATACATATAAGAGGATTCAGGGAACTGATTGACATGGGTATACTTGTTATCGAACCGTTAACCTACATACGGGGACGTTCAATTCACAATCAGTACCTGATTATTGATGAAGCACAGAATCTCACACCCCATGAAATCAAAACCATAATAACGCGGGTAGGGGACGGAACAAAGATTGTAGTTACCGGCGATCCCTATCAGATTGATAATCCATACATAGACTCGTCAAGCAACGGCCTGACCTATGTTGTCGAAAAATTCAAGAAACAGGAAGTTGCAGCCCATGTCACCTTGACTAAAGGAGAGCGTTCAAAGCTTTCGGAACTTGCTGCAAACCTGTTGTGATAAAAATTTTCGATAAATAAGCGCACGTTCAGGGATCCCTGTAGCCGGGAAATTCGAAAAGGAATTTACCCTGTAATTGCTGTATAGAGCCTGTTTGCTGATTCAGTCATTTTGGTTTTGTTTGCCTTAAAATGGTATGGAACGATTTCTCCCTTCAAAACGTCGGCACCGCAGCTCTCAAGTTTGCTGTTCATCGCTTTAACAGCCTGGTTGCCGCCCATCCAGAGAAATGGTGATCCCATGGTTACGAAACAGGCAGCTTTTTTACCTTTGAAATTTTTCAACCCGGACAGGTATTTCATGATTACCGGTGATGCTGTAAATGCCCAGACCGGTCCGCCAAAAAGAGCTGCATCATATTGGTCAATTTCAGGCGCGTCCCTGAGTTCGAAATTCTTTTTTCCCGGTGATACGTGACCTGATGTGCGCAATAGCCTGGTATCTGTTTCATGCCCGTTTTCAGTGAACTTTGATGCAATGATTTTTGCAAATTGGGCAGTATGTCCGGATTGTGAATGGAGAACGATTGCAATTTTCATTTTAAAAACCTCCTGTTTGTGAAACTGTTATGGTAATAATAGAAGAGAATCAACACTAACAGTTTTATATTTGAAATTTTTTAATGAAAAGTCCCCGGATTTTTGTTTGAGCAATGCTGTAGTATCACCAACAACCGTAAATGTGATATTATCTACATTGAGATACTTTTGGGCTACACTGATTAAATCCTTCTTTGTAATCGCATTAATTTTCTTTTCATATTCCTTATAGTGGTTTTCAGAACGTCCGTAGTATTCATTCCATGCATATGTTGAAACAATGTCAAAAGAGGAACGGAACATTGACGGCAGATCGCCAGTGAGTGATGATTTTGCATGGTCTATTTCCTTGTCTGTTACACCATTTGAAACAATATTATTTATCTCTTTTAAAGTAAGGTCAACTGCTTTGGCAAAAGAGGAATTGCCAGTAAAAAAGTCGATGAAAAACGTTCCGTCAAAGGTATAGTTGGATTCTGCATGTGAGTAAATAGAATAAGTAAGCCCTTCGTCAGAACGGATTTTTGTTCCCAGTCTCGACGTAAATCCACCACCTCCAAGAATGACATTCAAAACCGACATCGCATAATAGTCGGGATGAGGGCGTTTAAACAGTGGTAATCCCAGACGTACATATGCCTGTGAAAGCGGTTTGTGAACTAAAAGACATTTGTGAGTATTGCTCAGTTTTACTGATGGGAATTTGGTTCCAGGCTTTGCATCCCTATTTGCATTTAAAAGTTTTTCAATCTGGCCGGTCATTGAATCCCGATCAAACATACCGGAGATTGCAAGAATCATGTTTGATGGTGTAAATATTTTTTTATGAAGAGAAATCAGATCTTTTCTTGACACAGCCTTCACAGATTTTTCGGTAGGCAGTCGCCCCACAATCTCACCACTGTACATGGTTTTACGGTATGCTGCTTCCAGAATGGGTGATGGTTCATTGAAACGATGACGAATCGATTCTATAAATAGAGTCTTCTCTTTATCAGTTTTTTTCTGCTCAAAAACGGGATAAAAGAGGATCTGTTGAATAATATCCAGAGCTTCTTTTGTGTACTCAGATAAAAATGAAGCATTGAATGTGAGCTGTGACTGTGATGATGAAAGGCCGATCTTTATCGCCATCAAATCAATCAGTTCATTGAGGGTATCGGAAGAGTATTTTTTGGTTCCGCCGCTTCGCATAAGAGTAGTAAGCATTGACGAGATACCTTTCTTTCCCTCAGGATCAAGAAGTGAACCGTAGTTAACATATCCGGCAATCTGAACCATGGGAAGAAGAGAATCCTGGGCAATATAGAGCACAGAACCGTTCTTTAGTTCGATACGGTACGGTTTTCCTTCCGGTACTTTCCAATCAAGCTTTTTAAATTTCAACTGTGACGGATGGTTTACAATGGCTGCAGTCTTTGATTTCGAAAAGGCGCACAATGCCATTACCATAATGAGAAACGGATAAAATGTCATGTTTTTCATATTCTAAAGTTCCTGTTGTTTCGTTGTTGAATTTTCAGATTTCTTTTTATTATCTGCAGTCTGTTTTAAGGGAAGAAGTGTACCTACAGTCATTTTGTTTACATCCAGATATTTTTTTGCTGCATCAGGTATTTCGTCCGGTTTCAGTGAAGAAACTTTTTGGGGATAGTCGAGCATATCTTTCCAGCTGTTAAGTCTCTCGAACCATGCAAGCCGGTCTGAAAGCCCTTCAAGACTGTTGAGACTGTTAACAAAAGACATTCTGATAGAGTTGATGATCCGTTTGATCTCTTTTGGTTCAGGAGGTTGCGACAGGATCTTTTCAATCTCTTCAATTATGATATTTTCAACAAGTCTGGGATCAGTATCTGATTTTAAACCAGCCCATATATGAAAGTATCCGTCATGAAGCCTGAAGTAGTTACTCGCGCCAATATCGGTACAAAGTCCC
>DATGNN010000356.1:0-4262 GCA_035306725.1 Chitinispirillaceae bacterium | reverse complement strand
CACCCATTTACTTCTGGAATAGACAGTTGTTTTTTCATTCAAATTTGAATCCGCCTGTTCAACACTTTGATATGGAACGAAGCTTTCAAACATGGCCATATAATCGGATCTTAAACCACCACCTTCAGCACCAACAACAGGAACATTATTTGAATTATTATAGTATGCCTTGGTTGTATATGATTCATCACCAAGTCTTTTAATGTATTTTTTCCCATTTAACATATCTAAATCTACCAGATCATTCCCCCATCTGGAGTAGGAAGAATGAAACAGCGAAAACATATCCTGACCATTTAACCTATAAGGGAAATAAATTACATCCTGCGATGATTTCAACTGGAAGTGTTGCCCGTATGAGATTTTTAAATGTCCATACCCTGACAACTCAGGTGCCACCTGCAAATTTACACCTGCCATATTCTGAGTATAGGGAGAAGCCTCTCCTCCGCCAATAAATTTCCCAGGACCAATCAAATTTGACTCAAAAGGATAAAACAGATCCGCCGGTGCAGCAAAAGACATAGGCGAATAATATCCCCTACTTATTATTGCAATATCTGCATTTACCGGTATTCCATATCTACTTTCTAATCGGGTATAAATGGCAGGCTTTATATCTGAACGAGTACTCTTTCTATCTTCTCTATAATACGAATTTCCTGATGAAGGATCTATAATTGAATCATATAGTACCCAATTTGTATCTACAAAAGAAATACCAATATCAGTATGTATTTTCAGTTTATCATTTATTTGTCCTTTTAATTCAAATGAACCTATTACAGGTTCCTTATAGAATACTCTCCCGGTATCTCCTTCTTTTTCAATGCCAAATAATTCCTTAAAGGTAAAATTGGGTGTTTGTGTTTTAACAATATTGTCATCATATTTGTAGATCATCAAATTTAATGAAGGTGTTATTCCACCAAACCAGTCCGTTTTTGCTATTCTTCCATGAAACAGATGGCGGTATGAGTCACCGATTCCTTTCCCTTTTGCATCAGACCCAGCATCACCAGCATATGCTAAATCATTGGAAAAATCATAATACTCCCTTTCGAAATTATCATATCTTTGGTATGTACCATATAGAAAATTTAAATAAAGATTTGAAGGAAGATTTATACTTTCCAAGTTAATACCCTGAAAAGCTTTTTTATTCCAAGCGGCTCTTCCTGCTTTTTCGCCTTTAGCGATATTGTATTCATAATATCTACCAATTGGCTGTTCAACTTCAAACGGAAGATACTCCCAGGCAAATGTACGTGGCTGTGATTTCCAGATAGTTAAAGGTGAAGCTTCAATCCAGTGAACAGCACCCATTTTCAACCAGAAAGAAGCTGGCACTGTGCGAATTGCCAACCCGGCACTCATATCCTCGTGAATTACTGCTGACTCGTTCATCTTATCATGCCTGCTATCAATCACACTATGTCGGTCTCTATCTCTTATAAAAGTACCCGGAAGTGTATGTTGAAAACCTATTTTAGACCACAACACCGCATTTCTACCGGCCCGAGCTACCATTCCCATTCGATAAAAAGACTCGTTGCCTTCCCAGTTTGACTGAACATAAGACTTGTCATTTTCCAGATAAACCGGCGGCTTTTTCATCTGATGATACTGTAATTTCAATCTTGCCTCACCAGAAAACGATACCGGTGATGACCCCCCGAACATTAACGTAGATCGGACTTTCGATTCCAGATCATTCTCTGTCAAACCTAATGAATCGAGCATCTGTTTAAACTCACTCGAGTCCGGCTTATCCTCCTTTGCAACCAGTGTAAATAAACAACCAATTGCCCCTACAACTAATAACAATCTTGAAAATGTTTTTTTAATTCTTAGCAACCAACCCTCCTTGAGAGTCGTTTATGTAAAACTGTTTCTGTTTCATGTTTAGTGAAAAAATATAAATCTTAGTTCATATTTAAAATCTATTCAAATTGAATTTATTAAACTACTCTTATTCACCTGATACAACCACACACTTAAAATAGATATGATTTTATCTCTTATCCGCTTAAGATAGCTAATCTGTGTTAACATTTTTTGAAAAGATTAGTACATTTTTTGTGATTGTGTGTTTTGATAAACAGAATATCGAAAAAAGCAACTTTTTCTTTAAAAGATTTATTCAACAACATTCACTACTTTCTTTTCTCTCTCAAGCCACTTTTTATTGATATCAGGAATATCATCAAGCAATTGTTGCGTGTGTGGATTTTTTGGTTTTAATGCAACATCATCAGGAGACCCGTGCTCAACGATTTTCCCTTTATGCATAATAAAAATTCTGTCACTGACATAATAAGCAAGCCCAATATCATGCGTTATGAAAACTATTGTCATCTTGAGCTCACTTTTAATTTTCATCAAATAATCAAGAATATTTGCCCTGACACAAGCATCAACCATACTTGTAGGCTCATCTGCAATAAGAACTCTGGGCCGCAAAATAAATATCCTTGCTAAAAGCATTCTCTGCATCTGCCCCCCGGAAAGTTCAAAAGGGTATTTTCCCTCTATTTCCGGCGGTTTAATATTCACCGCCAATAAAGCCTGATCGACTCTATCTTCAATCTCTTTTTTTGATGGCTTTTTTTTAAAAATTCCAAAAGAATCTTTCAACTGGGATCGAATCGTAAAAAACTGATTGAAACAACTGAACGGATCCTGAAAAACAGCCTGAACTTCACGCCAGTGAGTTTTGAGATTTTTAATTTCATTTCCTTTATACAAAAACTTCCCGGAACTCGGTTTTATCAATCCAAGCATTATTTTGGCCAAAACACTCTTTCCACATCCAGACCCACCTACAAGCGATACAATTTCCTGGTCTTTAATGTCAAAACTTACATTATCAATCGCTTTAACCAGCTTCTTTCCATGCCCGAAGGTACATATAACATTTTTAGCATTAAATATATCAGTTTCAACTGGCATACTGGCACCTCACCTGTCTATCAGCAACTATACGCATAACCTGTTTATTTTTCTTGCATTCCGGTTTTACAACCGGACACCTGTCGGCAAAACGACAACCCTCAATCGGCTTTGCCAGATTCGGCGGGGCACCTTCAATAGCAATCGGTTTTCTTTGTCTTTGCCCCGGTTCAGCACTTAACATAGACCCCATAAGAGCTTTTGTGTATGGATGCCTTGGATCAAATATTACCTGATCAGTAGTACCTAATTCAACAAATTCACCTGCATACATTACAGCTATTCTTCCTGCAACATGTCGTAACAAAGGCAGTTCATGAGTGATGAATATCATGGTTGAAAAAACGCCTTTGTCAAGAAGCTCAAATATCATTTTGATAACTGATTTTTGAGTTGTTACATCAAGAGCAGATGTCGGTTCATCAGCAATCACCATTTTTGGATTAAGCAGAGTTGATATTGCAATAACTGATCTCTGACGCATTCCCGCTGTAATCTGTATAGGATATGAATTCAGGATACTTTCATCCATCCCTATTAACCTGAAACGTTCACGTAAACGTGAATATATTTCTTTTTTATCTTTTACATTCTCATGACTTTCAATCATGTCAGCCGCAAGATCCTTAATTTTTCTTGTTGGATTCAAAGAATTAAATGCACCCTGCGGAATCATAGCTACTTTTCTGCCTAACACATTTCTACGAACCTCATCCGGCTCACGGTTCATCAACGACTCACCAGAAACAAGTACATCTCCGGAAGTAGGTTTGAGCGGTGGAATAAACAGACCCATGCATCCGTTAACAAGGGTAGATTTTCCACAACCGGATTCCCCGGCAATACCTAATACTTCCCCCTGATCCATTGAAAATGAAACATCAGATACGGCATGTATTTTTTCACCAAACCTTGTCAAGTAATGCAAGTGAAGATTTTTTACCTCAAATATCGGAACCGAACTTTTTTTCTGAGGACTATTCTGTTCAGAAGTTGTCGATTGAATATTATCTGATTCTATAGTAGGCATATGTTCTCCTATTTACGCAGACGAGGGTTAAAGACTCCCTCCATTGAATTATTCAGTACATATAAAGAGAAAGCTGTAATTGTAACCAGTATTGCAGCCGGTATGAATGCCCACCAGGCTCCGTCTGTCAAAGCTTCATTCCTCATTGCTTCATTCAAAATCGTACCAAGCGAGACACTGTCATATGGACCCAATCCAATCATGCTGATTGCAGCTTCAGAAAGAATTCCCGATGCTGTCTGCATGATAAAAACCATAAAAACATACGATAAAATGTACG
>DATGNN010000355.1:0-2182 GCA_035306725.1 Chitinispirillaceae bacterium | reverse complement strand
ATGTCCACCTTCTGTGTTTTCAAAATAATAAACCTTATATCCCAAATCGTTCATTTTAGCTACCATTTTCCGTGCATGACCTGGATGAACTCTGTCATCGCGTGTTGAGGTTGTGAAAAATACTTCAGGATATTGCATCCCTTTTTTTAAATTGTGGTAGGGAGAATACTTACGAATATATTTCCATTCCTCTGGGATATCCGGATTTCCATATTCTGCCATCCAGCTGGCACCTGCCAGCAACTTATTGTACCTTTTCATGTCGAGAAGCGGTACTGCGCAGACAGCAGCTCCATATAACTCAGGACGTTGTGTTATGGCTACTCCTACCAGCAATCCTCCATTGCTGCCGCCATAAATTCCAAGCTTTTGAGGAGAAGTAATTTTTTTTGAAATTAAACTTTCTGCAACAGCATGAAAATCATCAAATACCCTTTGGCGGTTTTCCTTTAATCCTGCCTGATGCCACTTAGGGCCAAATTCTCCTCCGCCTCTGATATTTGCCAGCACGTATACACCTCCTTTTTCCAGCCAGGCTGTTCCGGTTAACGCTGAATATCGAGGTAATTGCGGTACCTCAAATCCACCGTATGCATATAGCAGCGTTGGATTAGAGCCGTCCAATTGCATGTTTTTTGAATGAACAATGAAATACGGGATACGTGTTCCATCAGTTGATACTGCCTCAAATTGTTTAACTACATAATTGGAGGTATTAAACCATGCTGGTAATGATTTTACATTCTTTGTTGTTCCGGTTTGTGCATCAGCGAAAAATAGGGTAGATGGTTCAAGAAAATTCTGAAAATAAAAGAAATATTTATTACTAAACCGGTCGGTGGAACTCAGAGATATTGCGCCTAATTCTGGTGCATTTACTTTTTCTTTTTTCCACTTATCATCCCAGTAATATGAATGCAATTCGCTTTTTACATTTTGCAACATATTAATCAGCAACCGGTCCTGTGTAGTTGCTATTTCTGTTACGCTGGATTTGTCATCAGGAATTACTACCGGTTCAAAATTCATTTTTCCCTCAATTAAGTTATTATAGGAAATGCTTACTACTGCTCCCTGGGGAAATATTTGATTGTTAACCTGCCATTCTGATTTTAGTTGAAAAATAACCCGGTCTTTAAAGATTGAATTTAAATCAATATCTGCCGGTAACTCCGGTTGGACAAGTTTACCATCTTCAATGAAGTAGTAGGTTCCTTCATAGAATGAAGTACGGTGGGAAATAAGTTGATAAATCTTGTTTTCTGTATGGTATGTAGAACCCCAAATACCCATGTCATCTTTGTCTCCTTTAAAAATTTCCACTGCATCCTGAATTTTTTGTCCGCGCTTCAGGATTTTTACCTGCATCGGATAACCGGATGTGGTTACTCCTTCGCCAAAATCAGTAGACACCATTAACATATTTTCATTTATCCAACTAACACCGCCCTTGGCTTCAGGAATCATAAAACCATCTTCGACAAATCTTTTGCCGGCAACATCAAACTCTCTGATTTCAACGGCATCCCCTCCACCTTTCGACAAGCTTACCATAAATTTATCATAATCCGGATATAAACCGTTTGCACCTTTAAATACCCATTTTATATTATCGTGAGCCGATAGTGAATCTATATCAAGTAAAATATCCCAATCAGGATTTTCACTCAAATAGCTCTCTAATGATGTTCTGCGCCATATTCCTCGTTGATATTGTTCATCCTGCCAGAAATTATATACATATTCCCCTATTATGGAGGGAGAAGCTATTCTGTCGGTTGAATTCATTATCTCCAGGTTTTTGTTGTAAATATTCTGATATTGCGGATGTTCCTGAAAGATTGAGGTTGATTTTGTATTCCATGAATTAACCCACCCGAGTGCTTTTTTACTTTCTATTTCTTCGAGCCATTGATAGGGGTCTGAAGTATTCTGTGCGTTCGTAACGTAAATATTCATTGCAATTAAAATCAATGTTATATAATATTTCATCTTTTAAATAATTAAATAATTTTCTAAGGATTTAATGAATTAGAAGAATTGAAACCTGACGAAGACAAAAATAATGCTTTCTTTTGTAAAAAAATGTAAGGTATCTTTCAATTCAATAAACAAATAATTATTTTAGCGTTTGGAGGATATCTGAAAACCGGTAACCATTTATAAATGTTTCAGATGTTTT
>DATGNN010000354.1:0-20357 GCA_035306725.1 Chitinispirillaceae bacterium | reverse complement strand
ATAGATACGGGCCGGTACCCGCATACCAGTCTTATAGGTTACCGGTAATTCCCATATTACCGGTGATATTTTTATTAATTCAGGTGGTCTCAAACCTGTTTCCTCCTGATATTGTCAAAACAGAACTGGTTATCTATATCTGTTTGCAATCTTCCATTATGCAAGAATCAGTTCATTATGAACATCAATCACGCCTTTCGTATGTTTTGCCGTATATTCTGCAGAATTGTATGCGTTCCAGTGCGGTACTTTTCCTGTCAATGTAACTATTCCGTTTTCTACCTTTACAGTAATATAATCCGTATCGACCATGCCAGTTCTTTTCATGGCAGACTCAATCTGTTCAGCAATTTCAAAGTCTTCAACTTTATGAACAGGTACAACCGAAAGTTTATTGATAACCTGAATCACACCGGTTATATTAGTTACTATATTTGCACATTCAATCTTTTGCCAATACGAATCAACTGCTCCCGACAGTTCAACCACACCTTCTTCTACATCAACACTTACAAACTCGTCATTGATATTACAGTTTAGTCTCAGTGATGTTTTTACCGCTTCGGCAACTGATTCATCAGTTAAAATATCAACATTTCCGGGATACACTATTTTTAAACGGTTGTCGACAATTGTTATTTCATGAAAGCTCCTGACAGTATCTTCAACAGCATTCAATGCTGCAAGCGAAGTTACAGTCCCATTGAGAACAACTCTCCCATCAGTCATTTCTACAGTAATGGTATCCGGGTTTACACGACTGTCTGCATAAAGCAATCCTTCGATTTCTCTCTTGATTTCTTCTTTTTCTGCCATATATACACTCCGATAAATGGAAGTTTTTCACTCTATTGTTGGTGAAAGGGGATCTGTAGGTTCCTGCCCGAAAAGTTCACCAAACTGTGCCGGAAGTTTTTGCAGGACTTTTGATAGTACTGCATCTGTTACAGCAAGTTTAAGTGTTTCCATAACAACTCTTGATAACCTGACAGCATCCGGATAACCCGTTTTAGCCCTTGCACTCACCCTGTTATAGAATTCTTCAAGTGTAAATGTATCACTTTTTGACGGGTCATTCAGAGAATGAAGGTTTTCTTTCATTTCCAGTGAAAGTTGTGCCCCAAGTTCTGCAACCAGTGTTGTTGGAAGCCGCTGACCTAAAGTAGACATACATACTTCAACTATTTTTCTAGCCTTTATATAATCCGGGATATTGCCTCTTTTGCAAACTTCTTGTATAAATTCAGTATATTGCATAGACCCCCTCTTGAAACCGGTTTAATAACAATATCAGTATTTTTGGATCTGCTCTGCTCGTTTTTAATTCTCTGGTAATTGTCTGTCAGGATATGGCCGCAATTGCAGCTTGTTAAATAAATCAAACATCTGATTTGTAAATAATTTATCAGATTCGAGCTTTTTAATACAAGTATAAGCAAATAACAATCCTCTGATTTTTAAAGCAATCTTGTGGTATATATGTTGCGTAATAAATCAGAAACGGCAAATATAATGCCGCTTAACCATTTAAAGGAGGAGTTATGAAAGAAATCAGAAAAAAAGTTGCATTCTCTGCAATTCCAGTTACTGTACTTGCACTTACTGGTATTGCCATGAGAAAAATGTCGGGGAAGGATCATGGTTTATCAGAACATGTCAGGGAGATAACCATGGATGCCTGTAAAGAGATCGAAACTTCATGTCAGGAACTTCAGGAAAAAATCGAAAGTCGATCAGCCCAGTATCTCGAAAAAAACATCGATAACATTTTTGATAACATGAAGTCAAGGCTTGATCATATCTCTTCAAAGATCAAATCACGACTTGGGGAATATGAAATGAAAAACCCTTCGAAAGCAGAATGAATGATTCTGTTATAAGACTGTGTTGATCATCGGTTTGGCAGATCAACACAGTTGAAATTTATTTTTCCATTTTTACAGAAAAGACATACATTCCTGTGGTGCGTTTTTTCATGCTGCGCGCATCTACACTTTATACGTTCAATGAGAGAATAGAAAAAATGCAAAAAAATTCAGATTATATCCAGTTACCAGGAAAAAACTGATAAACTTTGCACAACACTGCTCAACCACGAATGAAGTTGTCAAATAGTTAATATAAATATCACAAGGTTGAAGGTGAGATAATCAGATCATTTACAACTTCTTTTACACCGGTAGTATTTTTTGCTATTTCAAATACTTTTTTATAGGTGTTCCAGTCTAATACAATACCAGACAATACTACTCTCCCGTTTGCAGCTTTTACATCGATAGTTTCGGCATTTATACTGAAATTCCTGTTAAGAGCGTTTACGATATCCTGTGCAATCATTTCATCCAGAATATCTTTGGTAGGAACAACCGTAAGAAGATTATTAACGGTAACTATACCTCCGATATCAAATGCCAGTTCTTCTGCCCTTGTTTTTTTCCAGTATGCATCAACAGCCCCTTCAAGAACTGCTGTTCCATTTTCAACAGTAATAACAATGTTATCTGTTGAGAGTCCCTGATCCCACGAAAATACATTACGCAGGCTTTCTCTCAGTTCTGTATCATCAACAGTATTCAAGTTATCTGGATAAAGAATTTTTATGTTGTTTATTACCTTTTTTACGCCAGCGATTTCCATTGCATCGTTTTGCGCTGCCTGTTTTGACATCCATGTCGGAGCCGTTCCGTCCAGATATACTGTTTCATCATCGATACGAACCTGAATTTTTGTTTCATCTATCCGGTTGTCCCATTTCAAATGTTCCAGAATACGCCTTTTTGTTTCTTCATTACTGTATATCATTTTTATTGTCCTCCGACTTGAATACTGATGGGAGGGATGAATTCAGAATCGAGCTCCGCCCCCGATTGGGGATTATTAAACTCCAAATTTGAAACATAACTGAAAACAAATCTGTAGATAAACGAAAAAGAATTCCTGCCCGGGGGACGCTGTTGGCCGAACATAGTCGGGGGCACAAAACTGCTGCACCACATATACAGGAGCGTCCGATTCTTAATTCTTAACTCTTAATTCTTAATTAAATAGTGCTATTCACTCTTTTTGCCCTTTTACCATTCCTGATCTTTCATTCTTTATTAAAATGATCTCTTCGATATATGAAACATGATCCTGCTCATCATCATAATTATTCTCTATTTGGGCATAAACATCTTCAGAAAGATCCAGGTTAAAAAGTTCTGCATACAGGTTGTTCATTATTTTTTCATTAGCCAGCAGTGCCTGAAGTATCTGGTAAACTCCTGAACCGAAAACGATATCCTTGAAAAAAGGTATATGCACATCGGGATGCTCAGAAACAATGTTTTCCTGCAATTCTTCACAGAGTAAATAAAGGTTTTCCTTATGTTCTGTATGGTCCTGACAAATATTCTTTATCTGATTCAGAATATCTGCATTGTGAATTTCAGAAAAGCTTTTTTCATAAATTTTAATAACATATACTTCACACATTTCCAGTTTTAATAATTTTTCCCGCACCTTCTTTCTGTCCATAAACACCCCCCTTTTCAGGATCATATCCATAGGGAATGCTGCAATTAGTGTACCATTGCTGATGATTTTAATTTCCCTGAACATTAATTATTCCTTTACACACAACCCATTTCTGGCGATAGTTGCATGATAGTGAGTAAACTGAAGCCGATTGTGGTTTCGATATCAATTATGGAAGTTACCGGTTACAGTTACTAACAACGATCATGGAAAAGGGGTACTTATTGGTCAGATGAGTTGTCAGGTAGATATGGTTTTTACAGCCAAGAAACCCTTTGGGTACCAGGTGCAGCAATTGGATGTTTATTGTTACTAAAATAAATCGTCTCAATTCAGGTTTTATTTACCTGGTGGTATGAATCTTATGCGGTTTTCTTTCCAGGTTTGAGGTTCTGGCGGAGCGAATTCCGGATAACGCTCAATTAATTCCCGAAACTCTTTTTTTGCAAGATTTACATCCAGATCTTTTGATTGAGCATTATTTAGATATCGATTAAACCATCTTAAGGCAGAATCCGGCTTATCTTTGTAATACCGAAAAAGGAATGCCATATTTTTGGCAACCAAAGGGTTTTGAGGTTCATTTTTATAGGCCATGCGAAGCTGTTCTTCTGCATTATCATATTTTCCCATTTTAACCAGTAAAGAACTCATAGAAACACGCACATTGATTCTGGACGGATCACGATCCAGAGCTTTTTCAAATTCTGATTCTGCTTCAAAAAACCATCCCTTTTCAGAATAAATAATTCCAAGATAGAAGTATGGTTCAACCCCTGATGGTTTTCTGTTTATTGCAGCTTTAAAATATCTTTCTGACTTTTTGACCTCTTCACCCTTTAACCATTCATTTTCATCAACGCCATAGCCGCTCCATTTCTCCTTTTTTTGTTTTTGATAACTTTTAGCCAGCCAGATACGCCCCTTTAAAACAAGGCCAGGAGCATTATCTGATTCGATTTGATTAGCAAATGCAAGGGCTTCATCAATTTTCCCCTTTTCCAGATATCTTTGGGCATTTGAAACTGTGGGTGAATAGCTGTAACTGATATGGCGCACAATAAGAAAAGCGGTGAATAACAAGAAGGAACAAAGGAACCCTGCAACAATTACAAATGTTAAAGATACACCTCTGGAAAATCGCATAATATTCTATTGTATTTTTAATTTGTGTGTTTTTCCAGACTTATTAATAAATTCCACTATCTTTTTTTGAGAATCAGTAATTGTCGTTTCAGTTGTGAATAAACTGCCGAATCTGTTTATTTTTTCCTGGAGCCTGGATATTATAAAAAAGCTGCTTTATTCCAACAAAATCGAATAAAGCAGCTTACGTTACTTTTTGAGCCTGATCAATATTTTGAATCTGTTAATCTGTTTATTTTGTATCAGCAAAAAAACTACATATGCAAAGTATTTTATCAAACTGAGACAAGTTTCTGGTCAGAAATGAACTCTTTCTCAGTATTGTATGTTTTGATCAAACGATCAATTCCAACCATTTCCAGAACTCTTCTAACCTGATTATCTTCAGCAATAATAAAAACAGATCCGTTGTTCTGCTGGACATCGCATAAACAGTGAATGAAAATGCTTATCCCTGCACTGTCAAGAAATGTGGTACGTTCAAGATTGAATACAAAATGATGATTTCCGGATTCTACCAGAGTCTGAATCTCAGTATCAAGAAATTTTGTAGACTCAATAGAATCAATATTACCAATTATGTGAATTACCTTGAAACGATCCAGGTTTCTAATCTCATACTTCATAACAGTTCCCTTTCTGCTCATCTATAATGGTTCAATTTATATTCAGAATCTGCATGTCCGGTCAATTTTAAAGCTCATAATATATCAAAATTTTGATATTTAGTCAAAGATTAAAAACCTATGCTTTCGCCCTTAGATAATCAGATATATAAACCGAATAATTTTGCCTCCATTGCTGCATTTTTACAAAAACACAAAGCGGTACATGCAATCTTTTAGATAATTCCGGGAAAACTACTCGGCGATTTTAAAATATTTATCAGATTTTTAATTCACGTTCAAAAAAAAGGTGAACCCCCCCCAACCCATCCTCAATACAGGTGTCTTTAAGTATCCATCCCTCTCTTATCATTTCTGCTGATACGAACTCAACTTCATCCAGAATTTTCTTAGGACTCTTCTTAAACCCGATTTTTATAATTCTCTCTGCACTCTCTGTCATAATCTGTTTTACCACTCTCTGTCATCATATGACGGAACAGCAGATGGAAGTTCATTAAAGGCTCTTTTAACAGTTTCGGAAAACAGGTGGCTGTCTGAAATTTCACCTTGGGTGCATGAACTTTCAACTGACCCACGCCATACAACTTCCATGTTCCTGCAATTCCATAGTTCGGTTTCCAGATCGATTTTTTTCAAAGTCCGGTTTTTAAAAGTTTTTAAACTGTAACCGCCTTTAACACGAATTACCAATAAATAATCACTTTGAACTTTACTCCAGATTGGTTCTGAAGTTTGAAGAGATACCATATCAGATTTATACAGTTTATCGTAAAAATTTGCAAGTAATTGGGATCCCGAATCCCCGGTAAAAGCGTTTTCCATTTTTTTAACACTATTGATTTTAAGATCCGGACGTATTTTTTTCAAAGTTTCTAAAAGTTTTTTTTCTAATAACAGTGTCGTATCCGGCCCATCTTCAAACAGTGCAGGGCTTAAACCAATAGTTTTATCGTAGACACTTCTACCTGTGAAGTTTTTTTCGGTATATAGATGTTTGTAAGAGTAATTACAGGGTGGTATACAAGCAGTTGTCAGAAACACCAAATTTAGCCATGTAATTAAAACTACTTTTCTGAACATAATTTACCGGGAAAATTAAACTTGTCTGATTTCATCCTCGATACAAAAATATACCTTATATTGTTTACAGTCAAACAGATATGGACAGCTTATCTGATCTTTCTCAGACGCGCTGCAAACATCCCGTCCATAGCGTGTTCAAAAGGTGTAATCTGAAGAAAACCGGCATTTGAAATAAAACGATCAGGAATAACATCCGGGTTATTGTCAACAACGAATTCCGCATGATCATTAAGAAATGACTGAATTATCAGATCGTTCTCTTCCGGTTCAATTGAACAGGTAGAATAAACTATAATTCCTCCTTTTCCAACAAGGTTAACCGAGGAATCCAGTAATTTACGCTGAATATTTGTAAGCCGTTCAATATCCTGAGGGGTACGAATCAACCTTGCTTCAGGATGTCTATGCAAAACACCGGTACCGCTACATGGTACATCGAGAAGAACTTTATCGAAATAGCCTGTAAAAGGTGGAAATACCCCGTCACAGAGAAGAGCATAAACATTTCTTAAACGCATTCTTTTCACCATTTCGATAACACTTTTCATTCTTCCCCATTTCAGTTCACAGGCAACAACAGTTCCTGTATCAGAAGCAAGTTCAGACATAAGAGCTGTTTTCCCCCCCGGAGCAGCACAGAGGTCCAGAATATGGTCACCTTTATTCACATCCATCATTGCTGTAACCCATCCTGATGATGGTGCCTGAACATTACACACGCCCTGCTGAATCATACGGATATTTTCGGGCAGCAAAGACTTTTTAAGTTTGTAATAAAGATTAAGATACCCGGATGCCTGTTCACAAATAGTACGCACATCTGCTTCAAACTGCGGTTTTGAAAGATCTCGCAGCTTTCTTCTCAAGTAAATTGATGGTTTTTCATTATTAAACTTTAATAGTTTTTTTGTATTGCTTAAACCATAATTTTTCATCCATCTCTCTATCATCCATCGGGGATGAGAAAATTCTATGGATAGTCTGCCAGCAAGATCCTTATCAGGTTCCGGTAATGAAACTGATCCTTTGTTTTTTATAATATTTCGCATTATTGCATTTACCACACTTGCATAACGGGCTGTCTGGCTGTTACTTTTTGCAAGCCGGACGGTTTCATTAACTGAAGCATGATCGGGAATTCTCATATGCAGTAACTGATAGATGCCTATTCTTAGGATCCTGTAGAGAGCCATATCTTTCGAGTCTGCATGACCAGTAAGATAATGATCGATCATATTATCAAGCGTTAATTGCCATCTTATTACACCATATACTATTTCGAAAACAAAACGCCGGTCCCTGTGATCTATGCGAGCCCCTCTTAATCCATGATCAATTATTCGGTCGAGATTTCCCGGATGTTTATCGAATTCTGTTAATATCCGAAAAATTAATTGACGAGATGTCATTTTTTACTCCAGATTCCTGTTGGTTTTTGAAAAAAATTCAATTCAGCAATATTCCTTCCGGAATATCTGTACCCAGAATAAAATCATGGATACTCATTTCCCTTTTTCCTTCCGGTTTTATGCGGATGATTCTTAAAACTCCTTTCCCACACTGTACATCAATAAAATCGGAGCCACTTTTGATCACTGTACCTGGTTTTTTACTGGTATTTTCGTCAAGAGGATAAGCCCATTCAACAGCAATTCGTTTTCCATTCATTACCATGGATGTTCCAGGGAAAGGTTTGAATGCCCTGATTTTATTAAAAATATTGATATTAGGTTCTGACCAGTCGATTTTTGCTTCCTTTTTACTTAATTTCGGAGCAGTAGTAGCATTGGAATTATCCTGTTTTAATGGGTGAATTGTACCATTTTGAAGCATATTAATGGATTCAACAAGAGCCTGGGCACCAAGCCTGCTTAATCTCATGTAAAGCTCAGGAGTTGTTTCCTGATCGCCGATCTGAACTTTTTTTTGAAGGATTAATTCGCCAGTATCTATTCCCTTATCGATTCTGAAAATTGTGACACCGGTTTCTTTTTCACCTGATTCAATTGCACGCTGAATTGGTGCGGCTCCGCGATAAGAGGGAAGCAGTGATGCATGAATATTGATTGTACCCAAAGGCGGGATAGAAAAGATCGTTTCTGGAAGAATTCGGAAAGCAACTACAACAAAAATGTCAGCTTTTAGATCTGAAAGTGTTTTGGCTAATTGTGGATCTTTTAGATTCTGTGGTGTCAGAATTGGTTCAATATTACGGTTTCGGGCATATGAGGAAATTGGGGATTCAACTGTTTTGCGTCCCCGGCCCTTTGGTTTTGCTGGTGTACTTACAACTCCAACGACTTTGTGGTATTCCATAAGAGTTTCCAGAGAACAAATTCCAAAATCTGCAGATCCCATAAAAACGATTCTCATATCACCCCTGCTTTAAATGTTAATTGTATAAAATATGAAATTAAAACACCTGATATGATGGAAATTTAACATAATTGGATTTTTTATACTATAAGCCTCCAGAACCGGATTTGATTTTATGAGTGCCAAGTGGTAATTTTTCTTTTTAAGTTGATTCATTCTTGTAGTTGTTTTTTTGTCATGGAGGGAGATTTTCATGTCTTCTGCGTTCAGTCCTATTGAAGAATTTGATCTTTTATGTCGATTTTGTGGAAAAATTCACCCTGCACAACTCGACAGGAGTATTGCCGAAAATGGAAGAACTGTAGACAGAAATTCTACCTTTGAGTATTTTTGTACCAAATGTCAGAAAACTGTCTGTTTTAAAGGAACTGATCTTCTGGAAAAACCTGCATCAAATTCAGATTCAGAAAAAGATGAAGAGAATAAAAATCAAGAAGAGGATAAGCAGACCAATAACACTCCTGTTGAAATACTTGATTACTCACCTAAAAATCATTATCACATAGGTGAATGGATTAAACATAAAAAATTCAAGGAGAATGGTCTTATTGTTGGAATAGACAACGGAAAACCAAAGAAAATAATTGTAAATTTTGAAAAATCCGGTATCAAAAAACTCATCGAAGACATCTGATAAGAGAAAGTACAGTGAGTCTCATTTCAATTTTTTTCATTGCAGTGGGACTTGCGCTTGATTCATTTGCGGTTTCGATAACAAGTGGAATAACAATCAAAAACATAAAAATCCGGCACGCTTTTGTAATAGCCGGATTTTTTAGTTTTTTTCAGGCAATAATGCCGCTTGCAGGATGGTGTACCGGTTCAAGAATAAAATGCTGCATCGAAAAATATGATCAGTGGGTTGTTTTTGCAATTCTTTCCATAATCGGAATAAAAATGATCTATGAAGCTTTTCAATTAGTAGAAGAAACAGAAAAATATAAAAATCCGCTCCAGGTCTCTGTTCTTTTTATCCTCGCAATTGCAACAAGTATTGATGCTCTTGCGGTTGGTTTTTCAATCTCTGTTCTTAATGGCACGATTTTCCTTCCGGTAATCATTATCGGTTCAATAACCTTTCTAATGTCTTTTATTGGTGTTTATATCGGAAATTGTTGCGGCAACCTCTTTGAAAAAAAAATAGAAATCGCAGGAGGACTGGTTTTAATAGGCATTGGAGTCAAAATTTTAATTAGTAATTATTAATATTTTCCGATTTCGTATTTATTTTGTAATTTCCTTGAATTCCTCATTATCCCACAACTTTGAAAGTTCCTTGTCTTTTATCCACAGATGAACATCACTGAACCCTTCGGCAACCGATTTTCTTAACCAATACAGTGCTTTTTCCGGGTCGTTTTCAAGACAATAACATTGTGCAATACGCCAGTAAGCCCTTGGCGCATCCCTTTTCCTTGCAGCCGCATTCCTGAAATCCTCTATAGCATTCTCAAATAACCCGATTGCTTTTAATGCCATTCCCCTATTCATAAAACCAGTAATTTGGGCACCATTGTACTCTCCTGGAGAGAGACTTCGTATAGCAACAGACAAAGCCTCTATCGCAGCCTCATATCTTTTCATCCTCACCAGTGAAATACCTTTGTTCAGTATTGCAAGTGAATGTGATGGAATAATTTCCAGTGTGCTGTCATAATCATTTACAGCTTTTTCGTATTTACCCATTCTGTAATATGTTGATCCTCTTCCAAAATACGAATTCGCGAGCCTTAACTCAGGGTTGTGCTTATAGGAGCCGGTACCCAGTGCTATCGCAGCGGTATAATCCTCTATCGCTTTTTTGAATTTTTTCAAGCTTTTGCAGGTCGAAGCCCTCTTGCGGTATGCATCAGCATATGACGAATCGATACTGATCGCCAGTGAATAATCATCCAGAGCTTTTTGAGACTTGCTATTGATATCGTGTACAACTGCCCTGTTTGTTATTGCCTCTGTATTTGTACTGTCAAGTTCTATTGCCTTTGTATAAGAAATAACAGCACTGTCGTAAAACTCCTGTTTAAATTTTTGGGCGTCTTTTACCCCTTTGCGGAGTATGTAACCAGGGTTCCCGCTCATCTGTGATTTATAATGGTACACAGAACCAAGATCGTTATATACTGAAGAAGATTGCCGGCCTTGTTTCAGTGCCATTTCACAATAAATTCTGGCAGAATCGAGTATACCGGACCTGAGAAACTCCTTTCCTTTCACTGCCAACCGGTTTGCATCCTTTTTATCTTCTTCTGTATCATTTTCAGCTTTATCATGAACCTGATCTGATAAAAACTCCTCATAAGTATCCGTATACTCTTTGTCTGTTTCTCCTGTAATTTCTTCGTTGTATTGAACCTTATCCACGGGCTCAATTTCCAAACCGTTAGTTTTTTCTATACTTTCAATATCAATAATAGTTTTGTATAAATTTGCACTCAGAAACGTCCGTTTCTTTGTACTCTCTGGCTCATCAGCAGTATAAATACCGGATAAACTGCCCAAAGATACAATTCTTTCCTGTATTCTTTTCTCCAGAAAATCTGAAGATACTGAAGGAAACTGCAGTGAACTTATCCACAGGCCAGTGACAACAGCCAGTATCAAACCAACAGCTTCAAAAAACCATAACCGACTTTTTTCCTGTTCAAAAATATCAGCTCTATGCAGTACCGCCTCTGCAAACTTTTTTTCTCTTATTACCTTCATTTCCGTTTCTGTATTATATACAGTCTTTTTCTTCTCTGCAGATTTTCTCAAAATAGATATACCTGTTTTGATTTATCCAAAATCCATTACAACAAAAGGTTTCCTGTAAACAAAGAGCTGTACCACTTTGCCCGGCTCTGTCATGCCCCTTCCATTAAAGTATTAGACAGTTAATGGGCCAGAAAAGTTGCCTTGTAATCTATTTTCTGTTGTCAGGGTTTGACACGAATCGGTTGTCGATATACAGTTTTAAGAAGAAAAAAAGCTCTGTCTGGAAACAGATATCATATGAATATTTATATTCTGATTCCATCCATTGCAGCTAGTATATTTATTAAATCAGCAATATGAGCTGATAATGACATCAAAATCCATTACAATAATGTCAGATCCAAACAATAAAATTAAGTGAATACAGTGCAAGGGACATTCAATTTAATTTTTAAAAAGCTTTTTTTGCCTTTGATTTTTCTTAATATGGTTTTAAGCGATTCAAATGCTGAGGATTTTAAAAGCATTAAACTTTTTGCAGGTACTTCACATACCCATTACAATCGTGAATTCAGCAGTTGCTGGAAAGATATTACCCCCATAATCTTCCAGATCGAAACTAATTACTTCTATTTTGACGTAACAGCATCATTTTCTTATAGCCATTTCGAATCAAAATCTCCGCAAATAACAAACTTCCATTCTGCAAGAGCAGATCTGCTGATCTCTTATCCGGTTCCAGTTTTTAATTTTGCACAATTAAATCTGGGGGTTAAAGCAGGCAATTTTTTCATGTTCTTTGATAATGAAAATAAATACGCAGGAAGAGAATCGGAGTTATTTACAGCAGCAGATATTTCCATACAAACAAAAATTGTAAAAAATTTACTCGCCAAAATATCTTATGAATATGGTATGGTTTTTACCTTGCGGCGAATCACCTGTTCTCAGATTTCTCTTGCAATAGGATACGCTTTTAATACTCCACATATAATAAAAGAGTTTCTGAAGTGATAAAGAACAAAACCGGATTTACCATAGTAATTTCAATATTCCTGATAATGTCGAATCTGTTCGCAGACAATAATATCCGGCTGGACTCTACAGTATATACCAGAGATAACATTTTAAAGATGGGTATCCTTAACACTGCAGACCTGATCAAAAGAAGCCGTTACCACAAATTTTTTACGGTTGACGGCAGTAATTTTTATCCAGTTCCGGATAACCCTGCAATTGATAATAATGAGATCTGCATTTTTATCAATAATCATAAAATAGACATATCAATTCTGAACACAACTTCCGTTAATACCCTGCCTTTAAATATATCTTCAATTGACAGCGCCATCTTTTACAAACCTGGTTCTTTTGTAAATGGTTATCATTGCAGGAAGGGGGCTGTTAAATTTATCTGTGGCCTGGATAAGAATACACTTATTGGCGGTTTTTTGATAGGCAACGAAATCAATGATCCAGGGCCGTATCTGTATGTAGATGGGAAAGAAAGCAGGAATGTGGATAAAATTGGTATTGATGGTTATTTGACTGCATTCGGTAATTTCCGGCAGCTTGGTGGATGTCTCAGTTTTAAGAGAGATCAGCGTTTTTTCACTGATGAACATATATACAAAAGACAGCAGCACAATTTATCAGCTGATACCAGAAAATCCCATTATATATCACTGAACAGTTCGTTCAAAAACAATGAGCTGTTCCTGAGCTATTCATCAAACAACGAAAACATCTTTCTAAATACAGCAGGAAATGAGATTCCTGCTTTAAGCACAGCTTTTAATTTAAACTATTTTCTGGATTTAAACCGGTTTGGATTTGCTGTATCGAGCAATATAACCGACGTAAACAAGTATGGCAAAAAAGAGTTGGATCATTTTGATTTTTCACAAAACAGAAACCGGATATCAGCAATTCTGGAATTTAACAATCATCTGTTTTCATATACTATTTTGAACAAAGTATTTGTTACAGAAGATTCCTTTGAATTCCTGCTTTTTTTCAATCCGGCTTACTCTTTCAGGAACAACAACCTTAATCTGCATATTGAAACCACTGTTTTTTCGAACCATATTCATAGTTATAATCTTTTTGCCGGGTATATCAAACGCTTTTATGATTCTTATTCTTTTTCCCTAAACGCATCAGTTTCCAAAGATCCCTTTATGGATAAATATGAGTTTTTATATCTAAATTATAACAACACACCAGTTTTCAGTGATAATATGACGATAATCAACAAACTTGATACCGATTATTTCCATAATGCAGGTTTGCGTCTATCTCTTTCGCATCAGGGAAACCGTTTCGGATGCAGTTTATCGTCAAACAACAATTATTTCAAAAATATTATTCACCCGGGACAACACTTTACGCTTGATTCAATTGATTACAGATTCTATTCTCCCGTGATTCTGGAAAACATTGATCATGGATTTACGAGTTCACTTGACCTGCAATTTGATATGCGTTTCAAAAGAATACACTGGGAAAACAGTCTGGAGTATTTCATTTTGAAAAATGGCAGTTTTTACTTTGAAGACCTGTTTGCAAAAAAGAGTGATTTAATCATAAAAAGCTCATTCTCTTACGATATGAACAACAGAATGTTCCTTAATCTGAATCTTGAGTATTCAGGAAAAAGGTATTTCATGGAGTACGATTCATCACAGCAGTCAATTAAAGGTCAATTAAAGGATATGGTGGGTCTGGACCTTAATCTCACAAAATTTTTCTTCAGGGATCATCTCAAAATCATACTGTCTTTTCAAAACATTCTTGATCAGCATCTGATTTTTCATCCTGCAGGTGCAGGTAAAGATTTTACTCTATTTACAAAAGCGGAACTCAGATTTTAGCCTGTTCTTCAAGGTCAATTCCTGATTGATTCATCTATTTGCAATATCTTCTCTGGTTTGTTATACTGTGTACCTCTTTCGTCTGTACATTTTCCTGGCCTCCTCTATTGCAAAGATAGCCAGCATAGAAAATATCAGATAGGTCCATTCAGTAATTCCCAAAGGAACCAGATTGAAAATATTACTCAGGAACGGGATATTTATAAGCATTATAATGAAAACCAGTTCAAAGATGATTCCTGAAATCAAAAGTCTGTTACTTGTCAAACCTATTGAAACCGCTGATTTAATCTCTGTTCTGCAGGCAAAAGCATTCGCTATCTGCATTACAGCAATTGCAGCAAACGCCATAGTCATTGCTTTCATGTGCAGCGGGTTTTGAAAGATCATTGGATCAGGTTCCAGTATTTCTCCCCAGCTCCATCCACCTCTCAGAAGTATTCCGAAAAATCCACCCAACACGACTATAGTGCTCAATAAACCTAAATACAGGTACCCCTGGTTATTACATGTATATTTACCAGGCCTTCTGTTGGACGTCGGGGAGGTCTTTTCATTATGCCTGGATCTGGTTTCTCTGTTCCCAGAGCAAGTGCAGGAAGAGTTTCTGTACCAAGATCGATTGCCAGAATCTGAAGAGCAGTAAGAGGAACAGGTATGCCAAACAGGGCATACAGAGAAAAGGGAATAACTTCAGGAGTAAGGTGGGCAAATATATAGATCAGAAACCGGCGAATATTCTCAAATACGGTTCGCCCCTCTTCAATTCCGGCTACTATGCTGGCGAAATTATCATCCGTAAGAATCAGATCTGCAGATTCCCTGGCAACATCAGTTCCTCTCAACCCCATGGCAATTCCAATATCTGCCCTCTTCAGGGCTGGTGAGTCATTTACTCCGTCACCGGTTACTGCAACAATATGGCCGGCACTCTTGAGTGTATCAACTATCCGAAACTTGTGTTCCGGAGTGACACGTGCAAAAACGGATACCTTCTGCACTATATTTCGCAACTGATGCTCATTCATGCATCTATTTCCTGCTCTATTCCATCTCGCAAACATGATACTTTTCTTGGTATCACTGCCCTCAATGCCTCCAGTGCACGTTCCGCTTTGTATTCCTGCCAGAAGCTGAATGAAGCATTAAGAAATATCACAGCAATTATGGACCAACCAACAATGGTCAGATCGATCAAAAATGCCAGCGCTGCACCAAACCACATTATAAGTGCCAGTGCATTTACAAGGTTGCCCGAAAACTTTTTTATTTTGTTTTCTTTCACAGCAGCTTTCAACAGGTTGGGACCAAACTCTTCAAGTCTCTTTTCGGCCTCCCGGGAACTCAGTCCCTCTGCTTTGCAGTCCAGTTCAACGAGAATCTCTTTTGAACTTAATGAAACATAATATTCCCTTTTTCCACGGTACATCTTGAATGTTCTGTAAACTGCTTCTCTGGTGTGTGTTTCCTTAATCATATCGATGAGTTTGTTGTTTTGAAGCAATGATGAAATCATGGATAACAGTTTAAGGTGAAGTGCCGTATCATCGTCAGGTGTAAGAAACAACAGAAACAATTTCACAGGTTCACTTCCGCCAAAAATCACACCCCTTTTTGAAATACCAACTAAAATAACCGGTCTTTCGAGTCCGGATACACGAATGTGAGGCAATGCGGTTCCATTCGGGAGTGCTGTCGTACCAGCATTTTCTCTTGAAATCAACTTTTGAGAAATCTGCTGAGGATTTAGTTCAGGATATCTAATATGCAGCAGCCAGGCCATCTCTTTTAACACACCATCTCGTGAATTTGCCTTTAAATCTGTATTTATAAGCTGGGGATCGACAAATTCAGAAACGTTCATCCTCTAACCCCCTGTTTTTTGCACAAAATTTTTAACATCCACTGCTGTACCAGTGGCAGGAAAGGATGATTGCAATTAAAACATCCGGAATAATACACACGGCCTGACCGTACAGGCATATCACAAATTACAGAAAACTTCCCCAGTTTCCATATGCCATGTACTGCAACACAGCATATTTTAACCGTTTGTAAAAAACACCAAATGCCAACTGGTATATTTACAATCTATTGATGCCACGATTTTTATTGATCATATCTTTTGAGGAGTATACAAATACCATGCCTGTACATTCAATGAGACTGTTTTGTATGCGGAAAAATTTATCGCGGTAAACATGAACTTCTGTTCTTAATAAGAAATACAGAATATTTCCCGGCTATTATCTATATTAATCTGCATTCATATCCTCCCATTTCTTTCCAGTATTGAGATATTCAAGCAGAAACCGGCACCCCTGTTCATCACGAGGATTGAGCCAGAGCATTTTCTCAAAAACCTCTTTAGACTCTTCAATTTTACCATTACGCCAAAGGCAAAGTCCATAGCCGTAAAGGCATCTCAGATATGGCCTGTTTTGTTTGTACTCCCATGACAGCAGGTCGTGAAACACATGGCCCAGACTCAACTCAGCTATTCGCATCCCTACCAGAAAATGACGTAATGCCTTATTTTCTAAAAAAGGATAGATTTCCCTGCTAACATTAAACTCCAGGTTTCCCAGAACAGCATGAGCATCCATACAACGAAAGTCCTTGACCAGATACTCACGAACCCTGGAAAACACAGAATCCCTGTTTTCTCCATCCGAAACCATATCCGAAAATGGATCAGTGAACTTGCAATCATCGGGAATACCCATACGAAGCGTCTGTTTGAGCTCATATTCCTTACGTGGTCCATAAACCATTATGGGTATGTAATATTTATCAAAAGGATCATCACCACCTACCAGAAGATCACTTTCTATATCAGGATCAAAAACTCTTTTTTCCTCAAGCGGCAATGAAGTCAGATTAAAAGCAGTAATATCAAGCTTTCTGCTGTTAATTTCTCCAGTAAAACGAACGTTTCCCTTATACTGCCATACCTTTGTTGGTGTTACTGTAATTATCTCCCCCTCGACTTCACGTTGATAACATTTTTCCCACATAAATGTAACCGGTTTGCGGGTAGGAATATGCTTACACTCAATAGTTGTTGAATTATTTACTAACCACACAGCAAGTTCAACAGGTAATCCAGGCTTTATACCAAGCTCATCAATCAACCGTGTCTTTTTGGTTCTGGTAGAAGATCTCTTATTATCATGAGACATGACATCTCCTTATCAAAAGAGTTTTCAGGTATGATTTTTTTGAAAGCGTTTTTGTTTTTCACAGCTTTTCAATTATTCAATATCAGAACTGCCATGAAGCAACTTAACAATCAGATAACTTTCCCCATTGGATAAAATGCAATATTGATAATTTCATCATTACGATCTGTTAAAAACCGCTTTGCTTTAAAATTGCGGACCAGACTGTTATGAAAACTGTTACGAAACCAAAATTGTAAAGAGCTGCAATTCATAATATAATTTTTGGTTTTATTCTGAGTTTTGCATTAGATTCCGATACCGAATTCCAACACCGATTTTTGTCCAGCCCGTTTGGGAATTTCTCCATGAAAAACAAGCTTTAGCAAATGTGCTCTAAAATTCAGAATAAAGATTTATTTGGCTCGCCGAGCGGACACGCCCCCGCAGTAACTAAATAAAATTCGAAACAAAATGATCAGGAAAATTCGAAATA
The DNA here is from genome assembly GCA_035306725.1 of Chitinispirillaceae bacterium. Classification (GTDB taxonomy): domain Bacteria; phylum Fibrobacterota; class Chitinivibrionia; order Chitinivibrionales; family Chitinispirillaceae; genus JAAYEB01. The sequence continues at coordinate 2,383 of DATGNN010000354.1, read as the reverse complement.
CGAAATAGAACCAAAGAAAATGCATGAAAATAAGCAGAAAAAATCAAAAACCGAAATTCGAAACAGGAATAGAACAACAAATTGATGCTATGGGAGTGGAAAACTATATCTTAATTATGAATTGTGAATGATGAATTATGAACGGTGAAATTAAGAGTATACTATACTGACTAACTTAATCTCTAATCTAATACGTTTTTGGCAAGCACGTGATTTTCGAAGGCAACACAGCCCGCATTCTGACGTACTCAACCGTAAGCCGCAACAGTTACTATTAAAGGGCGCATGCCTTACCAGATTATCATAAATTATAAATTCTTATGAAATTCTGATGTAATGCTATAATAAAAAACTCCTGTGAAAAAAGTTAATATAATTATCACAGGAGTAAAAATGATATAAATTGCACGATATACTGGTTTCAGGATTATTGATTCATTGTTTTGCCGTTTCAAGAAAAAGATCCTGTCATGTCAGTGAAAGACCTTGAAATTTGCTGGTACTATTCTCGTTATTTAATCAGAAAAAGTCCAGTCTGTTGAATAGCTGTCCCGTTGCAGATTCTCATAATGTAAAAACCATTTGCGATACCTGAAATGTTAAAACTGTAATTTTGTATCAAGTCTGAAGCTTTGAACCTGGCTGAACGGATAATGTTACCCTTCAAGTCGCAAATACTTAGAAGTGCATTGCTTCCTGCAGTATTAAAAGTAATCTTTACAAGATTGCCATTTTGGCGGACATCAATCTGTCGGGATGCCTTTTTATGAACTGGCTCATAAATCGCGACTGCCGGGATTTCAAAAAGAGAAATATTATCTAAATAAACTGTCGGTGTATTCAATCCGACACTGAATTCAACCCTTGAATCATCACAGGCAGGCTCCTCCATGACAAAATCCAGAATGAAGGTCTGTCTGGAAGTTGCAAGATTGACTTGGGCAGCCCCGGAAATAATATCGGTAAGAAATGTAGTCCATGGTTCTACAGGCATGCCAACATTCACATTCAGGACACGATTGGCAGATGCATAAGCATCGTACATTAACCGGTATGTCTTTCCCTGTTCAAGAACTATTTTGGGCTGAACCACCTGGATATCAGAGTAATCATCACCCACAGAACTGATGGTCAGTTTATATTCTCCATTTTCTACACTTCCAGTACCGCTGCCGCTCCAGTTATTGAAAGTCCAGGATGCATTACCAGATGAAAAATCGCCGTTTAAGACCAGATCCTGTTTGCCGTCTGCAGTCGTGAAATTGGCAATGATTGATTTTGTCGTATTCATAGTGACTGTCAAGGGGTTCTGGTTTCCACTGGCGTCTCCGCTCCAGCTATTAAAAACCCATCCTTCAGATGGTGTAGCAGTGAGTGACACCTGTGAATCTTTTTCATAATTATCGTGATCAGGGCTGCAGCTCACAGTTCCCCGTCCCCTGGTGCCGATTATCAGATTAATTGATGCAGGTGTAAGATAAACGCGATACCCGTAAAACTGGCTTGTAACGTTTACCGGCACAGTAATGGATCCGTTAGAAACGGTATAGGCAGTGGTAGAAACAGTAGCAGGTCCTGAAACCGGTGTGTCTTTATCTTTCCAGGGGACATACTCCACCTTTGCATTGACAATGGTTCCAAAAGCATCGGGGATTCCGCCAATCACAACATTTACTGTTCCGATGCTGTTTCCACCCAGGCAGATACTGGCGTATTTTTCTTCCAGATCAAGACAGGCAAAGCCGTCAACGCCTTCACTATTGTCGTTAGGAGGTTCTCTGATGTGAATTGTAGTCCCTCAAAAAAGAACGGGAATCTGCACCCCTGCTTGTGTTTTAGCACCGAAGCGGGGTCATGATTTTAATCATAATGTACTAGTTGGTTAATCGGATTATGTTTTCTCGACCATTATCAATTACTGATGTTTAAGTCTGCTTAACGGTGTTGGAATGGATTGGTGTTCGATTGTTATTGAAACTAAAAGACTTGAATTTTATAGATCAGTAAATCAGTTTCAATTAAAACATAACGTTGTACGGTTACCAATATTTAATTTCAGGACCACGATAAGAAGTTTTACAGCCATCGTCAACGTACATCATTCCCGAACACATAACCATAAACCAAAAATCAATTTATTTCCTAATGGCAACTTTTTGCATAATAGAATTTTTCCCGCTGGCGATCCATAATAAATAAATCCCTGCCGGAACATTGTTTGTGTTCTAGTCAACGACAGCAACATCCGATAATTCCTGTTTTCTCATCTTTGTTTGAATTATTTTTCCATCTACAGTTATAACCTTCATTTGAATTTGATCGTGTCCGGTTACCGGATACAATATGGTTACACGTTGCTCCCGGGTATTATTAACTATTTTCA
>DATGNN010000353.1:0-4105 GCA_035306725.1 Chitinispirillaceae bacterium | reverse complement strand
TCGATTCCGATACCGACGCCGAATTCCGACTCCGAAGAGAAGAGATCCACTACTTTTACTGTTTCTTTTTTCCTGTTTCCCAATCGGGGTCGGAGCTCGGAACTCCGGGTCGGTATCAACTCTGGCTTTCGCAGATTTTCTGATTCGATTCCGATACCGACGCCGAATTCCGACCCCGAAAGAAGAAGTACACTACTTTTGCAGTTTCTTTTTTTCCTGTTCCCCAATCGGGGTCGGAGCTCGGAACTCCGGGTCGGTATCGACTCTGGCTTTCGCTGTTTTTCTGATTCGATTCCGATACCGACGCCGAATTCCGACTCCGAAGAGAAGAGATACACTACTTTTACTGTTTCTTTTTTTCCTGTTCTCCAATCGGGGTCGGAGCTCGGAACTCCGGGTCGGTATCGACTCTGGTTTTCCCTGTTTTTCTGATTCGATAGCGATACCGACGCCGAATTCCGACTTCGAAAAGAAGTATTGATATCAATACTATGATAAACTAATGCTGGTAGTGCAAAAAAATCTATTTTATATTAAAATTTAAAGTGCAATTTTCCGGTCAGTTGAAAAATTAACGGATAAAGGTATGAAATGAATAAACATGTTATAGTGCTGATCTGTTTTGTGCTTATTGAGCTTTTGAACGCGCAGACCCAGGATACCATAGAAATCCGGCAAAGCTTTTTTGGTAAAAAGTTTTACTATAATGATAATCCGATCAAAAAAAATTTTGAATTTGAATCCGTATTTTCTTCAAGTGATTCTGCAATGGTCCATTATAAAAAAGCAAAAAACTATTATTGGTTTTCCCAGGTTTTGAGTCTGGCAAGCGGAATATTTATCGGATTGCCAATTGCGTATGTCATTACAGGAAATGATGCTCCATGGGGGTTGGCAGTTGTTGGTGCAGGTGTCTTTGCGTCCGGTTTCTGTTTCAGTCTGGCATACAATAACAGAATGCAAAAAGCAGTAGAGGCGTTTAATTCAGGGGAAGTCTCAATGAATTTACCGGTAAAATTCAGGGTTTCAATTGCATTGAATTATTAAAATGTAATATATTATAACATATCAAACTGCAAAAGTAACCAGTTTCTCTAAAGGAGGTTTTGTGGCTAAAGTATTAGTATTTCATTTTACAGAAAACGGCAGACTCCCTTCATTGAGCAATGAAGAAGCGCAAGGGATTACTTCGAAGATTAATGAGGTATTAAAAGACTATCCTGATGTGAAATTTAATGGAACTTTCGTTGATGAAAACGGTAAAGGTATTTGCGACTGGGATGCTCCAAATGCTGACGTCGTGAGTGAAATTGTAAAAAAAGTATTGGGTGCTCCTCCTGCTGATGGAGCAGTTGTTGTAAAAAAGGTTCTTTGATTGTTACACCTCCCTCTATAGATCTGTAGCTTTTCTATAAGGGAGGTGGCTTATAAAACTCTTGAGGATTACAGTCCGGGGAGGGGTAATGATTTATAAATATTTGCTGTATGTTATTATACCGGTATTATTAAACTTATCAAATGTTTTAGCTTCCGGAGAAGGTGCAGTTATTACACTGGAATTTCCTGCTGGTGCTGAAAATACTGCTTTGGGTGAAACAGGTGTTTCTGTCGCAAATACTGTAAGCTCAACTTTCTGGAATCCGGCCAATGTTGCCTGCCTTTACGATGAAACATACCTTAATTTAATATTTACATATTTTCATGAGGACCTTTTGCCTTCTTTCGGAATCCCAGATTTATATCATAATTTTACTGCATTTTCAACGACCCTGAACAATGTTTTTCCTAATATTGATATAGGCTATGCATTTTTCCGTAATTACGTTAATATGGATAAAATTACCTTATACAGGGATACTGGTGAAACAGAGATTATAGTTGATTCAAAAGAGAAAGTGATTTCAAATACTCTCGGAATAAGGGTCTTTAAAATTTTATCTATTGGTGCTTCGTTCAAAGAATATGATTCAAGGCTTGCTCCCGGGTATGGGGGAGAACAAAGACCTGATGATGGGATTGCTAAAGGCAGAGCTTTTGATTTGGGAATAAGAATCAACAAAAAACTTGAATTTGCCGGTTTGTTTTATATAAGCCCGGCAATTGGTGCATCTCTGTTAAATATAGGTAACGACAGCGCACAGTATATTAAATCATCCGGAAACAAAGATCCTTTGCCGAAACTTGGTATGGCTGGAGTTTCATGTGAATTTAATGCACTTGAATTATTCGGATATACTGGTATTTATGAGATAAGTTATAATCTTCTTACAAAACCAAATGAAAGAACTAAACACCATGGACATAAATTCCAGATTACACCGTTTTATTATTTGCTTCATGGTAAGATGATAGATTCAGCAGGTTTACGTTTCGAAAAAAACAGTGGTCATATTATCAGTTTTAACTTACAGAAAACATACATGATGTTTAAAAACCTGGTCCGGGTATTTGATTTACTTAATAAAACGGATAATTTTTCCCGAGTAACAAAATGGGAAGAAAAATTGAATTTAAAAGGATTTGAATTGAAACCTAATCTGTTTTTTTCAAAATGCTATTCTTCAATAATTGATGGCAATGATGCAAGAGAAGGGCAGAAACGTGAAGAGTGGACAGCAGGATTTGGAATCGTGGCAAAATTTCCGGAATTGTTCAATAAAAAAACAGATTAAAAAAAAGGTTTCAAAGGAAAAAACTACCTGGGTAAATAAATAAAAAGAATTATATCTGTAAATTACCTAATGTTACCAGAAGAAAAATCATTGTAAAAAGGGCAACAGTTTCGATTATCCCCAGTACCATTATATAATTACCAAATCCTTTTCCGGTTTCCGCAAGGGCATCCGAAGCTGCAGCACCTGCTTTTCCCTGCATTGCAGCTGATGCGCCGATACCTAAGCCCCCAAAAAGAGCTGCAAACATCAAAAACAGATAAGAGACAGTTGTTGCATTGGCTTGTGCCAGCTGCTGTGATGTTCCGAAAACAGAATTCATAAGAATAAATCCGTAAATAGTTTGAGAAAGTGGCGCTCCAACAAATGCGACAAGAAGAAAAGGAGCTGCCTTGTTTTGAGCAAAATTCTTTTTCCATGCTCCTATTGCTGCCATTCCTGCATATCCGGTTCCTAAAGCCGATCCGGCTGCCGAAAGTGCCAGTGCTGCACCAGCTGCTGCTAATCCTAATTCCTGCATGATTACCTCCGTTTATCTGTTTGCAACAGTTCGTTTTCTGAAAGGATTGTATTTGTATCCCGACCAGGTGTTTCCGACATGACCCGAAAATTCCAGCATGTTAAGGCGAATGCCGTGAACAATAACGGCCATTGCTGCAAGTGCTATATTCAGTGCATGGCCTGTAACCAGTATTAATGCAGAACCCAAACCTGAAATAATATTCCCGAAACCAATACCTGTGGCAATCTCATTAAAACTTTGAGCTACTGCAAGTGTAGCAAGTCCAACTGCAAATAATCGGATATAGGAAATCGTATCTGCAAATGTATTGATTGTCGCAAGAATGATGTCTGCTATAAGTAACTCGGAAATTCCCTTTTCCGGTGATCTCTCCAGAAAACTGAAAACAAAAATCAGAAGAACGGCTGTGATTATCAGGTAAATGAAAAACCACGGGAAATCTCTTCCCAATACCTGATTCTGTGCGATAAAAAACATCACCCAAACCATCAAAACCCATCCTGTATTGGAAAGAAGATTGCCTAAACTGATATTTTTAAAAATAACCATAATATGCGCAATTGAAAGATGAATTGCTGCAATATAGAAACTGATACTCATAACCAGATCCTGTGATTCACCCTCATAAGCGTTTAGTTGCGGAATGATAAAGAGATTGAATGGAATTATTTGACTTAAGAAAAACACACCAAACCAGTTTCCTGTAACTGCGCCCCAAAGGATAGTTACTGTACTTAAAATGTACATAAGATAAAAGGGGTCTTTTTGCCTTATTTTATTGCCAAATTTTATCTGTGCAAATGCAGTTGCAGCAAGAAAAAGAACCCCGTACCCTGCGTCACCAATCAACATTCCGAAAAAGATGCTGAAAAAAACAAGGAAAACAGCACTGATGTCAAGCTCACGATAT
>DATGNN010000352.1:0-3401 GCA_035306725.1 Chitinispirillaceae bacterium | reverse complement strand
TGTCGAGTGGAAGGCTGTAATTTATTACATTGTCAATTAGCCATGAATTGCGGGCAAACCGGCTGATTGATCCTTCGCCCGTTGAGTTTGGATAATCTTTCGTATAATATTCTCCTGTTTCCCTGTTGTTAGATCGAATGTTAGCACTAAATCTGTAATCAAAACCTTTGAAGGGTCTGATGTTAGAGAAGACAGAGAATTGAACATACTCATCATCAATTTGACGATCATGGTTTTCAATCATCCAAAGTGGATTAATGTCACCCTCACTGGTTACTTCCCTGTTGAGGTTTCCATCCTCATCGAATGGTTGAGCAAGTACTTGTCTGGTAATAAATTGGTTGAATGATCCTGCAGACGTTTGTCGAGTCGATTGTGTATAGGAAATATTTGATCCTAAATCCATCCAGTCAGTTAATACAAAGTCTGTGTTTAACCTGAAATTACCTCTTTCATATCCCGATTTAGCCACAATACCATCCTGGTTCAGGTATCCGAAAGCAGTTGAATATTTAACTTTTTCACTACCTCCGCGAATGCTCAGGTCGTGACGGTGTTGAACTGCATTGCCAAGCATCAGGTCTTCCCAGTCGGTGAACTGGCCTTTTTGCCAGGAATCATACATCATAGCATCCCCAATTACTGCTTCAGCATTGATATTGCCTGGTTCACCAATATCTGCAATTCCGTCGTTATGTTTGGCCCAAAACCTAAGTTCCAGCCATTCTTCAGGACTCCAGAAGTCAAAGTTACGTTGGAATTGTTGGAATCCAACATAAGAATCCAGGTTTACAGAAATGCGGCCTGTTTTCCCTCTTTTGGTGGTAATAAGAATAACCCCGTTTGAAGCCCGTGCCCCATAAATGGCTTGCGAAGATGCATCTTTAAGGATTTCCATCGATTCAATATCATTCGAATTTAAATCGTTAATATGCGGAACGACCATCCCGTCAACAATGTACAAAGGGTTTTGATTACTCGATAATGAGCGGTCACCACGAATTCGAACATTTGCACTTCCACCCGGGCTGGCATCGCTGGAGCTTACAATGACTCCCGCAGCCTGACCCCGAAGCATTTCCGTTACATTTGTTGCCGGAAACCGGTTCAGCTCTTCAGATGTAACAGATACTACTGAACCCGTCAGGTCACTTCTTTTCATGGTACCATAACCTACAACCACAACTTCATCGAGTGCTTGTACTGCCGGCTCAAGTGTTACTTGAATAGAAGACTGTGTGCCAACCGGGACTTCCTGTGTTTTCATTCCTATAAATGAAAAAATAAGGGAAGATTGAGGGGTAACATTATTGATGGTATACGAACCATTTATATCAGTAATTGTACCTGCTGATGTTCCTTTAACCACGACTGTAACCCCTGGTATTGGTTCACCATTCTGATCAATCACACGGCCGGTAATAGTTCCGGACTGTTGCTGCATGTTTGTATCAACCTTATTTCCTGTTGACCTTGATGCAACATCTTCAGCATACAACTGGGAACCATTAATAACCAAAAAGGCTAAAGAAAACAAAACTGCCGGAATGTACTTTTTGAAAATTCCGGTTTTAAATAGCTTTGAGTTAGTCATATTAAAACTTGTTTTTTAATTAAAATTTAATGGCCGCAATTTATCTTTAATATGGTTTTTACAGGTTTTATGTACTGTCGAATGGGTTTTAGTTTATGAAGTGGAACCGGATTAAAGTACAGAACCCTGTATTAAGCAGCCAAAATTAACCTATTGAGAATTTACTCTACATTCATTAATGGAGGTACGGAATAAGGAAAAATAAAGGGTTTCTAATTCCCGGTTTATAATTTGGAACCTGGTTTATCCTGAAATTTTAAGTGTGAGTTTTGCTTAATTGATTTTGGTATTGTACTGGAGTCAAACCTGTCAATTTTTTAAAAGCCCGATAAAACGACGTTTTTGAATTAAATCCACATTCCTGGGCTATGGCAAGCAAAGTATATTTTTTATAGGATTGATCTGCCATTAATTTTTTTACTGCTTCAATCCTATAGCGGTTGATAAATTCATAGTAGCTCTGGTTGAGGTTTTGATTAATGACCTGCGAAACATCATGAGGAGCACAATTGATTGCAGCAGCAAGTCCTTGAAGTTTAAGATCAGGATTCAAATAAATTTTTGATGATTCAACATGATCTTTTAGTAGTTTTTCAATTTCTTTACTTCTCTTGGCAGTCAGGTGAGAAGTTTCATATTTTTTCTGATCTTCTTTTGCTGCATCTTTTTCTTCCCGCACTTGATCTACACTACGTTTTAAATTAAAAATAACCTTCACCGTAACAACTATTATAAACAGGATTAAAATGGCTGTTATTAATTTAAAGAAAGCATGTTGATACCAACGCGGTTTTATCTGTAGATCAATTTCTGTTATAGTTGCAGGCTCACCGGATAAACTAACCTGAAAGGTATATTTTCCCGGTTTTAAATTGGAATAATACACAAAATTACTTGTGCTTTTTTGCCATTCAGTGTCTCTGCCAGTTAACCGGTATATATAGTTATTATCGGTAGGATTGAAATAATTCATTGCTATATAACGAAACCCAATTCCTGCCTGTGTACCTTTTAAAATTATTTGATTCACTTGTTCAACAGGCTGCTTAAGGTCAGAGGGTAAGAAACGTTCTCCATCAACATAAAAGTCGGTAATAGTAACCTTCTCAACAGGTTTGTTTTCTTCAATAATATCAGGATCGAAACTAACCAGTCCATTTTCAGTTCCCAGCCACACTTTCCCATCAGTGGAATAATTGTTAATTATGGCTCCCCGGTTAAAAACCAATCCGGGAAGGCCATGCGAAAGGGTATAATTCTTAAATGAATCTGTTTTCTGATCATACCGTGTAAACCCTTTAAGGGTGGTAATCCAGAAAATATCTTCGGGAGCTTCTGTGATTGCACTTACAGAATTATTTGGAATTCCTTGATTTTTAGTGAAGATCGATTTGGCATTCAAATCGTAACTAATTTTAATTAAACCTTCATGTTCCGATGAAATCCAAACATTGTTTTTTGAATCTTCAAAAAATGAAACAGCCTTATATGTTGATAAATCCAAATTGTGATCTACCTGTTTTAACTGAGAATCTTCCCATGTAAAAATTGTTGTTCCTGAACTGATACTTCCAAGCCAAAGTCTGTTGTTTGAATCACAGAGGATAGAAATAAGCCGACTGTCTTTAAGTTCAGAATTGGAGGATGTATATTGTATGATGTCTCCTGTTGTGACATTCTTAACATATAATCCCTCCATGGTAGCTATATAAAGGTTGCCTTCACTATCATGTTCAAAACCATAAACAGATCCCGAAGTGGATAATACTTCCTTTTCAAATGGCTCCAGCTTATTGGTCTTGATGTT
>DATGNN010000351.1:0-15286 GCA_035306725.1 Chitinispirillaceae bacterium | reverse complement strand
CGTATAACTCCGTTTTTATCAAGGAGAGCATTTCCGGGTTTTATATCACGATGTATGATGTTATGACTATGAGCATATCTCAGACCTCGGCAGATCTGTTTTGAGAAATCAATAATTTCTATTATTGAAAGCATTTTATTTGAGGCAATAAATCTTCCCAGATCTGTTCCATCAACAAACTGCATGGCAAAATACCGCAATCCATCCTCTTCACCATATTCATAAATACTGACAATATTTTGATGCTGAAGCAAAGAGATGGCTTTGGCTTCAATTTCAAATCTTTTTGCAAACTCTTCATCTCTAGAAAGTTTAGGTGGAAGGACTTTAAGTGCAACAATTCTGTTCAAAGGTTCCTGAACCGCTTTATAAATATCTCCCATTCCACCTTTTCCGATTTTACCGGTTATTCTGAAATGACCAATTCTGGCAGGTATTATTTCAGTAGTCTTGTTTTTTATCATGTTCATAAAATCCTCAGGTCCTAATGATATTTCTTCCTGATCTCTGATGAGATAATGTTAATATAATATTACTGTATTCAGAAAAAACAGTACTGACTGTTTCAGGAGATTCTGAAAATACCTTTATTAAGTAAACTCAAATCTGAACATCACAAAAATCAGAACAAAACAGTAAAAATGCAACCTGATCCGTTCTTTCATTATTAATTCTGCCAAATTGGAAAAGCATACCGAAAAAGATATCTGAAATGTAAAGCTATTAATGATAAAGCAGAAGTATCTTCCCCGGAATTTTTTTTCCCTGCCCTGAAAACGAAACGATTTCTCTCCAGAAATTTAACAAGGCTGTCATGATAGCCGGCTGTTATTCTGGCTTGCAGAGCCAGGTCGACCTCCGTTAATCAAATCTCCAGTGCGATTTTGTATTATGGATTTGACAAGAGATTCAACCCTGCATTTTGTCTGCCCGAGATTATCATTTACAATAGTATATTCATATTTTCCTTTTTTTCGTGCAAACTCCATCTCCTTGCGTGCATTTTCCAGACGCAATAAAATTGTTTCTTCATCATCACTGTTTCTCCCTCTTAATCTTTTTTCCAGCTCTTTCAAACCTGGTGGAAGAATCAGAATACCAACAGCTTCAGGGTAAACCTTATCGAACTGTTTTTTCCCGAACACATCGATATCCATTATAATGTGCAAGCCTTTATTTATCGTATTATCGATAAAGCTTTTAGGGGTTCCGTAGTAATTTCCGTGCACAAAAGCCCACTCAGCAAACTCGTTTTTTTCTTTTCGGTCCAGGAATTCTTTTTCTGACATGAAAAAATAGTGGTGTTTATCTATTTCACCTTTTCGTGGTTTGCGTGTTGTTGCGGAGATTGAATAAACCAACTCAGGAATGGATTCTTTTAAAAAATTTAAAATAGTGGTTTTTCCCGCACCTGAGGGTGCGGAAAATACAAATATTATCCCTTTATTCTCAGTCACTTGATTCATTCTCATTTCCCATGTCGTCGTCCATAAGCGCCTGCTGTTCCATTATCCGTTGAACTTCGAGAGCCTCCTGTTTAAGGTCAAACTCTTTTTGAATCAGATACTCAAGCTTTATCAAAACATTTATGGTATTATTCATCGTTCTGCTGATTACCAGAAACAGTATAAACAATACCATCAAAGTAAATAATACCAAAACAAAGTGAGCAGTCATTATGTTCTCCCCAAAAAAAGTTTTAGAATATAAAACCCCAAAGCAGTTATTATATTACTTTTATCTGGTCAGGATCGTTTCAGACATCAGCAACATTTTACTGAAAATATACATCCTGCACTGGTAATCAGGTGGTAAGCGTATCTTGCAGGTATTTCATTTGCTTTAAACTGTACTGGATCTGGTTTAACACGATTAATATCAACAACAAAGGAGTTTGAAATGACCAAAAGATTATTAACAATTGTTATAATGGCAAGTGCCCTGTTTTTCTTCAACTGCTCATCCGGGAGCAATAAAGAGAAGATACCTTTGGTTGTTGGTGAATGGGAAGGAGATATTTATAAGGAAAATTTACCCATTCCTGATCAATTGCTGGATCAATTTGATATCCCGAATACAACAATAAATGCAGATATCAGAAAAGATTCCACATATTCCTTATTGGCAATATTTTCAGAAACCGGTGATACAATTATAAAACATAATGGTCTCTGGGGGCTTTCGTCCGGTGAGGATACCATCTACCTGAATGGAACATCATGTTCTAAATATGACGAAGATAGTGAAACGTGGAATGGCATTGATTGCGGAGACCAGATTGCAATTCCTGTTGAAATTGATATGAATGAATGGGTGATTACTATGGACAATCTTATCTTTATTGGGCCAGCTCTTGGAATGGATCTCACAAATTTTACAGCACTACTTAAAAAAACTTCGATTTCCTTATTGAAAATGAATTGAGATACCATCTGGGTCGCCGAGCGCACACGACCCCCGCAGTAGCTGTTAAAAATTTGAAATAAGAAATACGAAATTCGAAAAAGGAATAGAACAAGAAATTGATATTTTGGGCGAGTGGAAACATTTGAATAGTTCCGAATTAAAGAGAAATCGGAAAACCAATCAGAAATAATCGGAATAAAATTACAAACAATCGGATATAATCGGAAACAATAAGATAGAAATTACAAACTTTCCAGTATTAATGAATTGAACAATTAATAATAGATATCAGCACATAATCCGGGTTTATGGAATTGGATTTTTATTGATTTGGAATTTGTTTACATTTTACTTCTTATTGAGATTTGGGATTTTCTTTTTTGTTTCCACTTCAGTGGATTAGGAAAATAAAAGCATTCCGCGGCTATTATGTTGAGCAGCACCCGCACCAAAGAAAAGCAGCTTTTATTGTTCGAATCCCGCAATCTATATTTACTTATTGAACGAGTTTACAAACAGTCATTAGAGCGGACTGTAAACTGTTTATAGTTCCGATTTGCGGCTGCCCACAATGGGCAATATGAGGAATATTGAATTGAATTATTGCAATGGAATTCATTCAGCAGCCCCATCAGATTTTTCTAATTCAATTTCGCCAGAAATAATTTTGGAAGGATTTTGTCCCATATAATTCGATGCTGTTTTCAACCCATCGGAAAGAATGACCTGGAATAATCTCTACGTTTAAGGTCAGCACCGTTGAAGGCGATATCAGGAGGGACCGTAAAGGGTATCCCAACCGATCTCGAGCAACCATTCGGGGCATTGGAATTCTAATTTATTTTCATTCATTTTGACGATAATCCGGCTAAATCATCCATGGTTCTTCACCATAATCTGCAGATATTTCCCTGATTTTATTTTTGTCCTGCCTGTTCATTTTATCAGTTTGCCAATTGACAGGATTATTTATAATGTATTGTCGAATGCGAAACAACTCATTTTCGTTGCGTATGATGTGGTCGTGAAAACGGTATTGTAATACGCGTAAACCGGGTGTGTTTCGGTGTTGATTGATACGTTTGGTAATTGCCGATTTGACGCCGGCCATGAATGATGATAACGATTTTGGGGTGCGATATGCAATACCATTGCGTTTGGGTGTAACGTTGTTTCGTTGTTGTAGTGACGCACGGCCGTGCGTCACTACGATTTGTACAATACCATGGAAATGATTCGGCATCGCCACGAATTCATCACGTACCAATTCACGTCGTAATTCAAATGATTTATCCCATTCCTCCCACAGAATTTTCCCATATTCATTCAAAACCATTTGGCCGTTATCAATTTTTCCAAACAAATGACCCCGGTCGTGGGTACACACTGTCACGAAATAATATCCCGGGGTGGAATAATCGTATCCCTTTAATCGCACCGATTTTCTATTGGGCAATGATTTATTCATTGTTTTATCCATTTTTCCTTAAAATGTCTGTTGGGAAAAGGCAGCCGTTGAAAAAAAAAATGGAAAAAAATCGTTAGAACAGGCCTTGTGGCTGTTGCTCCTCAAAAACCCAGCGGCTGCCCACAATGGGCAGCTATATGAGGAATATTGAATTATCGAATCAAGACAAGCTGGCACGAATATCACCCGCCAAAACCTGCTTTTATTTTCAGAGCCATAAATCTTCCTGAAGCATAGGTCCCAAAACTTTCTTCATAGCTCGCATCGAAAAGGTTTTGAGCTGTTAATAAAAACTCGTAACGCCCGATCAAGTATGAAACAGCCAGGTCGGTTCTCCAATAAGAAGGAAGTTCGATGTAGGGAGTTTTGAAAGCAGTTGAACTGCTCGAGCTAAGATTCAGTTTGGAAGAGTTCCAGTCATAACAGCCCCTTTTTCCAGCATACCCTTCCTGAACAGTTGTCTTAACAATTCCACTTCCCAGTTTTCTGTTCCATTGCAGTAAAAAATTAAGCTTATGTTCCGGGATATATTCAAGCGGCCGTCTGGTGCTTAAATTTTCGCTCTTTGTGTATGTGTAATTACATTCAGTTGAAAGATCTTGTATCGGATTCCATTTGATTGAGTTTTCAAACCCCCAGGAAAAAGCTTTGTCCATATTGACATGTGTTACTCTCAGACTGTCTTTCAATTCATCAATGCCGGTAATATTTTCCAGATCCGGGATTAATAAACTGAATGAAATCAAATCTTTAAGATCATTATAAAAAAAGTCACTTTTTAATGTGATGTTTTTAACAACCAGTAACTGGGCTCCAGCATCAAAAGAAGTTACATATTCAGGATCAAGATTTTTATTACTCCTTAGTTTTGTCGGCCCTATTTCAAGATCGGGCATAAACAGCTCTGTTGTAGACGGTGCACGAAAAGCACGTCCTGCGGATGTTCTCAATGTCAGATTATCAAACAAAGTGGCTGTTAATCCAAGTTTAGGTGAAACTGCGGTCTTGTACAAAGAGTGATAATCGAATCTGATAGCAGGGATCACTCCGATCAAACCAAATGAGATCTCGTCCTGAATATAAAAACCGGCATTGTTGATAGTTTTCTGGCATGTTGAAGTACCTGGAAATTTTTTACTCGTTATTCTGTCTTGAGGTGCGCCAAAATCGATTGAATTGCGCAGGTAATCAAATCCTGTTGTTAATATATTTTTCCGTGAAAAATGGAAACTGGCATTTCCCTCCAGTTGCCAGTCATCCGATTCTACCCCCCATTCACTTGGCGTTTTGTCTGTTTCATTCAGGTATTCTCCATTTACTTTTCTAAAAAAACCACCTGCCTTTAACTGAATTTTTTCTACCGGATAGTAATCGAAAAAAGCTCCTGTGAGGAATTTTTGTCCTTTTGTAATCTCATCCGCTTCGGGTAAGGTTCCGGTTTTACCAAAACCCAGTTCACTGTCGAAAAACCGTACATGAAAGCGCAGACCAAGGTTATCATTAAATCTGTAACCTCCTTTGAAAAAGAGCCGGTAATCCCTGTAATCATGATTCTCTATGCTTTTATTGCTTTTGGTTCTGCCTTTTCTTACAAGAGCACTGTCGCGGAGAAAATAGTTGCCGATTGTACGGGCACTTCCATCAAGGAGATAGTCAAATTTTTCGTTTCCTCCAGTTACAAGCGCATTAAGATCCCAGAAAGATTTGTACAGATTGTCTTTCCAGAACTCTTTTCCGGAATAGATCTTGTTACGGTAATTATACAAACTTGTAAACGGAAAACTTGATTGACCTGTAATCTTGAAATAAGGTTTACCATCTCCGGTTTCAGTGATTATATTGATCACGCCTCCGAAAGCGTTTGCGCCATACAGAGAGGAGAAAGGACCACGAACCACTTCGATCCTCTCAACCGCTTCAATCGGTATTTCATTTAATATCAGAAACGGCGTACCAGAAACGTTTGTCGGAATTCCATCAACAAGAATAAGTGTTCGTGCAGATGCAGCAGTACCTGGTATTCCACGCATTATAATATCCATGGGCACCCCCTCACCCATTCCAACAGCACGTTTAACCTGCACACCAGCCTCGTATTGAAGCAAATCGTCTATATTTTTTGCAGGAGATGAACTGATCATCTCTTTTGAAATGATTGTTACATTTACCGGAAGCTCAGAAGTTTTTCTGGAAGTTTTTGTTGCAGTTACCACCATTTTCTGGAGTTCATTAAATGTGGTATCTTTTTTTGTTTCAGATTGTTCCTGATCCGCATGTGCCGATTGATTCAGAATAGCCAAAATGACAATAATTAACAAAGGTCGTGACTTTTTCATAACATATTCCGGTAATATTTATATAAGTAATTCGAATTCAAATGATTAAGACTTCCCCTTCAGGACATCCGAACTGCCGAATAAATTTTTGGTAACAATAATTTATAGTATTTTAACGATTGAGACAGGATCAAATATATTTATGGTTAAAAAATAGTAAATGGTTCAAATTATTTAATCTTGACTCAAATAGATGTCCTGTTCTATTTTCTGTAGTTCAAATTTTTAAGATATTTTCCCCTGGAAGGAATAATATGAAAGAGAAAATTCATCCAAAATACGAAACAGCCACTTTTACATGTTCATGCGGTAATGTAATTGAGACTCGTTCTACTGTCAAAAGTCGACATATCGATATCTGTAATGAATGCCATCCTTTTTATACTGGCAAACAGAAATTAATCGACAGTGCCGGTAGAGTCGAAAGATTTCGTAAAAGGTATCAAAAAAACACCAAAGAATCTTAGATTCTTTGAAAAAAGATTTGGGACAGAAGCGGCTTATATTAAGAAGTTGCCCTTCTGTCCTTTTTTTATATCCTGATATTTATTCATCATTTTAGATCCAATAACAAAAAAAGAGATGGTATGAAAATTAAATATGGATTGATGTGGGCATTAAGGTTTCCGTTAGAATCACTTCTTTTGCTTTCACGTAAAAACAGTGTTGGAGGCCAGGCAATTATTGAAGGTGTGATGATGCGCGGGAAAAATAAAGTTTCGTGGGCTGTTCGCAAAGAAAAAGAAGAAGTTGTAGTTGAACAGATGCATTTCAGCTCAATATGCAAAAAATTCAAGGTTCTCGCAATTCCAGTTATAAGAGGAGCTGTTAATCTTTACGAATCCCTGAGCCTGGGATATAAAGCACTTTCCAGATCTGCGGATATCATCGAAACTGCAGAAAACGAAAAAACCAATAAAAAAAACAACAAAACATTGGAAAAAATCTACTCTTTGTTAAGTTTTCTGGTTGCAATGCTGATAAGTCTGGGGCTTTTTATGTATGCGCCCATGTGGATTTTATCCCGATTCATACCCGAAGATTCTTCATTACTTTTCAATACCTCGTCTGGAATAATTCGTATCAGTCTGTTTCTTGCATATCTTGCACTGATAAGTATGTGGAAAGAGATGCGTCGGGTTTTTGAATACCACGGTGCAGAACACAAGGCAATTTTTACTTATGAAGACGGTAAAGAGTTGAGTTATCAGAATATGAAACCATATACCACATTGCACCCCAGGTGCGGAACAAGTTTTCTGGTGCTTGTAGGTTTAATTTGCATTCTGCTTTTTTCGATTATTGACTCAATTTATATCGGTAATTTTGGTCCATATCCCAATGTTTTAAGCCGGTTTTTCGTTCACCTTTTGCTGATTCCCCTGGTTAGCGGAACTTCATACGAAGCTTTAAAGCTTTCCGACCGTTTTCAACATCTCGCCATTGTAGGATTGTTGATCAAACCTGGATTATGGCTTCAGAAAATTACTACAAAAGAACCGGATGAAAAACAGCTTGAAGTAGCATCATTAGCCTTGAAAGCAGCAATACAGTAACTAAGGTAATTTATTTATATGAGAAAAAAAGTTGAACATTTCATAAACAGATATCACGAACTTGAGCATCAACTTGCACAACCTGAAACCGCATCAAATCCATCACAAATGGAAAAACTGGGTAAAGAGTATAATTCTATCGGGAAAAACATCCCTATATTCAAGCAATATCTTAAGATACTGGATACTATAGCAGAAGCGAAACAGATTATTGAAAATGAAACAGATGCTGATCTTGTAGACTTGGCTGATCAGGAGATCAGGGAGTCTGAAATTGAGCTTGAGAATCTTGAACAGAAAGTAAAATTTCTTCTTGTCCCGCGAGATCCCAAGGATGTAAAAAATGCCGTGATAGAGATTCGCGCAGGTACAGGCGGTACCGAAGCCGGAATATTTGCTGCAGACCTGTATCGTATGTACTCCCATTTTATTGAAAGTAAAGGTTGGAACAAAGAGATACTTGGTTCCAGTTATGGGGATCTGGGCGCGATCAAAGAGATAATTTTCATGATACGGGGAGAAAATGCATACGGTATAATGAAATATGAATCCGGAGTACACAGGGTTCAGCGTGTACCTCAAACTGAGACTCAGGGACGTGTACACACCTCTGCAGCATCAGTTGCTGTATTTCCTGAAGCAGATGAATTTGACATTCAAATCGATCCTAATGAGTTAAGAATAGATCTTTACTGTTCCAGCGGACCTGGTGGTCAATCTGTAAACACTACATATTCTGCAGTCAGGATTGTCCATATCCCGACTGGAATAACGGTTACATGCCAGGACGAAAAATCGCAGCATAAAAACAAGGCAAAAGCTTTAAAAGTGCTTCAAACCCGTCTTTACGAGAAAAAACTCGGGGAAGTTGAAGCTCAGGAATCTGCAGCCCGAAAAAGTATGGTCAGTACCGGTGACCGAAGCGCAAAAATACGGACCTATAATTTTCCGCAAAATCGCATAACTGATCACAGGATTAATTTAACTTTATATAGTCTCGACAGAGTAATTGATGGCGATCTCGAAGAATTAACTGATGCATTATCCATTGCAGAACTAAATGAAAAAGTAAAACAGTCCGGGATGTAACACAATGTTAATTGGTGAGGCACTGAAAATGGTGCGCGAGACTCTTTACCCCAAATATGGTGACTTTGCAGTGCCTCAATCCGAAGAAATTCTTCTGTTCTTTCTTAAGTGCAGCCGTTCTGATCTTTACCTGAACTCTTCAAAAGAAATAAATCCGAAAATAATTCCGGAAATGAAACAGATTCTCAAACGACTGCTCAACAACGAACCACTTGGCTATATTCTTGGCACCGTGTTTTTTTATTCAAGAGAATTTGATATCAACAGCGATGTCCTTATACCAAGACCAGACACAGAAACGCTGGTAGAGGAAGTCCTTTCCAATGAAAAAAAAGATACGTGCCAGTTCGTTGACGCCGGAATCGGCTCCGGAATAATCGCTTGTGTTTTAAAAAAATCCAGACCTCAGTGGAAAGCATACGGAATTGATATCTCTTATAAGGCTTTAAAGATCGCTTCAAAAAACTGTTCCAATCAAGTGAATCTTGTATGCTGCGATCTTTTCTCTTCATTTAAAACAGGCAGATTTTTTGATTTTATTGTCAGCAATCCACCTTACATATCTGAAAACGAGTTTTTTTCGCTTGATCAAAGCGTACGCAATCATGAACCTTATCATGCATTGTACGGTGGTGAAGATGGTCTGGATTTTTACCGGAGGCTTGCAGTTGAATCGAAAAAGATTCTTCGTAACAACGGTCGAATCTACTGTGAAATCGGTTTCAACCAAAAAAAACCGGTTAAGGAAATTTTTAACGAATACGGATGGTCGGATATTATTATTAAAGATGATCTCGGCAAAAATCCCAGAGTTATACATGCTGTATTAAAGGATAACAAATAGAATGGATATGACTGACTTTGACTCACCATTGCCAGACTGGCTGAGCAAAACTTTTCCTGCAAAAGCTGCAACAAAGCTATATTCATCAGTTATTCGATACCGCAATAATCGTTATGAACGGGATCTGTCATTATCTTTCAAGGTAAACCGTAAGGTAATAAGTGTAGGTGGCATTCGGGCCGGAGGAACCGGCAAAACTCCTGCAGCAATTATGGTAGGCCAATATCTTGAATCAAAAAACCTGCCTCTGGCATTCCTATCAAGGGGTTATAAAAGAAAAGAAAAGGGATACAGGATTATTTTACCCAACGAGAAAACTGACTGGGAACAGATTGGGGATGAACCTGCCATGATACATGATCAATTACCACAATCATGGCTTGGAATTGGTCCCGACCGGGTCAGGAATGCTCAATGTTTAAGCGAAATCACTCCCAAAAAAACTGTTTTTATACTGGATGATGGTTTTCAGCACAGGCGTCTGAAACGAGATCTTGATATAGTGTGTATAAATGAATCAACATTAAACGACCGGTTGCTGCCGCAGGGTTATTTACGGGAAAATATTTCATCACTCCAACGGGCTCACGTTCTCTTTCTTACAGGATCTGCGGACCGATGCAGTGCTCTTGAATCGGTGATGGCAAAGTTACAAACAATGTTTCCCCATTTGCATTCTTTTATAATTATTCATGAGCCACAATTCTGGAAAAATGTTAAAACCGGAGAAATCAGTCAAAATCTTCCTCTGGAAAACCCTGTTGCGATATGTGGAATCGCCAACCCACAACGTTTTTTTAGAATTCTTGATGCCCAGGGGATTGAACCATGTAAAAAAAAAGGTTTTCCTGACCATTACAATTACACAGAACATGATATCCGTTCAATGCACAAATTATATTCCTCTGGTGTAGTTACAACGGAAAAGGATATGTACAGGTTACAGAAATTTAATGTTGTAATGGATTTTGAATTTTGGTATCTTAAAATCAGATCAAGATTTCTGAATGCAGATTCATTGAATCGCTTTAATAAACTTTTAGACAAAATAGTTTTAAATACTTAAAGGAGGAGCTCCTGATGAGAACTTTTGCATTTGCTGCGGTTTGTCTTTCTGTCCTTTGTCTTTATGGCACAAGCAGTGCCGAAAAAAATCAGTATGTCGAAATTAAAGCTGGTTTTGCCAACGTTTATGAAGAGCTGGACCCTACATCTCCCATTATCGAACAGGCAAAAAAGGGTGATATCTATGAACTGGTTTTCACCGGAACTTCATGGTACAGAGTCAAA
The DNA here is from genome assembly GCA_035306725.1 of Chitinispirillaceae bacterium. Taxonomy (GTDB): domain Bacteria; phylum Fibrobacterota; class Chitinivibrionia; order Chitinivibrionales; family Chitinispirillaceae; genus JAAYEB01. The sequence continues at coordinate 4,297 of DATGNN010000351.1, read as the reverse complement.
GTTAAAGATAAACAGGGATGGATTGAAAAAAGGGCTGGAGTTTTAATAGATAATCCAAATAAATTTCCAGTTTTTTCTGTTCTATTATTAATTCTGCTTATTGGTGGAACAGCCGGAGCTGTTTTTTATTACATCAATAAAAGTAAGTTGGCAAATGCTTAGGATTTATTCATAACTGTCATGAAAATTAACATTTCTGTTTTTCTATCTATTCTGGCAATTCCATGCATGATTTTTTCCCAGAATCAGATAGAAATTACAAGTTTTTATGCAAAGGTGTATCTTGCCCCGAATTTTAATTCAAAATTTATCGGATTGGCACAGAGAGGCGAAGTATATTCTGTTCTGAATGAAAACAACTCCTGGTATCAGATAAAATTCAAAGTCTCAATTGGCTGGGTAAATTCAAATGATATCAAACTATACGATCCGAATGCCAAAGCCTCAGACACCGTCGATTCTGTTATACAGGTATCAGAAAATGATTCCCTTTTAACCGATACACTACAAACAGAAAAATCAGACAGTTTAAAATCATCATTAAGCGATGTTTCAAATATTGAGAGATCTGAATCCAGTTCAGTTTTTTCCGGACAGTCGATGCAAACAGTTCAAACTCCGACTTCTGAAGAACGAAATAAACAAGCTGCAGCAATCAGTCAGGAAAAAGAGGAAAAACCAAAATCAAAAATTCGTGATTGGTTTACAAAACAAAACCCGTTCCATATCGAACCCGCATCCGAAGAACTTTCTGTAACAGAGCAGATTAAATATTTCCAGGTAACATTTGCTCCTGCCAGAGTACTTATTTATCTTAGCCCGGATTCTCCGATTCTTGGAATGGCCAAAAAAGGAGATACATATCCACTTATCGGAGAAGGTGAATCCTGGTGTAAAATTGTTTTTGCGGATACTATCGGCTGGATTGAAAGTAAAAACGGCAAAATTGTTGATGCCCCTTCACCGGTTCTTCTAAGCGACTTGCTCTTAATTGGCATAATTGCAGGTGTAATTTTAATCATTTCAATTATTGTTGTTATAATTTTCCGGATAAAACGGAAAAATATCAGTGTTCTTAAAGAAATTACAGTTAAAAAGAATGTTCTTTTTATTGCAAAAACCGGAAAAGTGATTCAAAATACATTTGGAGAAAAACCGACTTCGCTAGATAAATGTTTCGCGGAAATCGGATTTAATGTTGCAGTTGCCAAAAACCTGCCTTCAATAAACGCATACCTGCAACAAAATTTTCCTGACATAATGATGGTAGACTGGAAATTTGATAAAAATATTATTAACACTGTTGAAAGGACATTCTCTTCATTAAAAAGAGTACAAGAGATTCTGATTATTACTTATAATGTTCCGGACCCATCAATGATGCAACCGAGCCGGATTCTTCCTAAAATGAACTATCTGGGCTTATCTTTTTCAGATAGAGATATATTTAAACTGGTGACTCCTCAGATCTCGGTTTATAATGCTCAAAATATTAAAAAAAGTGTTAAATCGTCAGCTCTCGAAGGAGAAACTGACGGAGAGAATCTTCTTGAAGTCTTACAATTCATTGAAACTGGGCGCAAAACAGGATGTATGCTTGTTGAAACAGACAAACCCTTTGGCCTTATTTATTTCAATATGGGACGAATAATCTATGTAGCAACATCAAGTGGAATTTATGGCAAGGACGCTGTGTTTGCAATTTTGAATTTAAAACAGGGTAAATTTCGATTCGTACTTAACAAAAAACCAAAGCGCAATAATGTTAATCTATCTACCCTTGAAGTATTGATGGAATGGACCAAGGCGATAGATGAAGCTCATGGGAATTGATTATGGTCGTCGACGAATCGGCATTGCCGTATCTGATGAAACAGGCAGATGTATTCGCGGTCTAACCACTGTCGACAGAAAAAAAAATCCTGATTTTCTAAGTTCACTCAATAATCTGATACAACAGGAAAATCCCCAGGAACTCGTAATAGGTCTTCCCCTTGACGTCAATGATGCAGAAACGGTAATGTCTAAAGAGGTGAGAGCTTTTGCTGATCAATTAAACCGGATATGCGGTAAACCGATTCATTTCGTAGATGAAAGTCTCTCATCGAAAAGGGCTTCAGAACTTCTGAGATTCAGAAAAAAGAAAGCTCGAAGAGACAAAGCTGCTGTTGACAGACTGGCAGCATGCATCATTCTCGAAATATACCGGGAGGAAAAGGAGTGCGGAATCTAAAATTTTTATCTCTTATATACCTGATTCTTATTACAAAAAATAATTGCATACCTGTTTCCCCTTCATCTTCAAAAAAACCTGAAAAACCTGTTATAGAGAGACTTGAACTCGCTGTTACGAAAAACAGTTCAGCAAAGTTCTGTGAAGCTGTGTATATAACCTGGAAAGCCCCCGAAACAGATTCCGGAAAAATCAAGTTTTACACTATTATCAGAAAATTTCCGGATGATTCAACATTTTCAGTTTTTCCAATGTCTCAACACATTCCATCCCAAAAGCTCGAATTTTACAATATTCTCGAACCTGACAATTTTCCTGATGAAGGGTTCTATTCTGTTTATTACAGGATATATGCAATAGATAACCAGGGCGCATCAGGTGATACTTCAGAAATCTGCACTTTGAAAATTGCTCCACAGCCAATTTTCAAATCAATTGATACTTCTTGCGGTTGCTATACCTGGGAGTCGTGGATCCGCAGTCCGGTCACCTCTTACTCCCTGCTCTGGAAAGACAATCCTGACAACTACTGGCAAAGCAAAAAACAGATTGATTACCCATCAACCGATCAACCCTCAAGATTTAAGGCAGCAGTTCCGGATTCACTTTTTCCACTTACAACTGGCCTGTGGTATTACGCACTTTTCACTGAAGCTGCTGAAACGAAATCTCTAAAAACCGGGTTTTTTCATGTTCCGTAATTTTCACTTTCAAGTTACTATTATCCTGTTATTAAATGTTTACCTTATAACTGGTAAACCTGTAGAATTTAATGATATTCAACTAACCAGAAATTCATTTAGTGCCAGTTTTGATTTGGTACTGCAATCACAAAACGAGCATTCCTTCTATTTCGCATTCTCTTCCGATCCATCAAATGATTTTTCCAGTGAAATCATTTTAACAAATTCGTCAACATCTGTAACTGTACCCTGCAATAAACTGGCTAAAGGCTGGTCCGGAAAGGATTATTTACAATGGTGCAGTTTTGAATTAAATAATCTGAAAACCAATGCCAATATAAAAGGCACAATTTCAGTTACCTTTTTTGGTGACATCTTCCATACAGTTAATTCAGATGATATTTCGATGCGTAACGGAATGATCCGCATCCCGGTACAGCGTTCTCTTAAAAAATCCAAAATTAGTGACCTGCCGCAATATCCATTTAATACAGGTGTGAAAATCGAGGTTGACAAAGATGGGATTTATGAGATTAAAGCATCAGAACTTAAAGCAATGGGTGTACCTGTTAATAGTACTCCTTCCAGATCATACCGATTATATGAAAAAAACCGGCAAATACCCTTGTATATTCAAAACTCTGGAAAAAAACCTCTTTCTTCAGACAACCGGATTCTCTTTTATGGCCAATACCTTCGTGGATCACAAAACCATTATGAACAGTTTTCCAATACCAATGTTTACTGGCTTACCTGGGATAATAATGTAATTGGAGCCAGGGTTACAGAAGTATCTGGTGAAAGGATCAAAGATCCAACCTTATATTCATCCAATCTCGTTATTGCACAAAGTTTTCCGGATACGATCCATTTTGAGGAAGACAATGACATCAGATGGCTTGGAAACATCACAGATCAGACACCGGAATTTATTACAGATTCTCCAGAAAATACCGATTCCGAAGATAACTGGTACTGGGGCATAATTGGTAATAACGAACTCACCGATTTTTCCATTCCGATTCCAGCTCCTTCATCCAACGGTTATGCCCGTCTGAAGATCAGTCTTATGGGACTTACCAGTATCAATACAGTTAAACCGGATCATATTCTTGAAATACTTTTAAATCATGATCCCCCTGGGAAGACAAATCAGATAAAATGGGATGGTCAGAGCAGATACATTTTCTACAGCGATACATTCGATGTAAAAGGACTAAAAGAAAATGATAACAGAATCAGTTTCCTTTGTCCTCAAAACAGGGATTATTTTGATCGCAGTGCACTAAACTGGATTGAGCTGGAGTATCCCAGAAGGTATCACGCTCTTGATGACCATATAAAATTCAAGAACCCGCCTGACACAAAAAATTCGGTTGTG
>DATGNN010000350.1:0-2816 GCA_035306725.1 Chitinispirillaceae bacterium | reverse complement strand
CCCATGGTTCTATTCATCCTTTCTGTTGAAGCCTGCAAAAAGAATGAAATAATTTATTATGGGTTAATAACTCAAGTGGCTGGTTTTGGGCTCCAAAAAGTGCCCATCTCTGGCTTGTTTTAAGTGCCCGCTAACAATAAATATTGCTTCAAATAAAAACCCTGACAGTTCTTATTCATCAGAAGATTATGAAATGTTTAAAAGTGCATGGTTTTATGTAACAAGGCGTATTACTTGGGATAAAGATGTTGAAGAGTTCCTATTAAGAGATATTGATTACTACAGAAAATATCGAAAATCAGGATATTACGGAAGGATAAAAGTGTTGGTCAAAAAATCACAGAATTGGTACCAATACATGCTTGAAACTTATAACAGTATCGATACTCTGAATTATATTGGAAGGAATTGGATTTATCAAGCCTTAATAGAACGATTTAAGGATACCAGTGACACATCGGTACAGAACAAGGTAGAATCCATTTTGTATGCTGTTATAAAAAAAGAAAAGAGTAATGTAACAATACTAATGGTAGATAAGTATCTTTCATCAAAATCGGATTCCTATAAAAATAGCAGACAGCGTTTGCAATTGTTTAAAGACAGGGATAAGAAACTTGAGCCTATAAAAGACAGGGATTACCTTGTGGGATATTTTAATTATTCATTGAATGTCCAAAAATACTTGAATAAGAAATGGAAGTTAACTGATTATGTGCCACCGTTTACTATAGAATGATATTACAAGTAAATACATATAATTTTTGAATTAATACCCCGGGACTATACACACCTTTCCACACGCCCACAAGAGGGAGTTGCAGAGCCGCAATGGGACGTGTGCGCTCGGCGTCGTGGATGAATTCTGTAAATTCAATATATTTTATTTATAAGAGTGGTAGTAAAATTAATTATTCCGGGCTTTCGCGCCCGGACGACGAGTTCCTTTGTCCAGGGTCACAAAGGAACCAAAAGACCCTTGCGGCCATGTTTCGCTAATCACCTGCACACAAAAAAATGCAATTTAAATAAGATTTTTATGTCTGTAAACAGTACGCAGCTTTTAAACTCGCCCGCTTTGAAGACATTTTTTATCCTCGCTTAATAAGTAAATGTAGATTGCGGGACTCGAACAAAAAAGCTGCTTTTCTTTGGTGCAGGTGCTGCTCAACATAAAGGCCGCGGAGAACCGATGTTTCCTAATCCACTGAAGTGGAAACAATATGAAAATTATGTATCAAAGATATTCCAATTTTATCTTTTATTCATTAATACCTTATGCTTACGATGGTAATCTGGTATTGGATACATACATACCCAAGAAATATAAAGACAAGTATTTGACTGATTTGGAACTTGTACCTTTTAATGTTGAAACAGATTCGGAATCATGGCCCCCGCCTGAAGATCGCAAAGATTTGAAAGTAAAAATCAGATGGAATAAAGGGGTTAGTTTGTATGACTATAACAAGTTACAGATGCTTCCATCAGAAGAGAATGTTTTTGGATCGGATGCGAAACTAAGAAAAAGACATTTATATTTCGATAAGTGGTTACCGTTTAAAAATAACTTTCTGGTAAATCCAAGGTTATATCTGGCAAAAGAAAGTCCTGGCAAGAGTAAAATATCTTTTTCCTGCAATACGGGATCATTTTTCAAGCCGGAGATATTAAAGGAGAGGATATATATAAACGGTTACAGGGTAAAATTTACAGAACATGAGGATCAGCTTAACGGGTTTGATCAGGTAGAAAGTAGTGATATTGATTACATATCTGTTAACGGTGATTTTGGTGAAACGAAAGTGTATGTGGAAATAGAACCTTTTGAGACTGGAAAATTCTGGGCAATATCGAGTGATCCGACATTGATTACCATAAATGGTGAAAGCTGTAAGGAAATAACATCGGAAAAAATGGAATTACAAATAAATGTAGTAGACGGAACACCAACCCCGGAAAGGAAATGTTATGTCTGGATTCGAGCGGGTAGTTTAGTTAGAGGGACAATGCTAAAAGAGCTTAATGTAATGATATACAAACAAAAGAATGTAGATAAGATATATTTTGAGCGGGTAACTGATTTAAGCAGCCCAAAAACGCATATTTCTGATATAGTAAGTTCTACAGATATTTTAAATGACCTTAATAATTATTACAAACAGGCTGTGATATATGTTGGTGATATTATTGGAAAAGAAAATGATACATGTGCGGTTAATTTTGATTTGAATGGAAATGGGGCATTGGATTATTATTATGATGGAGCGAATCCTGAATTTGATAGTATAAAAACACGATTTCAAACGGGACAGGTGAAAATTGCTCAGGTAAATAATTTTAAAGAAGTGTGGAGAGTAGACCCAACTGTTTCATCGGTTTCAAAAACATCTCATGTAAAATTAGAAGGAGTTAGTTATTTAGAAACTAGTAGTACAGACTGTTATTATTTCGGTAAACAAGGAGATGTTTTTGAAAAAGTATATGTTATAAAAGTAAATGATATAACAAATGTTATTACATTTAAGACACCTCTTGTTAATACATACGATAACAGTGATGGTAAAATAGAATTGTTCGGTAGTTTAGGTGGGTTATCTGCAGAACCAGTTATTGTAACAAAGGGTAATAGATTACCCTTTATTATAGGACATGAATTATTACATAAAACTTTATTTGGTCATTTACTGGATGTTTCAGAAGAAGACAATCTGATGTATTATAGAGTAAAAGAAAATAATGTTGGTACATTAAGGTATCGAAAGCAGACAAATTATTACAAAAATGATATCGGGAAAAGTGGTTTTGATCAATGG
>DATGNN010000349.1:0-7214 GCA_035306725.1 Chitinispirillaceae bacterium | reverse complement strand
TCCATGGTTGAAGTTATGTACTGAATTTGTTGTTTTCTTCTTTCCAGAAATATAGCCGCGTGTTCTTCAGCTTTCAGTTTGGCACGATAAGGATCATAGAACTCCTTGTTGGCACGATGTCCGGTTATTCTCCAGTACTTTATTCCGGTATCAACCCTTACATCTCCTGGCAGATATGGTTTTATATAATTGAAATCAGCTTCATGTCCGATATCACAATAAAATTCTCTATAAACCGGATCACCGGGAAAGCCTTTGTTTGCCGACCAGACTTCTTCGGTACAGGCTTGATCCCGTGCAAAACCGGCAACTCCCGACGGTGTATAAAGAGGTGCATAAACGCCATGCAACGGTAATACATTTGCATGTTCGATCCCATGAGATTCCAGAAAGAAATATCTTATCCCTTCTTCACGCAACGGTTCTTCCAGACCCGGTATATATGCACATTCCGGTAACCAGAACCCTTGAGGGTTAAATCCGAAAACATTTCGGAATGCATCAATACCAAACCGTATCTGAGCTTTTAAAGCTTTAGGTTCAGAAGCGAGCAAGGGAAGTATTGCATGTGTTGCAGATGTAGTTACAAGCTGCAGGACTTTCATTTTATGAAGCCACAGGAATGCTCTGGCAGGTTTAGCGCCCCAGGAGTCGAAAATGTTTATTATATCACAGAAAAAATCTTTATATGTTGAAGCGAGCCAGTGCAAGTGTCCGTGATGGCTGTGACGCTGAAGTTCTTTTTCTGATAATTCAATAAGTTTTTCCAGATGCAGACGGTACCGATGCATCAGAATCGGATCATTCATCATGCAAAGAAGCGTTGGCGAGAGTGAGAATGTCAACCCGCACGGTATCTTTTCTTCAGCTATTTTAGTAAGTACTTTTATTAATGGTATATATGTTTCTGTCATAACTTCAAAAAACCAGCGTTCTTCAAGAAACGATTGGTATTCAGGATGCCGCACATAAGGAAGATGGGCATGAAGAATAATTGCCAGATGTCCTTTACCCACAACGAACCCCCTTTCTCTGGGCAACAGCATACGCCCAATAGGTAATATAAAGAGCTGCTATACATTCAATACTCTGCCAGTCTTCGGGATTGCCCATTGATGAGCGTGGTATAATCCGGATAGGTCTGGAAAGCATCTCTTTTATACCCCAGCAGACAGAACCCGGATTATCATACACCAAAATTCCATTCACACCATGTGATATCTCCTGTATTGCAGCCTGATGAGTTGCCAGAATGGGAATTCCGGTTTTTAAAGACATGGCTGCAAGCCCCCCGTTTTCATGTACTCGTGAAGGAATCATCACTGCATCACAAACAGCAAGTAATTTGTCAAAAGTCTCAGAATCAATATCACCCGGAAAACGACAGCGATGTGCTATACCAAGACTCCATACCCGATGTTCAAGTTGATTTTTTAGATAGCCTCTCCAGCAAAAACGAACTGTCCATAAGAATATTCTGAACACACATTTGGCAGAGCTTCGACTATCAGATCGACACCGGATGAATGGGACATCTCACCAGCAAAAAGAAATACCGGTTCATTCTCGGCAATTCCAAAATTTCGCCTGATTTGCTCGTGCTCCGGGCCAGGATCCTTATTATCAACAAAAGTATCTGCTACCACTACAACCTTTTCGGCATCTTTGCAATATTTCTCAATAACCAGTTGACGAGTCTGTTCTTTGGAAACGAGTACATTATCTGCAACAGATATCAAACTGCTTTCCCATTTTTCAATCTGTTTCGATATATGTGTCATTTCATTTCCACACCGCTCGATTTCCAGAGAATGAAGAACACAATTGAGTGGAAGATTAAACTCTTTTGATGCCTTGATTGCAGCAGGTGCTGAATACCAGTCGTGGCATTGTATACAGTCAAACGGATTGTTTCTGTGAACCTTTCTGAATGATTTCAGCATCTTTTCAGAAAAAGCAACAGCTTTGTCTATAAGGGTTGAATTTTGTGTTTCCAGATTGCAAAACTGAGACTTTTCAGATTTGAACAGGTATGGTACGGCTCTCATTGTTTCGCATTTTGCTAAAACCGGTCCGAGAAATTCCTGAATCGGTCCCGAATCATCCGAATCGCAAATAGCACATTCATTAAGAAACACCGCTACAGCCAACTGGCTGCCACCTGCATTTTCCAGAGATTGATTCATTCGGTCGAAAACCGATCCATATACTGCGTTTTCCACTGGAAAGATCCGATTAAACCCATGGCTTACATAAAGTCCCGAAAAATTCAATCTGGATGATCGTCTGGGGCGGTCAAAATACATTGTATTTGAACGGGCACATGATGAAAAACGGTTGTCTGTTAACCGGAATCCTATTTCAGCAATGAGATTGGATTCTGAATGATCAATATTCAGATAGTAGCACCCCGACAGGTTTCCGATATCAATATCAAACTGTTTACGTGCATTAAAACCATCAAACTCAATCCCGGTTACATCATATAACCGTATTACCATTCTTGATCCGTTAAAAGCGTTTCCTAACCTGTTTTTCAAACCTGTAATTGATTTGTCGTTTATATGCCACTGAATAAAACCAAGATGAGGATTCACTGCAAGAAGAATAATTCCTTCCTGATTTAACGATTCCGGAAAATGAGTTCCCACCATCCAGCATATTTTTCTCAATTCCTGCTGAAAAGTTTCATTGATTTCCATATTTTCCAGTTTTGAGAATTTATTGTCATTCTGGAAAAGCTCGATACCAGTTGTATCGATACCGAGAATAGATTCAGGAGAATGATCTGCCATAAAAAACCCCTCCTAAACATGTATTTACATGGTTAATTTGAAACAGATTTTTAAAAGCATCCAAAAATTGGAAGTTTTCTTTTACGCAATTTATATGCCATGTAAGCACAACGTAGCTAATGACTTAATCCTGCATTATATTTAATATTTCAGGTATGAAAAACAGAGTAGTATTCCATATTGATATGGATGCATTTTTTGCATCTATAGAGCAGCGTGATTTTCCTTCATATAAGGAGAAACCGGTTATTGTTGGTGCAAAGCCCGGCAGTAGAGGTGTAGTTTCTGCGGCCAGTTATGAAGCCCGTTCGTATGGTGTACACTCAGCCATGCCAATAAGTGAAGCTTACAGACGTTGTCCGCGTGGCGTTTTTGTTACTCCGCGCATGGATATCTATATACAGGAATCCCGCAAAATCATGCAAACACTGCAAACTTTTTCTCCTGATATTGAACAGATATCGGTTGATGAAGCGTTTATGGATATGACTGGCACAAAAAAACTTTTCGGAACACCAGTAAATGCTGCGAAATTAATCAAGGATAAAATTTTTTCTGAAACAAATCTTACATCATCAATTGGTATAGCTCCCAATAAATTCCTTGCAAAAATTGGATCTGATATTGATAAGCCCGATGGTATTACCTGTATACCGTTTGAAAAAGCTGAAATTGAAAAGTGGCTTTCACCTCTGGAGGTAAGAAGGATCTGGGGTGTTGGTCAAAAGAGCAATGCTGTTTTCGAAAGAATGGGAATCAAAACTATCCGGGATCTTCAACAACTGCCTTTCGAATTTCTTCACCGCAGATTTGGAGCTCAGGGAATCACGCTTTTTAGTTTATGCAGGGGTATAGATAACCGTGAAATTGAAAATGAATCCAATGTTAAATCCATTTCACGAGAACACACTTTTAATTTTGATTCTTCAAACAGGGATGAATGGAAGAAGATGCTTTTTTTGTTATCTCAGGATGTAGCGCGCAGGGCAAGGCACAAAAATGTAAAAGGCAGAACTATTGTCCTTACATACCGTAAGACCGATTTCAGCCGCCATTCCAGAAGAATCACTTTACAGCAGCCAACGAATATTGCAAAACTAATTTATGAACACGCAATTTCCCTCCTTTGCCATATAAAAGAGTCTTCAATACGTCTTGTCGGGGTAGGATTAACCGGTCTTGATGAAACAACGCAGATGGACCTTTTTGGAGAAGAATTTCCATCAAAAGACTGGGAAATATCAGAACAGACTGTCGATAAGATTGTATCCAGGTTTGGCAAAAACATTATTGTTAAGGGTCGACAGGTTGTATCCAGGGCTAAAAGAACAGATTTGTAAATAAAAAAACAATAAAAAAGGAATTTTGTATGATCAGCATTATTACTTGTTACAGGCACCCGGTTTTGCAGGCAATTCAGGAGCGCAATGCAAAAAAAACAGTTGGAACGGAATGTGAATTTATCGGTATTGATGGAAGCTGTGGGAAAAGTATAGCTTCTGCTTATAATGAAGGAAAATCGAAAGCGAAAGGTGATTTCCTGGTATTTATTCCTGAAGATGCCCTGTTTATGAAAATGAACTGGGGAATTTCGATAGAGCAGAGATTTAATACCGATCCTCTTCTGGGGCTTATAGGAATTGCCGGAACACAGTTTTTATTTCAGGACAAGTATTCCTGGACTGCAGCCGGCAGGCCTTTTATCAAAGGGCGTATCGTATACCATCTGGAAAACGGGGACTTTTTTGCGGTCGTATTTTCTCCTGAAAATGGAGATTTTGAAGTAGTAGCCTGTGATGGTTCATTCATGGCATTAAGGGCAGAGCTTTTCGACAGAATCAGTTTTGATGAAACAATTTTTGACGGGGATTATTTTTATGATCTGGATCTCTCTATGCAGGTATCATTAGTCGCTCGTCAAATTATTACAACCGATATTGTTTTAAAGCGCAGAACTCAAAATGTCTTTGATAAACGCTGGCATCATTATGGAGAGCTTTTTCTTAAAAAGCATTCGGAGCTCCTTCCGGTTTCCTGTGTTGAAGAAGTTCCTGATCCCGCGAAATTCATTTCGAGCAAATGCGTTAACCTGAAAGGAAAAGCACCAATGGAAACTATTTTGTAAATATATTTTCGATAACTGATTTGATATGAATTGTGATGATGGTCGGTGAGCGTGCAATGCATATTTTTTAATAATTATCTTGGTCGCCGAGCACACACAACCCACGCGGCAACGCATTGTAACCCTGCAATTCCCTCTTGTGGGCGTGTGGAAACCTGTTTCTGGGTTCCGATTTACAGAAAAATCGGAAAACAATATGAAATTAATCAAATAAAAATTACAAACAATTGGACAGCCGATTCTCGTCTATTTTAGAAGACATGATTTTTGAGCATTTACGATATGACCATTCCTTTATTTCCCGGTCTGATTATATTAATGAGCACAATCAACAGATATGGCTCCGACTGTTCTGGCATTAAAATAGATATCTGTCCTGCGTTCTATTAGCACATCACTACTGTCATAAAGTTCTTCGTCATAGTATATAGGTATTGACAAAAACACATTTAATTTATCATTATTATCTTTAAATTCAAATTCTATTGACTGTTCCCCGATTGTGTGTGGATATTCCCCGGTTATCTTTACTGGAAAATTATCGTTCTCAGAGTCCTGAAATGAGAGCAATCCAGGTTTTTTGAAAATCAGCACCCGTTTTCGATTTAAAGAAGCGTCCTGAACTATTGTGCTTTTATCCAGTGTTGCATTTACGCTCACTTCTATGTGTGAGGGGACATTTGGAGCTACAGTATAATACTGAGGTGACCTCTCATCTGATATGGATTTATTTTTTATCTCTGCGCTTACCCTTACATTCACAGATGCGTCAAGAACGATTTCTCCTAACGATTCCTGTCTCGAATAGGGAACATCTATAACAGTCTGTTTTGTTATTGTAAAGGGGACACTGTTACTCTTGATTTTACCGGAAATAATCTGCAAAGACCCGGTAACAGCGTTTTCCGGAATAAAAACCGATATTAGCGTGTCGTTCCAGGATGCGCTATCAATTAAAGCTTCATTTCCCGAAAACGTCACCCGTACATCATGTGCGGTTGTGCCAAACCCATAACCCTTTATCTGAACACGCGAGCCGATTCCTGCGCTTTCAGGGGTGGCTTTTTCAATATGGATACTGCGAGGTGCGACCTCAAAATAAACACTCTGTTCATCTATGAGGCTGCTGTTTTCAAAAATTCGTATTGTCAATGCGTATTCGACTGGTGACTCTGCATCATAACGTATACTGTCAAACAAAACGCTCTGAAACTTCAGTTTATGCAGAGAATTAGGAGGAAGGGTCTGTGTAATATGTTGACTATGATAATACCCCTTTTCAGCAAGACATACAAGATCCATGGATGCGCTTATTGTATGAGTTTCTGTTTTTGATGAATTTACAACTTCAATCGAACCGTTTGGATCAAAATCTTTAATCGTTCCAGGTAAAATGGCAACTCTTTCCTGTTCTCTCGTATCAAAAATAGAGTACCCTTCTTGTGATTTGGAATCCCACCTGAACCGGTATATTCTTGAGAGTGTATCAGATGGATGTACTGGTTTTACGAATTGAAAAGCATCGTTCATAATATTTAAAGTAATATGAGGCGCTGCGGATTGTTTTCCCGGTATTGACAGGAAAGTCATGTTATGTCCTAAACCCATTTTGCTTTTAATGTCAGTCCAGGGGATTTCTTTGTACCCTATGGAATTCGTGGCCGTAGCGGCTGGATCATGAGCAATAAAAGTATTTCCATTATAGCCAATAATGACGATTGCATGGCTCCACGGAGTGAAGTGAAAAGCTACCGGTATTCCCCGCAACCCGATCTCCCGCTTTATAAATTCTCTGGCAAGATCATAATTAACAAAGTCATACTGACAGCGATCCGGGATTGCGCCTGTCCTTTTTTTGACAATATTGGAAATGGTTGAATTTGACCGAAATTCAAGACCTGTTAATCCACCCTCGTCAACTTGAGTTTCACCGATTATTTCCATTATGTTTCTCTGCATGCTATAGGATGCGAATTGCGTTACCATCTGTAGAGAAGCCGCCCAGCAGTACTGACTCGCTCCCTGCCCATAATAAGGTACCATTAGCGGACCCGCTGATTGAGGTGGTCGCTTCTTTTTGCGCATCCATTCCATAAACGGATTGGAAAAATGGTTTAGTTCCATTACCCCCCACACTGAATCTCCACTTTTTTCAATATTACAACCCATCATTTTTCTAAGACCGGTAGTTTCATCAAGGTAACCACCAAATAATAAACCGGTATCATTTTCGGAGAAATCTTTGGGTAGTGGTACCCTGATTTGGACTGGAATACCAAAGTCACCTTGTGTTC
>DATGNN010000348.1:0-3275 GCA_035306725.1 Chitinispirillaceae bacterium | reverse complement strand
GCCCGGCGACAAAGATAATCAAAATTCAAAAAAAATGTTATAGGCAGTGGTGGTAATCCCCTTTGACGGTTATGTTGAAGGGGGATTGGATATTGATAATATTATCGATAAACTTCTCGGCGATGCCGGATCCGGTAAACCGTGACAACCTTTTTGCGGTCATCGATGGTATAGAGAATCCGGTAATCACCAATACGAACACGTTAACCGTTCTTTGTACCGGCCAGTTTTTTGACACCATGCGGCCTGGGTTCTTTCGCCAGTCCGTCGATTCCTTTTTTTACTGAATTATCATGTGGCGGCGAGAGCTTGAGAAACTCTTTCTGTGCTTTGTTCTCGATTATGGCGGTATAGGTCATGTTCACACTTTTTTTGCTTCGACTTCTTTGAGGAAATCTTCCCATTTTTTGAAGCCTGTAGCATCTCACGCCCCCAATATCAATTTATTGTTCTATTCGTTTCGAGTTTCGGATTTTTTATTTCGAATTTTCAATTGTTATCGCGGGGGTTGTGTGCGCCCGGCGAACATGAGAATCAAAATTCTAAAAAAAAATGTTATTAGGTAATGGTGGTAATCCCTTTTGACAGTTATGTTGAAGGGGAATTGAATTTGGTATTAAAGAACAGGAGTTGCCTTAAAAAAGCGGATTAAATTTATTCTGTGTTTACGTAACAGGTTTTTTAAATTTACAAATAAAGAAATAGAGGTAATCAACACCCGTTTTGGTACGGCCAGGGAAAACAGATCTGGCATGTTCAAGTATACGAAAATCTTCAATTTCAAAATTCCCAAGTAAAAGGGAGCAGATAAGATAAACAGAAATTCCTGAAAGTACAGAAAAAATGAGTCCTGGGATTCCACCATTTTGCAAAACCACCAGTTTCATGACAATTGCCATCATGACAGTAGAAAAAAGGATTTTAAACACAGATACAACAGGGTAATCCAGTTTCATGGTTTTGCATGTATATATCAGTCCGCCTACAGATCCTAAAATTGTTATTATGCCGTAACATATGGCTGCGCCAATTGCACCAAAGGAACGAACCATAAAAAAATCGAGCAAAACATTAACAATCGCGAGAACAGCGCCGTATTTGTAAATGAATGCCTGTTTGTCGAAACCATAAAGTACTGCGGAAGCCGGGTTGGAGAGACTTGAAAATATTGAAGCAGCAAAGACAATCTGGAGGACGCGATGTGCGCCCAGGTATTCGACACCGTAAAGAAACCGGATTATTTGATAGGAGAGGATTATTCCGGCAGTTCCCACAGGAAATGAAAAAAAAGCAAGATAACGGGTGGAAAGGTAAAAAAGACGTTTCATTTTACCTTTACTTCCAGATCCGTTATATGAAGACATAACAGGGAAAAGGACTTTCCAGAACGTGGTTGGAAGAATAGAAGTAAATCTTTGTGCTATATTGTATCCAAGATTATAGTAACCTATTTGTACAGCATTACTGTAACGGCCAAGAAAAAAGTTTTCGCTTTTGTCCCATACAATTTTATCACAGATTAAAATTGCAATTATACTTTTATTGTAGGCATGTATTTTTCCCTTAATCTCAGAAGTCAAATTAAAACTGCCTTTTTTCAGCAATCCTTCCTTGATTAAAACAAAAAAATAGAAAAACATATTAATAAATGAAAATATAAGCATTACAGTAAGTAATCCTGAAATGCCTTTACCAAGCAGCAGGGCAGCAGCTTTGGCTGCAAATGAAAGGGGAGTAAGAATTATGTTTGAATAGGTAAAGTATTCAAACTTCTGAATCCCTTCGATTGCTGAAGACAGAATTGCTGTAGTTATGCCTGGAAGTAAACCCAGGGCTGCAAGAAAAAAGTAGAAAGATTCGTTTGGTGAAAAGAAAAAAGTGGAAATTTCTGTTTTAAAAAATATCAGAATAACAGTTGAAATAAATGTGATTGTCAGTTCTATTTTAATGATATAGAAAAGTATGGGTCTGGCAGAGTCACTCTTTCCTTTTCCGCTATACTCTGCTATGAATCTGGTAGTAGCATGAGAAAAACCCATGCCGATAATCCAGGTTGCTGTTCCTGATACCCATAAAACCATGTTGAAAATTCCATAGTTGGCCGGGCCAAGCTGTCTTGCTATCCAGATGGAAACAAACCATGATGTCGCCATCATGAAAAATGTATTGAACAGCAAAAACACAGAATTTCTAATCAGTCTGGAACCTTGTCCCGACGTCATGTTCTTTTCTCCTCAAGAATTCTGAAATAGAAAGATTCCATTTCTTTGCAAACTTTTTTTGAATCAAATTCAGACTGTACTTTTTTGCGGCCATTCTGGCCAAGTAGATTTTCCAGACCGCTGTGGACTAATTGCCTCATTGCATTTTCCCAGTTGTCTATACTGTCTGTTTTCACAACCAGACCATTTTTATTGTGGTCAACTATTTCGGGAAAACCGCCGCAATCGCTGACCACAACAGCAAGTCCTGAGGCCATTGCCTCCAGGCATGAGTATGGAAAATTTTCCCACAGTGACGGGAAAAAGGCTACAGATGATATGGACAGGTATTTTATCAATTGTTCATGACTGCATCCTTCAATCCACTCAATCCGGTTGCTGCAGTTACTTTCGGAGATGAGTTTTCTTATGTAATCTCCATACCTGGTTTTGTCCGGAAGTATTCCATACTCATGTCCAACTATTCTTAAAGGTGGAGGATCATATTTACTGCAGATTCGGCTGTAGGCCATAATAAGGATATGTACTCCCTTTCGTCTCTCGACTCTTCCGGTATATATCCAGTTACAATTGCCTGTCAGAGGAAACTTTTTAACAGGTACAGGATTGGGGATTACTGAAATGTTTTTAATATTCCACTTTGACTTTATAAGTGTACTTAGTGCATTAGACGGGCATGTGATACCATGTGCACGCAAAACAGACAGTTTTTCGATTAACGGAAGCAGAATCCGGTCTCCTGCAGGTTCTTTTATCAGATCATATTTACGCACGATTTCCCAGGGAGTGTGTAAACGGGCAACAAGTTTGCATGTTTTCGGATAACTGATTTTTAAACCTTCACCACCACATTCCGGATATTCTATAATGTCGAATTTACAACCATCCTTAAAAAGTTTGTTAACCTTTTTTTGTACTGCATTGATCCAGGTTAAACGCACAAGAAGGTGAGGAATAAGTTTGTAACAAATCTGGCGCAGTGGAAAAAAAAGTTTGTTTTCAGGGAGAGGGTATTTTTCGTGAAGAATCCTGTGGACAGTTACTCGCCCGGAA
>DATGNN010000347.1:0-5719 GCA_035306725.1 Chitinispirillaceae bacterium | reverse complement strand
TGCTTACCTTGGCGATTCAGACAAGCTCCGTCCCGGCGACTGGGCTTTGGCAATAGGCAACCCTTTCAGCCTGAGCTCATCAGTAACTATGGGAATAATTTCTGCGCTCGGTAGAACTGCAGGAAATGATGCGAACTCATATCAGAATTTCATTCAAACCGATGCTGCAATTAATCCTGGTAATTCAGGCGGTGCCCTCGTTAACATAGATGGAGAGCTGATTGGCATTAACACCATGATTTATACAAGATCTGGCGGTAATATGGGAATAGGGTTTGCAATTCCTATAAATATGGCCCACAGAATAATGGAAGACCTCATTTATGAAGGAAAGGTTAACAGAGGTTGGCTTGGTGTCATGATTCAGGAACTTGATTATAATACAAGAGAAGCTTTGGGAATCGATAATAAAACCCGGGGTGTTCTTATTGGTGATGTTTTTAAAGACCAGCCTGCAGACAAAGCCGGTATAAAACGTGGCGACATTGTATTATCAATAAATAATAAACCTGTCACTAATACAAATGAACTGAAAAATGTTGTTGCAAGTATTCGACCAGGTAAAAAAGCTCCTGTCGAAGTTCTACGCAACAACAAAAAAATTACTCTTCATGTTATTCTGACAGAAAGAGACGATGACAGAACTAATAAAAGCGCAGCTTCAGACAGTAAAGACAGCCCTGATAGCAAAAATGACGACATTTCTCAATTACTGGGAATAAAGGCAGGTAATATCACTCCTGAATTGCAAAAACAGTTGGACCTGAATAAAAACACTAAAGGTGTTATTATCCTTGAGGTAGAACCCGGTTCACAGGCTCAAAGAGAAGGTATTGCACAAAATGATATAATACTTGAAATAAATCGGAAACCAACACCTACTGTCAAAGATTTTAAAAAATTGTTAAAATCAATTAAACCCGGAGATTCTGTTCTCTTCTTGTTACAGAGAGAGGGTAATACATTCTTCAGGGCATTCAAAGTCAAAAACTAACCTAATTTATTAAACGGGCGGAGTTCTTCTATTTTCCGCCCGTTCTTCTGAAAAAACAACCCTTGTTTTGCTTGGTATTTCTTGACTCTACATTATATAGAACGTATCTTAAACTATATTGTTCCAATGGACAAAGTGAATCATTCAAAATTTAATATCAGGAGGCGTTATGAAGAGGTGGCGGGTTATAAAGTTTGTTAGCTTAACCGCTATAATTAGCATGATTGCTTGCGGAATAAGCGATAAATTCCTTCAACAAGCTGAAGAACGTATTGATAACTTAAAAAGTATGGGCATGCCAGACAGTGCTCTTTCGAGTATTAAGGTCTTTTTATACCAGGCAAAAGACTCAAAACAAAGAGGCCATACCGGCATGGCTAAAAAAGCTGCAGACTCCCTTAAAATCAATCTTTCAAAAGCAGAGAAAGAATATCAGGAAATTGTCAGCCAAAAACAAAGTTCACTGGAGTCACTTCGTTCAACAATCAATCAGGCCCGTAACGAATTTTCAGGCCTGGCTCTTAAAAAAATCGATAGCTTAATGGTACCTGTAGATTCTTTTGCCAGTAAGAAATGGTACCTGCAGGCTTTCAATCTTGCTAAAGATATCAGCGAAAAAATCCCGGAATTTAAAGAAAATATCGAAAAAGCAAACAGTCTGCGGGGAAAAGTTCCAGGCAAATGGATCTGTACCAACATTACAAAAAGTACAGAAAACAAAGCCATTAACGCTGTCGAAAAAAAGGTATTTACGTTTAACAGAGACGGCAGTGTTCATCTGATAGAAAACAAAAAAGGTCAAAGCGGCCCCTATCTTAAAGAAGACTGGGAATTTGTTTCTAATGGCAAGTACGACATTTTAGGAGACACCATATATCTTTTTATCAGCCGATTTGCTTCAGTTCGCCAAAATTTCCATCGGATGTATGTTGAAAATGGTAAAAAACTCTGGAAAAATGAGCCACAGCCTACTTACGACTCAACTATTACCGACGGAAGCCAGGACAGATTTATAGCCTATAACGACCTTTTAGAAGATTTCAAACAGGTCAATAAATACTGAGAATACTCCACAACTTAATTTGTGGATTTTATAATACCTCGACCGACTATAATTCGACTTAACTACCACCGCAGCAGCGATGGTAGTTATTTTATTTGATTGAAATAAAAAAGGCAGGTTATAAACACCTGCCTTTTTTGAAACTCTGAAATATAACTGTCATCCTGCAGGGACTATATCAACCCTTTTTTTGTTTCCGGTAAAACGAGAAAACCTTACAACACCATCAATCTTTGCGAACAGGGTATCATCACTGCCTTTCCCGACATTAACACCGGGATGCACATCAGTTCCTCTCTGCCTGACAATAATAGATCCTGCTGTTACTTTTTCTCCACCAAACCTTTTTACGCCTAACATCTTAGGCTTGCTATCGCGTCCATTTCGACTGCTTCCAACACCCTTTTTATGTGCCATATAAATAATCTCCTTATTTAAATATTTATCGAAACAATCTGAAGTTTTGTAAGCTGCTGCCTGTGACCATTAACACGTCTGTAATCCTTGCGACGTTTCCGTTTAACTACCAGAACTTTACTGTCCTTAAAATGGTCTATCACCTTAGCAGTTACAGTAGCACCTTCAATTACAGGAGTCCCAACTTTAATATTTTCACCATCTGCAGCAAGTAAGACTTTTTCTACAGTTATCTCCGCTCCTTTTTCAGCATCGATAAGAGGCACGCGAATGGTAGCACCCGGGGTTACTTTAAACTGAGCTCCACCTTGTTCAATTATGGAATACATGATATCTCCTCTTATTCTGAGTCGGTTATTAACCTGTTATGTATGTTTCCAGGCATTAAAATACTTGATGGCCAATAAGAATTGGCCAAAGAAAAGGCTTTGTAATATACAATTCGACAATATCAAAATCAAGATTCTGTTTTTTTAATTGAACGGTTATGAACAGGTGTAATCGTATATTCATCCTGATCCAACTGCTCGTCTTCAACTATATCCACTTTGAATTTATGCTCACGTTCCAGCATTTTTTTCATACCAGCCTCGTTTTTATTCAAATATGCAGCAACAGCCGGATGAACAGACAAGGCAATTTCAGGTGCATTATAGGTAGTCCTTCGAAGATCCCTGTCGATACGCGCCACTACTGTTTCTGCTGAAAAAACCCATCCCAAACCATCACATGCATGGCACACATCTGTAAAAAATTCCTGAAGTTCGGGACGTACTCTTTTTCTGGTAATCTCTATCAGTCCAAATTTTGATAATCCAGTACATGCGGTTGCAGTAGGATCCGCTGCGAGTGATTTTTGCATTGCGATTTCGATCTTTTTACGATTTTCCGGATTTCTCATATCAATGAAATCAACCACTATCAAACCGCCTATGTCACGTAATCTTAATTGTCGGCCAATTTCACTCACCGCATCCAGATTGGTAGTAAATATTGTCTCCTCCAGGCTTGACTTACCAATATTTCTGCCTGTATTGACATCAATGGCTACCAGAGCTTCAGTTCTGTCGATTAAAATATATCCACCGCTTTTCAACCAGACTTTTCGTTTCAACAGACGTTCCAGATCCTTTTCAATATTGAACTTGTCAAATAGCGGAATTTTGTCTTTATAACGTAAAACCCTGTTGCATAAATCTGGAGACAGAGCCCTTAAATACTCAAGTATTTCTTTGTAATCATCATCCTGATCTGCATAAACTTCCTTAACTTCATCAGAAAACAGATCTCGAATAACGCGCGTTGTAATACCTAATTCCCGGTATATCAGCTTTGGTCCCGATCCTTTTAATGCTTCCTGCTGGGCAATTCTCCAGGCATCAAGTAATAAATGTATTTCCCTGATAAATTCTGTTTCAGAAACCTGTAATCCAATAGTTCTTACAATAAAACCTACCCCCGGTGGTTTTATCTGAGCAATTATTTTTTTTAATTTAGCTCTCTTTCTGATATCATGTGTTTTCTTTGAAACCCCTATGAAATCCGT
The DNA here is from genome assembly GCA_035306725.1 of Chitinispirillaceae bacterium. Taxonomy (GTDB): domain Bacteria; phylum Fibrobacterota; class Chitinivibrionia; order Chitinivibrionales; family Chitinispirillaceae; genus JAAYEB01. The sequence continues at coordinate 1,699 of DATGNN010000347.1, read as the reverse complement.
ATCAGGTACCAAAACCAGAAATCTGCCCGCAAGACTTATCTGAGTGGTAATTTTGGCTCCTTTTGTACCTATAGGTTCTTTTGCTACCTGAACCAGTATTTCCTGTCCTTCCTCAAGTACTTTTTCAATAGGAATTCTTGGAATTCTTTTTCTTTTTGTATTATCCTGTCCCATGTACCGTTCAATCATTGCATCATCTGCTTCAAGCAGTACAGACGGGTCAACATCTGTAGCATGAAGAAAAGCACACTTTTCGAGGCCTATATCAACAAATGCAGCCTGAATACCGGGTATAATTGACGTTACTTTTCCACGATAAATATTTCCAACCAGCCGGAACTGATCCGGCCTTTCCACCACAAGTTCTACTACCTTATCATTTTCAAGAAGCGCAGCTCTTTTTTCTGTAGGAGTAGCATTAAACAAAATCTTTTTTAACATATTTAACTCTTAGAAGAATATTTCAGCAATTAATGCGAATCTGTTTGTTTTATTAACCTCTTCATGTCTTTTTACTTTTCCGATTGTATACTCGGCTCTTCCCTTGACATTATCAGTAAACACATATTCGATATGGGGAGAAAAATGGATTGTCGATTCAGTCACAGGCTCTTCTTCTGTCATCTCACCCTGGTCGTTTTTCTTTTCAACCATTTCTTTGCTCTTTTCATTTGTGAACCGGGCCCCTATCGTTGTACGCCCCCTTACAGGAATAACCCACGAAAACAATCGTAATTCAGCCAATCTGCTGTTGTTTTCAAGCGAATAACTGAAATTAATATCCTGGCCATATCTTTTATATGTTGTCTGGCTTATAAGAGAACCATTCTCATCATACGACCCGTTTACTTCTTTGGATTGTCCATGCCTCGCATCAAAATTTACAGGCCATTTTCTTAAAGTGCCATCCAACCCTATCATTGGAGCCCAGTCAGTTCTGGACCCTTTTGTCAGATTGTACGAACTGGAATTTCCTTCCTGAAGGCGTAATGTAAAATTTGAGTTTACATTTAAGCTCCGGACAAGATCCTTTATTCCAGCCAGACTGGCAAATGCCGGAGTACTAGCACCTAAAGATAATTCAGGAAACACAGTAAGCGTATCATAAAATAAAGTATCCGGTTGTAACTCGTAACTATTATCCCAGCCAAGTGAAATAGTATTGATTGTTAAAGGAAATGGCTCCGAAAGATTTAATCCTGTTGATACAGACCATCTCCTGTTTACAATTCGCTTGTCGTCTTTGTAAAAATCATACCTGTCATTTCCAAGGCGATATTTCATACCACCCAACTGGTATTCATCCATATCTCCGGTAATCAAATCCCATATCCCTGTACCCCGTTTTCCCTTGAGTCCAAGCTGGTAAGTGAAAATCTCTTTTTTATTAATATTTTTTTCACCAAGGAACAGTTCACTAAGATAGTTGTTTTTCAGGTCTGAAGTTACCGAATAACTAAAATTTATACTTCTGAGTCCAATATTATTGAATCTCTTACCAATTCCTGCAGCAAAAGAGCTGTCCCCAAAAAGTGAAGACATACCTTTAAACAATTGGTTGAAATCCAATGAACTGTTTAATGAAAGAGTTGTCATGACCCCTGCACTCAAATATTCAACAGTATCTTTTGACCATGCAACCATGTCCTCCTGATAATTCGACGAGTAATTCGCAGTGGTTCTCAACCATCCAAACAGT
>DATGNN010000346.1:0-6479 GCA_035306725.1 Chitinispirillaceae bacterium | reverse complement strand
CAAGGCCTTGTTGACGGTATTCGCGTTTTTCGACTGGAGGACGCCTTTGGCGTGGTGAATTTCTGAAAAAGTCCTCCAATCCAAAAGGACTGCCAAAAAACTGATAAAATGGATTGTTTGAAAAAATGACAGTATCAATTTTTGTTGGAATAACCTGAACAACGGTTGGAACTACTTCTTCGGCAATATCAGCAAAAATTGACCTGACTTCGCTTATTTGATTCGCTTTTGAGATGGCTGGCTTTTTTTCAGCTCCAAATTTTATACTCCCGCGTTCAGGATTTTTTGATTCTGCGAATGAACAGGTTGAATAAGCGACTAATGCGGCAATAATAACAATCGCAAGCATTGAAAAAGGAATCAGTGGTTTAGAAATGACGGACTTTTTCACAAGTACCCCTCCTTATTTGAAATGTCCACTGGATTATGAAGTACTTTGGAAATACGGACCGATTAAATAAAATATTGTTGTAATGTAAAATCATACTTCACGTGGAATATCTTTATCAATCGAAAGTACATTCGAGGTACCACCTTCAACAAAAGATTGTTCGGAGATACGGGTAAGGACTGCATTATCCGAGAACTCTTTTAAAGTAAGGGAACCCATGTTGCACATGGTTGATTTCAGTTTTGTAGTAGTGACACTTAAAACTTCACGAACAGAACCGACAATCGGCACGTAGGCATCAATACCTTCTTCAAATTTCATTCCTGCTTCTTGATTATTATATCTTTGCCAGTTTCTTGCTCTGTTAGAACCTTCTCCCCAATAGGGTTTATACATTCTGCCGCCAATCGATACACGTGGTGTAGGGCTTTCGATTGTCATTGCGAAATACCTGCCCATCATTACAAAGTCTGCTCCCATGGCCAGCGCTATGATAATTTGTGTATCATTGGCAAGTCCACCATCAGAACAGACTGGTATGTAAATTCCGGTTTCAGAAAAGTACTTGTTTCGTTCCGCGACAACAGCAGTCAGTGCAGAGGCCTGACCACGTCCAATACCTTTTTGTTCGCGTGTGATGCAGATTGATCCGCCGCCGATACCAACTTTAACGAAATCTATATCAGCCTCTTCAACCAGATAACGAAATCCATCACCGTCAACTACATTTCCACCACCAATGACAATTTGATCACCAAATTTTTTCCTTGTCCATAGAGTTGCATTTTTTTGGAATTCAGAGTATCCGTCTGATGAATCGAAACATAAGACATCAACACCTGCATTGATAAGAGCAGGAACGCGGTCTTCATAATCATGAGTGTTAACTCCGGCACCTGTTAATAACCTTTTTTTTCGATCAAGAAGTTCATCTGGATTATTCATATGGTCAAAATAGTCTTTTTTAAAAACGAGTGAATGAAGACAGCCATTTTTATCCAGTATGGGAAGACACTCTTTTTTATTTTTCCTTAATAATTTATTGGCCTCATGAAGAGAAATGCCGATTGAACCGTAAACTACATTTTCTTTTTTTGTCATGAACTCCAATACAGGAGCTTCGAGATTATCTTCATACTCCCAGAAATCTTTATCTGTAAGTATTCCCAAAAATTGACCATTTTTTGACCCATCATGTGTAACTGGCATGGTAGAATGTCCGGTTTTTTTTCTGAGCGCAATTGCATCATGAAGTGTATTGTCCGGGCGAAGGTTTGAATCTGATGCAACAAACCCGGCTTTATGTGTTTTTACTTTGGAAACCATTGCTGCCTGTTGTTCAATAGACTGTGAGCAGAAAATGAATGCACACCCACCTCTTCGTGCCAAGGAAATCGCCATCTCTGATCCCGAAACCGATTGCATACTCGCTGAGACAAATGGGGTATTAAGTGATAGTCTGGGTTCTTTGTCTGATGAGTATTTTGCAATTGGAGTTTTTAAACTAACATTAGCCGGAGTGTGGATCGTTTTGGTCAGGCGCGGTAAAAGAAGATATTCTGAGAATGTTCTGGATACTTCATTAATAATTTTAGCCATAACGTCATCCTTAAATATAATAGATCTGATTAAAATAGCTTATTAAAGTACGGAAAGGGAAATAGGAAATCAAGTAACTTTAATAAATTGAGAATTATACTGAATATTTATTCTAAATTTTGATTTCAATTAATACCGGGAACACATTGTTGTAGGATAGCTTTTTTCCAGAAAAATAGTTGTATTAAATATCCGGACAGTATTATTTATTCCCCGGCTTAACATCCTTTTTCGTAATGATCGTAAAGTCTAGTTCCTTAAATAATTTTTCGAGTGAAAATGCCTTTTTTTTTATTTTGCCTATAGCTCTGCAGGAAAACTCGATTTCCTGAAAGGAAGAGAGCAGTAGAAGTTCAAAAGCAGCAGCCAGCATCCAGTTTACCTTCTTTTTATATCCGCAAAGGGCCAATGCACCGGTTTTTTTTAAAAAATTCTGTACTGATTGTGTGTTGGCATTAAGTGTGCTGCAAGATGCCAAAAAAAGAATTGAATTATTGCAGGAATCGACAAGAATTGTTGATAGCTGATTTAATGTGTAGCACTTTTTGCCAATCAGTATTGCTTCATTTTCACCATGAAAAGCCAGATAGAGTATCGGAAAATTACGATAACGGGGTTGTTTCCAGCAGCGAAGATAAAATTCAAATTCACTGATTGTCGCTACATCGTGATGAATATATTTCATGCCTCCATTCAGTTCTAACATATCCAGAATAGGCTGAACCGTGGATTTGTGCTTCAGATTATTATTCCATAAACCTTCAAGGCAAAAAATACCTTTGGCCATAATACCAACCTGTTGATGAGGTGAAGAGAACAGCAAAGGGATACAGACCAGACACACTTAATAGAAAATGATATTTGGCTGAATATGATAAGGTATAAAAATTATTCAGGTTATTAATTATTTTCCATTTATGGCATTAATAATTAAATTCATTGCATTACCATTGTATCCGCTTGGTTTGGCTCTCGTTTTCGGGATAGCAGGGATAATAGCAGCTTTTTATAAAAAAAAGATTGCTTTAATATTCTGGTCTGTTTCGCTTATCACACTGTCTGTTTTTTCATCACCATTTATTTCCAATTTATTGGCCAGAGGACTTGAGAGAAGATATATATCTATTGACAGTCTTCCATGGGATTGCTCTGCAATTGTTGTCCTTGGGGGAGGTGGGAAACCTATGATTCCACCCCGGGTTTATCCCGAAATAGGTGAAGCTGGTGACAGGATAATACATGGAGCACGTTTGTATAAAGCTGGCTATGCAAAACGTGTCATTACAACAGGTGGTCCAGTTGGAGCTGTAAGAAAGTATATGACTGAAGGAGAACATAATGCCACTCTTTTAAAAGAAATCGGTGTAGATTCGGTTTCTATTGTTGTTGAGAAACTTGCAAAAAACACATATGAGCATGCTCCATACATTGAAAAAATACTGGATTCATTACAGTTACCAAAGAAAATCATTTTAATAACGAGTGCGTCACATATGTTAAGGTCTGTTAAAGTTTTTGAAAAAAAAGAGTTTGAAGTTTTTCCGGCACCGGTAGATTATATTTCCAGTGATTATATTTTAAATACAGTACTCGATATTTTTCCTAATGCCAATGCTTTAATGGAGTCTACAAGATCATTACACGAATATTATGGTATTCTGGGGTATAAATTACTTGGCTGGATATAAAATTTAATAATAATATCTGAACCAGATTTTTTACATGCTGTTATGCAGTCTATTATCAATTATGTTATTTCAAACTAAAGTTTGTTTACTGATTATATTGTTTAAACATATTTTAAATTTATGAAAAACACTCAAACAGTTCCCCCGACAAGATTTCCCGATCGTTTGATAGAAAAAGCTGAGGCGCGCTGGTGGATTGCTAAAACCAGATCCCGTCAGGAAAAACAGCTTGCATTCGATTTCCTTGAAAGAAAAATCGAATACTATCTTCCTTTATATAAAAAAACATATCTTCTGCCTGCAAAACCGGGTTGTAAAAGGAAAAAGCGTTTCTATATGCTTCCTCTATTTACGGGTTATATTGCTTTTGCCCAGGATTCACCACATGATATATATAAAACGGGAAAAGTAGTCCAATTGATTGAAATTAAGAATCAACAGCGATTCATAAAAGAATTGTCTGCTGTTTATTGGGCACTTGACAAGGACCATCTGGTTTTGCCTGTAACCCATAATATTGAACCTCAAATGGAAGTCGAAATTATCAAGGGTGCACTAAAAGGTGTTCGCGGAAAGGTACTTAATATACGGAATTCCCGTTTTCTTATGTTGTCGGTTGAAGGTATGGGTAAAGCAATGGTCAGGGTGAGTGCTGATTCGGTAAGGGAAATATAGTTCTTATTGGGTTTTTCTGATTAATACCCGGCGACTAAAAGGTGAAATGGTCAGTGCTTGTTTCCATGTATGGCAAGTTGACTTTGAGGCGATCAGTATATTGAATTCTTCGAAATAAAGCTGAGGAACTGTTCTCAGTTTCCTGAATTGCTTAAGCATTGTTTAGTTACAAAAATCAAAAAAAGGAAATACTATCACAATCAAAAAAAATCCGTTATTTTAAATAGTAAACATTATTAAAGCGGAGGACTCACATGTACAGGAATATTATTTATATTGGTGTTACGGTTGCTGTCCTGTTGCTTTTAACAGGGAATAGCCCTGCCTGCGATATCTGCGGTTCAGACAGTACAAAGATCAGCAAACTTGAGAACGAAATTGCACATCTTGGAAAAGAAGTTTCGCAGTTAAAAAGTGAACTGCAACAACTAAAACATTTGTTAATGACAGAGAAACCGGTTGTGTCAGATTCAGTATCAACTACTGAATCTACTGAAAAAGACACCGGATACTGGTGTACCAAATCGGGCAATAAGAGGCACAATTCATCTTGCCGGTATTATAAGGCCTCCCAAGGGCGTCCTTGTGGACCAAATGATGGTATACCGTGCAAGCTATGTGGTGGTTAATTGTCAATCAAATAGTCTGATTTCAATAAAACCTGAATGGAAACGATTAATTTACAGCTTGTCCCGCAGTGCGGGAATGAGCTGCATAGCGGTATTGTGCAGAAAGGGTTTTATGGCTGTGAAGGTCATAATAAAATGGTGAATTATGAATGAAGAATGAAGAAAAAAAGCTAAAATCGTTGTCGTAATCTTTATCGTTATCCCATACCTGCATATTAAGCGTTCTGGATCTGAATCTTAATACCAATGTTCGAGAAAATGACTCGCGTAAAGTTCCTGCAAGGATGTCCTGCACCTGGAAAGTTTACAGGTATGTAAAAAAACACAATTCATTAAGATAAAAGGTGGTAATCATGATTGATATCTTACGAAACAGACGAAGCATTAGGAAATATGTTCCCGAATCACTGGACAAGAAGCTTATGGATTTTATCGCAGAGGCGTTGCTCAGGTCTCCTTCATCGCGAAACATCAACCCATGGGAATTTATTCTGGTTGATGATTTAGCGATACTCAAAAAACTTTCCAGGGCAAAGGCACACGGTTCAAATTTTCTTGAAAATGCTCCTTTGGGTATAGTTGTATGTGGAGATGAGACAAAGTCGGATGTCTGGGTAGAAGATTGTTCCATCGCTTCAATCATCGCACAACTTCAATCACATTCACTGGGATTGGGAAGCTGCTGGATTCAAATCAGAAATCGCCATCACAATTCAGAGATATCTGCAGAAAAGTATATTCAGAACCTGTTGAAAATACCATCTCACCTGAGGGTAGAATCAATTATTGCAATCGGGATTCCAGACGAAAAAAAACAACCTTTATCAAAAGAAAAACTGGATTATGGAAAATTACATAAAAATCTGTACTGATTATTAATGAATAGAGTACGAATAACTTTTATCAAACATTTGTTGTAAGATCACAAGCGATTCTGATTCATTTTTATGCGTGAACAGGATTTATTCAATCTGTAAATAATAAACAACAACAAGGCTCATATTTGACAGACAGAATGGGTGATATATCTGTTTTTCCAAAATTATCCGGATCTCATTTTCAATTTTTCTTTATACAAAATACCTGATTAAAAAAATGTATAATCCTTCTCCAGAAATGTTAAAAAATTTTTAATATTATTTTATCATACCTGAGGAGACGATTAATTAACGATGATCTGCACATTAATCAAAGGTGGTTTATGAAACGGTTAATTGTTTTTAGTATAATTGGGCTTTCATTTTTAAACTGTATTAATCCAGCCGGAATTCTTGAATCATCCCAGGTAGACATTATAATAACTGAGATTATGTATAATAGAGGTACAGACACATTGGAGTTTATAGAATTTAAAAACCGGTCTTTGGGGCGGGTAAATATTGGTGGATATTACTTTTCCAGTGGTATTGAATTTCAATTCCCAGATAATATAATACTTGATAAAGATGTTTATTTTATTCTGACCAATAGTGAAGAACTATTTACAAAACTGTATCC
>DATGNN010000345.1:0-20212 GCA_035306725.1 Chitinispirillaceae bacterium | reverse complement strand
AATTTAGAATTACCGTTTACGATAATCGTTTTTTCTACTGGATCGTTAAAACAGTATTGGCGTATTCCGTCACCGTTGATATCCTCAAAAGCTGGACCCGGTTCAAAAATACCGTCACCGTTTACATCCTCTCCACGGTTTGCATATCCATCTCCGTTGCGGTCTTCACCTGGATCGAGTTTAAAATTATCATTAAAATCTTCGAAAGGAAGCACTTCAAAAACAGTATCAATGTTATTTAAGCTGCTTTCATCAATATTGATCTTTAATATTTCGTTGACAACTCCGGATATTTTAAGGCTGAACGTAACTTTGGTACCATCCACAACCGGATTGCCGTTTATATCTGTCACAATCGCAGCGCATGGGAGCGCAAATGTTCCGTCATTTGGATTCTCTCCTTTCAGGACATTTGTAGCTACTGTTATATATTTGGGAGGACCTGCAATGGTGAATTTAACAGTATCGGATAAAATAGAAGAATTAAAATCACCTGCTGCAATCCAGACTTGTCGATGAAAACTGGGAATTTTACCGGCTACAAGATATGTCGTAGCCGATCCGTCATCACTTGAAATCACAACGGGTGGATCGAGGTATTCGCCACCACCCGGACCATTAAGAATATTAAATGAGATCCGTTCATCTTTTACTCTGTTTCCAAATTTATCGTAAGCAATTGCAGTGATTCTGGTGCGATCACCATTAATCGAAATCACTTCAGGGGTTCCATTCAGCTCTATATAAGCAACTTTGTTTGCCCTGAAATAGAGCTGGAATGATCCGTTTGTTACTTCTGATGATTTTCTGGCCAGAACGGAGATCGTTGATGTTGTTGCAAAGTTTGGATTACGAACAGTAAAAAATGCCTTGCCATTATTGTCTGTATTAATAGTTTTTGCAAATATTGTATCCATTTTACCTGCTGTTACACAGATTTCAAGAGTAGCATCAGGTACAGGTGTTTTTTTATCTCCTTCAAGATATGTCACCGAAAACCTGGTTGAATCGGTATTGTCTGCAATACAACTTTGGCCTGGAACTGTATCTATAAGTAATATGTTGGAGGAATAATTAATAAGAGCAAAAGCCTGTGCACCAGCAGCCGAAATCGTGACTGTATCAAGTCCTGAACCGGTTCCATATATTCTGCATCTGGCTTCACCTCTGCTGTTTGTGCATGTATCGGCAGATATGATTTTTGTTGCATCAAGCTTTTTCGAAAAATTTACCGGTTCACCGGAAATTGTCTTTTGGGCTGCATCCGCAAGCATCACCACAACTGTTGATGTATCTTTGCCATCATTACTTATACTTTGAGGGTTGGCTGTTGCAGTCATGGTTACGCCTGTAAATTCAACAGGTATGGATTGTATCTTTGTTGGATCACTTTTTAAAACGGCTGTAACTGTTGCCACAATATTTCTTCTGTCGCTTCTGAGATACGCTTCAGCTTTTCCGTCAGAGTCAGTTTGTGCTTCTGATGTAATTATTCCGGCAGTAGTAGAGAACGAAATCATGTCTCCTACAACCGGATTACCATTTCTGTTTTTTATATAAACAATAACTGGTGATTTACTTACTCCATCAGCTGGTATTGCTTCAGGTCCCTGAATCACCATTTCTCTGGTTGTAATGTATTGAATGGTGGTGTCGGCAGACGCATAGCCGTTAGTATTATCAAACGCGATTAATTCAAGTCGTAATGTACTTTCATGTGCAAGTGGCAAAATCGAAAAAGTACATTTTCCGGAAGCATCGGTTTTTTGAGATTGGGTTTGGGATGTATCATCATCGTTTGCCGTTAAATAATTTGCTGTAAGCTTGATTGTTCTGTTTTTAAGTGGTGTACCTGAATTGTCTGCAAAAACTGCTTCAATTCGTGAAGTATCCACTGTTCCTGTCTGAAGCACAGTTTTATTTAGGGAAATGGAAAGAGAGAGATTCGAGACATTCAGCTGTAATATGGATTCGGTTCCAGATGATGAAATTTTCAGGGTATTGGAACCATTTTTAAGTGCTTTAATATATGCTAATGCTCTGCCTTCATAATTTGTACTGGAATCTGCAGAAATTATTTGTAGTACAGAATCGCCTGGTTCTGTGAAATTGTAAAAAACTGCTGCTTTTGCTACATCATATCCTGATGCGTTGATAAGATTTGTTGTGATTACAGCAGTATCTCCAACAATCAGATTTGTTTTATTAACCGAAACAGACAGTTTCATTCCTTTAAAAATGACTTCAATTTCATCACTAAGGGCTTGATCAGAAATAAGGTATGCTGTTATGTATGCAGTATCATTGATATTGGAACTTACCAGAGTTGCTTTTGCAATTCCATCAGGTCCTGTTATGCTTTGTCCCGAATTATTGGGATTGGAGCCGTCACCAATAATGATACCGGCAGTTGTAATAAACTGAATATATTCACCTGCAAGTGGATTATGATTTCGATTCAAAACTCTTACAGAGATATCTGTAACATCTTCTCCATCCGCTTTGATTATACTTTTTTCGGGTATTGCTTCAATCAGCTTTTGAATTTTATCCGGAGTATCGGTAACTTCAACTTGTATTGTAGTTTCGACACCGTTTGATTTGAATCTCAGATCAATTTTTCCTGGAATAGTATCTGTAAAATGAAAGAGCGCACGCCCATTTTCATCAGATGTTGCAGTTGTATTGACCAATTTTCCTCTTGAACTATAAGCGGTTATAACCTCTGCGGGTATTGGTTGTACGGGATTTTGGTTTTCATCAACAAGATTTATCCGAATGATAATTGTATCACCAATCAGTACAAATGGTTGTTCGGTACTGGCAAAAATTGATAGTCTGGTGTTGGGTATAGATGGAGGAGAAGTAATACCGGGATCTCCGTTATCATCATTAATCGTACAGAAAAGACCCAGAGATATGATGAGTACTGTTGTCCACATCAAGTGGATTGTGTGCCTCACAAATAACCTCCTTTATATTATTTTCAAACTTTTTCAGACCTGTGGAACACAGATTATTTTCTTTTCAATTATATGGTTATTAATTTGGAAAAATCAATGACTAAAACTATACTTTGAACGTTATTCAAAGTGGATATAAAAGAAAAAGAAGACGTTTCAAAGGGACAATAATAGATTCGAATATGACTTGCGGCATTAAAATCCGTTCCATTTCTAAAAAATCTCCGTTTTTCAGTTCCGGCTTGCGTAAAGGTGATCGTATTGTGCAAATCAATGGAGAGAGAATTTGCGATGATCTGGATTTTATGTTTTATTCTGCTGAAGAGTTTCTGGATATAATTGCAGAAAAAAACGGGAAAACATCTCAATTTTTTGTTCAGAGAGAAGAAGGCTGTTTTAATGAACTGGAATTTGATGAATTACCGATCAATACATGTAAAAACAGGTGCATTTTCTGTTTCATTGATCAGATGCCCCCGGGTTTGAGAAAAGGGCTGTACATAAAAGATGAAGATTTAAGGCACTCTTTTTTAAATGGCAATTATGTTACTTTGAGTTCAGCAAGCAGTGATGATCTTGAGAAAGTCGTAAAAATTGGAATATCACCTCTTTTTATCTCTGTGCATGCGACTGATACAGAAATAAGAAATCGTATGCTAAGGAATAACAAAGCTCCTTCCATTCTTGATCAATTGAAATTTTTAGAGGGTTCTGGAATACGTTTTCATACTCAGATAGTATTGTGCCCAGGATATAATGATGGAAAAGTCTTGAAAAAAACTATCTGTGATCTGTTCAATTTCAGAAATTCACTACTCTCTGTAGCTGTAGTTCCTGTGGGTTTAACCCGTTTTCGTAAATTCAAAATCCAGAATGTTACTCAGGATATCGCTCTGAATGTTTGTGATGAAATCAATGCTTTAAGTAACAAGTATTTGATTCGTGACAAAGTCAGAAAACTGTTTCTTGCAGATGAATTCTTTATCAAAGCTGATTTACCTGTACCGGATCATTCTTATTATGAAGATTATCCTCAGATTCAAAATGGAATAGGTCTTGTCAGACAATTGCTGGATCAGGCAGGTTTATGTAAAAGAGATGCAGTTAAAACAAACAAAAATGTTGATAAGGATAAAAAACTTGTATTAACTTCAAAATCAGCATACCCCTTTTTAAAAAGAATAGTGTCTGATTTCAAAAATTCTTTTCCTGGATTTAATACTTCAGTAGTAAATGTCGAGAATCGTTTTTTTGGTGATTCGGTAACTGTTGCAGGTCTGTTGACAGCTGCTGATGTAATTAAAATATTAAAAAAAATGCCACAAAAAAACAATTATGAAAAAATCATACTTCCGTCTGTTATGTTTAACTATGCTGGTTTTACTCTGGATGGTTATTCTGCAAAAAGATTGAGTCGTAAAACAGGATACGAGATAAAAACTGTAGATTCGCTTGAAGAACTTGTGTTTAAAAACAGATAATATAAATAATGGTCTGAAAACAGATAAGAATATCACTTAGTCCAAGGAATAAGTTCAATTGACACAGATTAATAAAAATGTGGAATTAAGGCTTAACCGATATCTGGCACAATGTGGGTTAGGTTCACGGCGAAAAGCTGATGAGCTGATCAACACCGGACACGTTTATGTAAATGGAAAACGGGTTACAGAAATGGGTGTAAAAGTCTTACCTGGTAGAGATATTATAGAGTATCACGGCAAACAGGTAAAACCGATTCGAAACCTGGCTTATTATGCTTATAATAAGCCGGTAAATGTAATAGTTACAAAAAATGATCCGCAAAAACGTGAAACTGTATACGATGCATTGAAAAAAAAGAAAATTGATGTGGAACACCTCAATTATGTAGGGCGTCTGGATTACAATTCTGAGGGGTTATTGTTGCTTACCAATGATGGCGATTTGATACATTCTGTTACCCATCCGCGGTTTAAAATAAAAAAAGTATACAGAGTAAAAATTATGAAAAGATTGTCTTCAGAAGAGATTAATATGCTAATATGTGGAATTGAGTCTGATGGACAGATTCTTCATGCAGCTTCGGTAAGAGACGTTTCGCAGCCTGCTTCTGAGAGAAAACAGTTCTGGTATGAGATTGAGTTATTTGAAGGTAAAAACCGCCAGATTCGCAGGATGATGAAAGAATTGGGTGTGGGGATAAGTCGGTTGCGACGAATCCAGTTTGGATCTGTAAAACTTAACAACCTTGTTTCTGGTGACATTCGTACTTTGACAGAAAAAGAAGTTGCAGCACTGAAAAACTGTGGATACAAAAGGTAATTAGTGTTCATTTTTTGATTTAAGAGGTTCACATTAATATTTTAACAGTAGTATGTGTTCCGACAAATTTGGAAAATTGTGATCAAGTGTTGTTATTGGAGTAATATAAGATTATTCTTATAGAGAACCTGATTCACAAATTGCGCAAAAATAGCGGATACTTTTGAGTTGTATGAATCCTGGTCGTCTTGTTCAGGCAAAGTTAAACGGTTATAAGGGAGGAGCAGTATGAAACTTGCAGTATTGATTAATTTAATCGTTATGTTAGTTTTTCCTTTTTATGTTGACGCCCAGATGGGGATGAAATTCAGAGGAAGTGACGGATGGGGGATTCAGAGTCAGTATGAAAGATTCTTTAACAACTATAGCCTTAACCGGTATTATGGCAAAATTACTGAAATTGATACTATAACCCCAATGCATGATATGGGGAGTGGAATACAATTGAAACTTAAGGGCGACAGGGAAGAATATATCGTACATTTAGGACCTTCATGGTTTATTATTCATCAGGATATGTCTCTAGGAATTAACGAAAATGTTGAAATAAAAGGATGCAAAGTTGCAATTAATGGTAAACCGGTTATCATGGCAGCTGAAATGAGACGAAAAGATAATATTTTGTATCTCAGAGACCAGGATGGAATTCCATACTGGTCTATGTGGAGAAAAAAATAATCATTCTGAATGAAATGAAGTTTTATTTTCAGATAATTGATAACGGAGAATGCGGGAGTTTCTTTTTCTGTTAAAATCCTGTTGTTTCGAAAGTGGCAGATCGGTTATTTTTGCAGGTGTAAAACCTAATTGTATAAACCAGTCTGAAGTTTGCGTTGTCAGTACAAAAACAGCTTTGTGATGCTGTTTTGCTGCTTTGTCCATTAAATATGAGATTACCTTTTTACCAATACCAAGATTGGTATACATCTCGTCAACTACTATTGCTGCAATTTCACTTTGACCATCAGGGTATTCGTGAAGAGCTCCGCAGGCATGTATCGTTCCGTCTACTTCATATACAACATAATCACTTACTTTTTTTTCAAGATCTGAAGCTGTACGGTTAACAAGAATCTGCTGTTCAATCGCCGGTTGCATCAGACGAAGCACATCTGCAATATCGGGAATTTTCATAAGTCGTATGTTCTCATGCTGATTGGAATAAATCATTGTACCGAGACCTCTGTTAGAAAAGATCTCTTTTAGTATCAACCCTTCAGAACTTCCATCTATAATATGTACTCTTCTTATTCCTTTGCTACAAGCACGTAAAGCAAGTGAAACCAGTTCAAGTTGTTCATTGGGTAACATGCCGGAATTTAATTCAAGAAAGTGTGCTGCCTGGGCTATTGAAAGCTGTGTAATTATTTTGTCACTGGATATATAGATACCTTCCGGTATTTTAAAACCATTAGTACTTATACCGCTTCGGTTTGTAAGGAAAAAAAGTTTTGCTGCTTTAAGTTCCACACCTATTGTATAAGCAAGTTCATTTGATGAAAGATTGTAAGGTTTTCCTTTTGCGTTCCATCCGATATTGGGAAAAATTGGAATAAGACCATCCTCAATCACATTTTTTAGGATCTCAGTTTGTAACCGTTCCACCATTCCGGAGCTCTGGTAATCGATTCCATTTCGAACACCAATGCTTTTTGCGCGAACCCAGTTTCCGATAACTGCATTGGTGTCATGTTCAGCCAGTGAGGTCATTAAATTGTTGGATACATCAAATGCAGCCATTTTTATAAAAGGAATAGCATCAGGTTCAGAAATGCGGATACCATTAACTGATCGGCATTCCTTATGATAGGTTTGAAGGATATCATTGATTCTGTTTCGCGCACCAGGTACTAAAACAATCCGGATTCCCATTTTATGAAGTAAGACCAGGTCTTTAACAAGAATAGGAAAAAAAGGGCTCGATACAAGAGTATCATCAATCTTGATTACAAATATCTCGTTTTTGTATCTATTGATATATCCGAAAGCCTGACGAATTATTTCAACCTGTTCTTTCAGTCTGCTTTTATCCATTCTTTCTTATCCAATCATTAAATCAGTAATTTTAAACTTTTCAATAAAAAGGCAATTTTTCGAGCCCTGGTTTTCAACAAATACGAATATGCTGATATTTGTATTAATAAAAAAATCAGTTAAAATTGAATATCCTCCATCCGAAATTGCCAGTACTATAAACAGAAAATAAAATATGTACCAGAAGTTTATGTAACAGGCAGTAATTAAAACCTGATATTAAAAATTCTTTTTTGCGAATTTCGGCATAACGATCTGACTAAGGACAGGAAAAAACACTCGATATCCTTGTTCACATGTGAACGTTTCTGATCTATGTTGTGACCCCGCCGTAAAGGCTGATGTAGATAATATAAATATACGCTTACAGCAGACTGAAAAACCATTGTAGTTTCGAAACAACGTAACAGGAGCATGTTTCGGGCAGTGGATTGGAAATAAAGGGAAACGTTTTTTTATGAGCTGGGTAATAATAACTGTGCAGGGAAAGCTAATATTCTTTAATTGACCTTGCGATAAAGTTAATACTATGCTATACTTAAAGTTATGAGAAATCAGGAATTGAATTTCAGTTATGGTATGATGTTTCTGGTTTTAATGTTTTGTTTTGCTGCTGCAATATTGGGAGACAGCACAACAGAAGCGTTGCTTTTAGCTCATTTCGATACAAGGATTGTTGCACACATGTTTTTGTTTAATGCAGCTTTCCTGTTTTTAATATCCGGAATGATTATTCCTGTTATAGACAGGATAGACCGTGGTATTTTATTTCAGACAGCTCTTCTGGTACATGTGTCGATATTGATAGTTATCCGATTTCTTCTTTATTTAAATCTGAAATCCCTGTATCCG
The DNA here is from genome assembly GCA_035306725.1 of Chitinispirillaceae bacterium. Lineage (GTDB taxonomy): Bacteria > Fibrobacterota > Chitinivibrionia > Chitinivibrionales > Chitinispirillaceae > JAAYEB01. The sequence goes on along the minus strand of DATGNN010000345.1, from coordinate 12,059 downwards.
TTTCTTTATTCCTATGCATATATTACAAAGCTTCTTTTTTTTCTTCTTTTTTGGACACTTGTAAACGATCTTGTTGATTCCAGAAAAGCTGCAGGTTTATTTGCCCGGCTTGCTGCTGGTGGAACTTTAGGAGCAATAGGTATATCTTTTTTTATTCCGTGGTTCATGAGCTTTTTTCAGGTTCAAAACCTTTTTTACATTTGGATTGTACTTGTTTTCTGTGTTTACCTCCTTTTTATTCCGGTAAAAGAAAGAAGCTCTGGACTTCATTTTAAAGTCAATCGGGATCGGATTGATCCTCAGGTTAAAGGAGTCAATTCATTATTGGATGGCATTAAACTGCTTAAGAGGGAACCGATGTTGGGTCATATGTCTGTTCTGTATGGTATGATCTTTTTTTTGCTGGTAATACAGCAGTTCTATTTTTATTCTCAGATAAAGACAGCTTTGTCGGATGCATCACAGGTAGCTTCCTTTCTGGGCTGCTTTAACGGTGCAAGTATGACAGTAACAATCATGTTACAGCTTATGATAGCCGGTAAGGTTATCAGTCGTTTGGGTTCGACACGTTCAATGCTTCTGCTTCCTGTTATTCTGGTTTTCAATTACATTGCAATGTTATTGATATCGGCTGGAATTAGTCCGGGTGCAGTTTCTTTATTTGGAGTTACGGTTGTTGGAATGGGTCTTCGTGTTGCATTTTTTGATTCATTTTTCTCGCCCAACTTTCAGATCTTTTTTTCCAGTTTACCACAGGAAGTCAGGGGAAGGGGTAAAATATGTATTGAGGGGATAATAAAACCGGTTTCAATTGTTATTGCTGGTATTTGGATAATTAAAGTTATGCCAGTTATTACCGATCGGATCAATTTCTACATTCTTGCAGTATTATCCGGTATTGCGATATTTGAATCCTGGCGATTAAGATCAAAGTATACAGAAAGTTTGATAATGTATTTTTCCGGATACACCGGAAAAAAAAGTAACATCCTTTTTAAACAATTAAAAGTATCTGGAGAGCCTCATTTTTCAGCAATGGTAAATGAAAAACTGAAAAATGAGGATTTTGTTGTTAAAAAGTTCATAATTGAATTTCTTGCTGATTCTGCTACCGATGAAGCTGTGTCGATTCTTGATGAGAATCTCGGGAACAGAGATCCAAGAGTGAGAGCGTCAGTTCTTGTTGAACTGGGTAAATTAAAAATTGAAAAATCAAAAAAACATATTATCGCATGTTTATCAGATCCGGATCAACGGGTTATTGCGAATGCTGTAAGTGCATTGTGTCAGTATAAAGATTCTTATTTGAATAAATACATCGAACCGTTTCTGAACAGTCATCTTAGAAGAGTTCGTTCTGATGCCATGATAGCGCTTTGGCCTTTTTCTGATGCAAAGAAAAAGGAATCTGTTTTAAATGAACTTGAACACGAATTGTTCGATTTTTCAAGTACACCGGCAAGGATCAGCAGCAATTTATATGTATTGGGAGAAATTGATGACAGGAGGTCGTTGGAAATTCTGAATCAGTATCACCTGTGTAATAAGAGTGCCTATGACAATCAGATGGTTTTTGATCAGATGGTGAATGCTCTTTCAAAAAAAAATGATATATCGGCTATTCATATATTACTTGAGATCGCAGCGGATTCTGGCAGAAAAAGGCAGATGGTTATTAAAAGCAAAATTGCACACTTTTTCAAAATGAAACCTGAAGTGATTTTGGATTTTCTAAATGAAAAATCCTGTCTTAAAAGGAACATTATTATTCAGGCTGTTTATGAAATGCCTGAAGATGTAATTAAAAAAATCAGGCCTGAATTAAAAGAAATAGCATCAGAAGAGATGTATCAGTTGAAAAGGAATATGGATGTATACAGTAAAGTGTCAGGATATAAAGGTACAGAACTGTTTTGTTATTCATTAATGGAAGAATACATCGAAACTGAAATAAAAAGTTTACTTGTCATTGCATCTTTAATTGACAAATCAATGAAACTGAAAAACTGTATTTTACAGGTATTCAACAAGGATGCTTATGTGCGCGCAAATGCTTTTGAAATGATGAACAATACCGGATTTTTAAAACTGAATCGATTGATAATAAAAATGATGGAAAAGAAAGAACGATTATTATCTATGGTTAATCATTCTGAAATACCTGAGCCCAAATCGTATTCTGTTATAAAAAGATTTGTAGATAATGAAAACAGGTGGGTGGCAAAATGTGCTGATTTTAGTTTGCAGAAATTCGCCAGATTCGTATCGCAATCAGGTGATTGAGGTTCGTTAAATCTTGATTCATGACTTCATCACAGAACAACCAGAGAAAGAGATAAATGTGGATAGAAAATTATCTCCCAAATTACTCGAAAATGTGTTGATCTTGAAAGAATGCTCTTTATTCTGTAATGTTAATACAAGTGAATTGCGTGCCGTTTCGGAAATTGCTGAAGAGGTGTTTTTCGATAAGGGGCAGTGTGTTATAAAAGAAGGTGAGAAAGGTAATTCTCTTTATCTCATAAAATCAGGGCAGGTACAGATATTTCAGAAATCAATAAAAACAGGAGAATTGTTAAAAAAAGAAAAACTTTATAGTGGGGAATGTTTTGGTGAAATGGCTGTAATAGATGAGGAAATCCGGACTAAAACAGCTGTTTCAATGGGGGATTCTATCATGCTTCGAATAAACAGGGATGATTTATATAACACTATTCAGCTGTATCCTTCCATAGGTATAGAACTTTTTTGTAAGATTGTTAAAATGATATATAGAGAGAAACAATATCTGGAAAAGTTGATTGACGGGTGACAGAAGCAGAATATGGAATCTGTCTGATTTGAGTCCATCCTATAAAGCGTAGAATTTATGGTTTTTTCACTTATAATGATTACAGGTTTAATTTTGTTTACCTGTGCTCCAGTGAATATGGATGTTTATGTTCATATGATGCACAATCAGGAAATTTATCTGCGTGAAGAAGTTGTACCAGCTTTTGAGGCTGAAAACCGTGTAAAAATAGATATAAGACGTTATGATTTTACTGATAATTTACATGAAATACTTGGGGATGATGACGTGAAACCGGCGCTTGTTAAAGTACAATTCGACAAAAGCGCGGCTTTGATGCAGAAAAATCTTTTGATGCCTCTTGATTCTATTATATCTGAAGAGGATCTTGAAGCATTTAAAAAGGAATACCTTTTGATATCTTTGGAAGCATTGGATGGGAAACAGTATCTTGTACCTAGAAAATTCGAGACAAGAATAATGGTTTTTTGTAAAAGTAAGGTATCTGAAGCGGTATCGATTTGGCGTGAATACAGGGACCAGATCAATATTGAACTACAAAAATATAACGGATATGGACTTCCCGATACTTATTTACTTGAAGAGGATCCTGAATCATGGGATTATTATGATATTTTTGTAGTTGGGTGGATTTGGGCTAACAGAACGTATAATGGTAAAAAAATGCCCAGAATTGCTCACAGAGGCCAAAACTACTCAGGTACGTCATTACGGATTATTGATCGGGTTTTCCAGTTAAATGGAGATATCTCTGAGGTTAATTCGATGAAAGGGGACGGGGTTATTGATGCTTTTTATTGGGAGGCTGTTTATGTTTCGGCTGGTATCTTTAATCCGCAAATGTGGGAAAAAAGGTGGGCCGGGAATGAAATCTGGCAGGGTTTTGGCAGAGGTGAAGTCTTCCTTTCATTTATGACACAATTAGACTGTTTTTTTATTCATGGAACTGGAAAAGATGGTCTGAATGGGTTTCTTGAAAATCCTGATGATATGGGAGTGGCAACTATGCCTGTTGGTTGTTCTGTGGAATTGAATAAGGAAAAAGGTGTTCCCAGGCGCGTCGGAAAAAAAACCATTTCAACAGGAGGATGGTGGTGGGGAATCCCAAAAAATAGCCCTGCGCCTGCGGCATCATTTAAATTTTTATCTTACATAACAGGCATTTCTGCTCAGATTCAGGAGGGATCGAGGTTTGGGATGATTCCGGTTAGAAAAGATGTTCTTGAAGACATAGAAATGTTATTCGGTGGAATGTGGATTTCTGATATCTACAATGTTTCTTTAAAACAGCTAATGCATAATGGGAATGTCATTACTGGTTCTGATGCTGATTTTGAAAGAATTTCTTCATTATATCTAAAGGCCTGGAATGATATTGTTGTAAATCGAAACTGGTCTTCAGACAAAATGATCCCATCAAGGAAGTATATCAGTAAGTTGATAGATACTAAATACGGACAGAAAATCACAGAAATCGCAAACGTAAAATAGCTGAAATAAGAATGATTAAAAAGTGAAACTTGATTAAATGGAAAAAGGCACATTTAAACAGGATGAGCAGAATTTTGAGGCATTACGTGAATTGTATTCTGCAGGCCAGAAGGACAAAGAAACTGTAATGAATCTTGCTCAGTATTATGCCAATCGTGGCTGGTATAATGAAGCTGTTGATATTTTAAAAGATGCAATTGCCGACCACTGTGATGACTATATGCTGCATCTTGAATATGGCAATACCTGTTTCAGACGAAAGGATTATAAAACAGCAGTTGAATCGTTCAGGAAAGTAACTGAATTAAAGCCTCAAAGTATAGAGGGTTGGAATAATCTGGGTATTGCGTTGATACAAATTGGAGAAATTAAGGCTGCCAGGGAGTCTTTCAGTAAAGTACTTCAGATTGAACCCCAAAATCCCGGTGCGTTAATGAATGTTGGAAACTGTTATTACAACAGCAGGGATTATGAAGAAGCTCGAAACTCTTTTAATGAGGTTATCAGGCTTAAACCGGATTTTGCTGATGCATGGTTTAATCTGGGTAATACATTTATTGAATTGGAAGATTATGATCAGGCCAGAATCTCCTTTGTAAAAGCTCTGAACTATGATCCGGAATTTTTTTCAGCATTAAAGAATTTAGGCTTTGTATATGATAAAATGGAATTGTGTACTGAAGCAGAAAGCTGTTATCTGAAAGCGATTGAAAAGTGTAAAGCTGATGCTGCAATTCGGGTTAATCTCGGAAACCTTTATCTCAGGCAGAAAAAAATTGACGATGCCAGGAGGTGTTTTTTAAAAGCTGTCAGACTTGCTCCTTACAATACAAGTGGATGGATGGGGCTACGCTATCTTGCACTTATTAAAGGAGATTTGAATATGTTCGTGAGGGCTACACTGGCATCACTTCCAAGGCTTAGTGATGAAATACTGGCCCAGAGCATTGAGATCCTTTACGAATTTAATCAGTTGTCAAAAGCAGAAGAAATACTTGCGCAGGCCGATCGTCTTGGCAGAACTGCAGATCTGCTTGATCTACAAAAATTGTTGATATCTCAGAAAAAGGGGATTGATACAGAAGAAACCACAGAAATTTATAAAAAATTATGTAGTGTAACTCAGACCGATACAATCAGAAAAGGGTTGGCTCGATATGCACTGGAAAAGGGATTACATGATCAGGTGATCAAATATATTCAGAGTATGGAAAATCCGGACGATGCTGCATATGGCTTGATTTGGCGTGCATTTCTGGCAAAAAATGAGATATTTAAGGCAAAACAGCAAATACAAAACTATATTAAAGAAAATCCTGAAAGTTATGATTGCTGGTTTCTTTTGGCAAGAATTGAAGCGTTGAGGGGGCATAGAATTCGCGCTGAAAGATTTCTGGTTCGTGCATTGGAAAATGGGTTTACTAATCTGGATGAACTCAATCAATATCCCGATTTAAAGGAAATATTTGATTCTCTTGCTCAATCATCAAAAGACAGGCTTCTTGAATGTTATTAAAAAAAGTTTTACAGGTTTAAAGGTAAAAGAAAGGCGGTTATGAAATGAGAAGAGTAGATCGCATTCCTGAGTCAGTTTTCGGAATGGAAAACAGCTCGATTGATTCGAACCGTTTTTATTCGATTCTTCTTGATGCAAAAGCAGCTGCTGTATCGGAGAATATGTGTGATATAGCAGATAAGCTGCTTTTGAATGAAAAAGAAAATGCAAAAATTGCTCTGGATCAGCTATGGAATCTGAAAAAAAATCTGACATCAGAGAGCAGCAAAACGCTGGATTTATTAATCAACTATTATCAGGAAAAAATGGACATCCTTCGCACCAAAGAGGAACAGATCAAGAAAGTGAGTATGGATTCACGAAATCTTCTCGAGGAAAAGCGCAGGCGTGATGAAGAAGTCGCATCAATAAAACAGCAGATCCTTGATTGTACAAAAGAGCTTGAGCTCTTGAATTCGAAACTGGAAACTTTGAAAACAAAGGAACAGGAACTGTTACTTATTGAGAAACAGCTTAAATGTGAACTTGATAATAATGAAAATGAAATTGTAAACGGATTGTACGAGATTATTTTAAGTCAGAAAAATGAATTGGGACAATCGGAATGCGAAATTAATGAAGAACCAGCACCAGATTATGAAAACAGGGATAATAACGCCAAAAAAGAGTTCGATTCTCCACAGGTTGAGTACAAAGAGCCTCAGTTTATACAGTCAGAAATTTCCGATAATTCCGGGATTACAAAGAAAATAATTGAACCTCCTGTTTTCCCGAAATCTGTGGTTAAAACAACCAAGGGCAGAATAATTGGTGAATATTATTATGATAACACGGTGTATAAAAATAAACGCCATTATGTTTTTAACAGCAGGTTTTTTTGTGAGCATCTCTCAAACAACATCAAACTTTTAAGACAGAGGTTTAACCAGACTGTATATTCTGAAATCGTCCAGATGATACAGGATGCATATAAACGGGTTTCAGAGAATGATAAACTGCATTTTGAGATTGCTACAAATGAAGTTTTGAATGAAAAATCATTAAAGCAGCTATGGGTTGATTCGAAAAACAGATCACTAGATGAAATGGAGCGATTTTGCAACCGGTTAAATGCAAAAATCGGAGTTTTAGGTGTAAATTACAATGCCTTACTTGTAGAACAGATGAAACGGTGTACAGAAAACTGATTTATAATATTCTGAAAACGATATTGCTGCTTTTTTCAGTTTCAATTATCCTCTCTGCAGATACTTTGCCGACAGATGACAGTGTTCCCAGGTCGGAAAATATTGGTTTTGCAGATAATTCGAAAGAAACGAACGATTCGCAAGCAGATGAGTCTGGTCTGAACAAAACAAGAAAACCATCTTTTGCAAAGCAATACTTTCAGGATTTTTTACTTAATTCTGTTGAAAATCTAAAATGTTTTACTGAAAAAATCAAAACTCTGCGTCATTATGGAGTAAAATTAATTGTTTTGCTTGTTTCTGTAACTGTAATACTTGCAACAATAATTTTTTATTTTCAGAAACAGGACAGGGTACGTTTTATGACAACCACTCGCTTATCAGTAATGGATAAAGAGGTGCAGAGGGCTTGCAGGCTGATTGAACGTAAGTTTACAGACAGTAGCCTGACACCTGAAATGGTATGTGATGAACTGGTGACAGGAGAAGCTTTTTTACAGGCACTTTTTAAAAAAGAGCTGGGAATGAGTATAGAAGAATTCACAAATCAGGTCAGGATAAACAGAGCCAGAATTTTATTAAACAAGAATTGGGAAGCAGATGCTGATGAGCTGGTGTACGAAACCGGTTTTAAAGATACCGAAGAATTTTTAATTACTTTCAACAAGATAACAGGAGTCAGTTACGAGTCATTCAAAAACAGTATCAGAATGGAAACTGAAAATATCTGATCATTTGAAATTTCTATAATTTTCTTTCTTTTTGCTACAGTTGACCTCGCACTATAATGATTGGAAAAAATTGAAGGATCAGATACTTTGGATACGGTTTTTAACGGGCAGATTTTTAGAAAGATTATTCGAATTTTATTGGTAGACTGAAAGTCCCTCATTCACCTGCTAAAAACAAATTAGATCAAACCGGGAGCATGAAACGGATGTATTGATTTAGTTTGCTTAAACGGTTGCTAAAAATCTATTTTATCGCTTCTGAACAATGTTTCATTATTAGTTTTTTGTACAGGCTCATTTTCGGAGTGTAGCGCAGTCTGGTAGCGCACTTGGTTCGGGACTAAGTGGTCGGAGGTTCAAATCCTCTCACTCCGATTAAAATAATAAAGGCTTTAAGTCATTTAAATAAACTGATTTAAAGCCTTTGTTGTTAATCTTGCTGTATTGAGAACAAGAATACAACAACCAGGTAAAAGCTGTATGATTTGGTGTGGGGTGATTATGTTGATCGCTATTTAGTTGATCAGCATCTGAACTATCTGACTTGAATTGAGTGGACTATTCTCAGTGCTTTTATGATGGGATTCGGCCTGTTGCTTGATCCAACGATGTTATCATTACAAGACCTTGTATGATTAATTGTAACCGGGTTGAGATTTTCTCAATCAGAGTTTGAGCAATACCAACGATTTAAGTTTTTCAACATTGATTATGATTATAAGACAGGTAACAAATCAATTTTTGATATCTGATTAGCTTGAGAAACTCCTGGTAAAGAAGGGATGGGGTAAATCTGCATGTGTAACAAGTATTTAATAAAGTCAGAATCTCAACATCCTCTTTTTTTGGCAGAGATGAGTTACAGACAGATAGAGGATCATTTAAAACGTATTCCTTGTTTGGTTGTACCGCTTGGTGGTTTGGAAACTTACGGAAAAAGTGGTGCGCTTGGATCTGCCGGGATTTGTAGTTACTTTATCTGTCGGGAATTGTCTTTAAGGCTGAATGTAATATGTGCACCGGATATTAATTACAGTTGTACCGGAGCATTCAAAGCTTTTCCCGGTTGTGCATCACTTCATCACAGCACGTTTATCAACTTTTTGATGAATATATGCCATGATTGGTTGTTCCAGGGGTTTAAACGAATACTGTTTATAAATTCGATTCCTGATAACAATAAATATATTGAAATTGTTGCGCAAAGAATTAATCGATTGAAAAAAGAAGATTGCATAGGCTTTTTTGACTGGCAGAAAAACAAGAGAATAGGGTCGTTCATTTCAAAACATATTTCATCAAATGAGCTTGGGCGATCACAGAAATCAATACTTTCTATGACAGCGTTTCTTAAACCACAACTTTTTTCGGAATTTAATGACAATGAATCTCACAGATTACCCGATCGAAAAATTTACAGTAGATGGGAAAAAAGGGGAAGGGATCCTGTAAAATTCAGAAAACTGTTTCCGTCAGGAGGCACTTCAGAAGACCTGTTGAGGTATGATTCTTCTTTTGGAGAGGAACTGTTTGGATATATATTAGAAATTCTGGAACAGGAGTACTCATCATTTTTAGAGATTAATCCTTAAAATGCTTCATAAAATTACCGAGAAAACTTTCAGAAACGGGCTTAAGCTTGTTTATTTAAATAAGCCGCAGGCACCTATAGTAGCAGTACAGGTTTGGTATAAGGTGGGAAGTATATGTGAGAGTGATGGAATTCGTGGAATTTCACATGTACTTGAGCATATGATGTTCAGAGGATCGGATAATTACAGGTCGGAACAGCATGCGCAGATGATAAATGAGGTGGGTGGGAATTGCAATGCTTTTACAACCGAGGATGTTACCGCTTATATAAACAGTGTTCCACATGATTCACTGGATCTTGTTCTTGCGCTTGAAGCGGATCGTATGGATAAATTAACATTGGATCCGGATCTGTTTGAAACTGAACGGAAAGTGATAATTGAAGAGTACCATACCTATTTGAATAATCCTGTTGCAAAAGCAGTTCTGGAATTTCGTGAGGAGTTTTTTAAAGGTCATCCTTATGCAATAAGTCCGCTTGGAACATTAAATGATCTTAATTCAATGACTGTGGAAGATTTAAGGCAGTATTATTCTAATTGGTATTCTCCGGATAATGCGGTTCTGGTAATTGTTGGTGATTTTGATGAGGATGTAATAGAGAATAAGGTTGAGCGTATATTTGGTGATAAAGAACAGAGGAATATTGAAAAGCGGAAATTAGAGTTTGGTGATCATCTGTATGCTCCTGCAAACAGAATGGTTCATAAGGTAAAATTTGATGTTCCGATCCTGATGATTGGATATCCGGCACCGCCGTCATCCCATAAGGATGCAATTGCTCTGGAAATTCTTCAAATGGTTGCTTCAGGCGGTGAAAGCAGCAGAATCCATAAAGAAATTGTAAGAAAAGAATCTCTGGCTGTTATGGCAGGCGGTATAAATAATTTGTTGAAAAGAGCCGGAATGTCAATGTTTTTTGCCGCTTTTACACCTGATATCCCGGCCGGGAAAATTGAAGCCGCATTGAAAATGCAGATAAATCGTATCAGGAATGAAGGTATAAATGCTCAGGAAATGGAAAAGGTAAAAAATACTGTTTTAACAAATCATACATTTGAGCTTTATTCAGTAGAAAATATTTGTCACCATATCGGTTTTAGTGAATGTATTGAAGGAAACTATTCCCTTTGGGTTAAAAGATTGAACACTCTGAAAAGTATAGATACTGGTGAATTGACTGAAATCGCCAGAAACTACTGGAAAAACGAATCATGTCATGTATTATATCTAAAACCTGAAAAAACCAATCTGTTTTTATTTGCAGCGGGTTTGTTTCGTCGATTCTTTAAAAAAGCTTTTGGAAGGGATTGATTTGGAGCAGAATTACAGATTTCCCCCAGTTGACGAGTATTGTCTGGAAAACGGGTTAAAAGTTATTCTTTTACCAGACAGGGAGCAGGATGGCCTTTTAATTACTCTTCAGCTGCCTTTTGGTAAATTTAGTGATATTTGCGGTATGGAGGGTCTTTCTGAGCTCACTTTGAATCTTTTACAAAAGGGAAGCGGGAAATATACCGCTGAAGAAATTTCAGATAAGCTCGAAAACAGGGGCGTTTCAGTTTTTTCTGATGTGAGTGAAGAGTTTATGAGAATCGGAATCCGGATGCTCTCGAAATTTGAGGAGGAGATATTTCCGGTATTCTGGGAGATGGTTTATAAGCCAGAGTTTGATAAAAGTGAATATAACAGATTAATGCGTGAAATGGTCACTGCGCTGAAAGCTGAAATAGTTGATCCTCATATTATCGCAAGTCATCATTTTTATAAACAGTTGGCAGGGTCTCAACATCCGGCCGGTCGTTTTGTTTCACAAGATACTCTGAAAAAAATCAAATTTACAGATATCGTTTCTTTCTACAGGGAGAACTTTAAACCTCAAAACAGTACTCTTGTTGTTGCAGGAAATTTCGTTCCCAGTGAGTTTAAAAATAAGTGGAACGATTTACTTCTTAAATGGAAGGGGAATGGCAAGAAACAGGGCTGTTATGCATCATCAATTGCACCTGATTGCAAAGCAATACGTTTAATAGATAAGCCGGATTTGACGCAGACTACCATAATCGCAGGTCATCCTGTTTTGGGTGAAGTTAATCCTCTGAGAAATCAAATCATACTTTCCAATTATATCCTTGGGGGTGGAAATTTTTCATCAAGGCTTATGGCAAAAATAAGGTCTGTATGTGGGAAAACGTATGGGATTAATTCTCAAATTATCTCAGAGAGGGAATTTGGGGTATTTCGTATTGCTACTTCAACACAGAATAATCATGTTGGAGAGGTAATGGCAATAATCATGGAGGTATTCAGAGAATTCTGTGAGCATGGGATTGAGGAAGAAGAACTTGAGAAGGCTAAAAAATTTATTACCGGTAATATGGCTTTTCAGCTTGAAGGAATAAGTAACCTGGTCGAAAAAATCCTGTGGTTGCAATATCTTGAACGTCCTTATTCTTATTTGGAGAATTTTAATGAATTAATCTCGGAGATTAGTCTTGATTCGGTTAATTCAGCGATAAAAAAGACTTTTTTTTACGAAAAGTTAATTATTGCTACAGTGGGCAAAAGAGTAGAAATTGAAGAAGATTTAAAAAAGTTTGGTCCTGTAAAGAACTATTTTTACAGAAATAAAATCAAAGACTAAAAATTATTGAATACAATGAAGTGGGTTGAATAAAAGATCCTTTATTTTTCTTTCCATAAAATTTAACTATATTAATTTACATGGT
>DATGNN010000344.1:0-4988 GCA_035306725.1 Chitinispirillaceae bacterium | reverse complement strand
CCACCTGTTTCCTCAATGGCATTAAATGTTATCTGTGCCACCCCGCTTGGAGCTGACACCCCTCCCATGGAGCCATATGAAATAAGTGCCGGCGCCGGCTGACTCGCACCATTCATTTTCACTGATGCACTGAATGAACATTTCTTTCCGCCTTCATTGACTTCTACGGAAATCTTGTTGGAACTCACCGTACCTGAAACCGAACCATCAGCAGGAATTGGCTTGTCGCCATAAATATATTCAAACATCTGCTGAAGGATCTCTTCACGACGGCATGCCCACTCGCTCTTGTCTGTGATACGTGTCCCATCCAGCTTCATGAATGGATCCGGCAGCTTGGAATCAGGCGAGAGTTCATTATATCCAGGCAAGTCGCCTACATTGCAGTGGGCAGTAGGATTTTCTTTCTTGCCCCACATTATTTCCCCACCCTTAAAGGTACTGTCCATTTCGATCGAAACATCACTGAGCATATACGATTCAACAGGTAACATAGCTTCTTGAAACCCCTCTTTGGTGGCAACCAATGTATCAACAGCTTCCGATTCTGCTGCCATTTTAGCGAGAGTAAAACTATTTCCTGAACGGGAACTGACATGGTTATTAATCAGATGTAACTTGTTTCCCAATCGCATAAGCTGACAGGTATGGATGGTATTATTAACAGTTGCACGAATGATATTAATACCTGAAACAAGCTGAGGAAGTGTAATTTGTTCTGTTGCAGGATTCAGGCCTGAAAAACTGGTAGATGCAATACGTCTACCGTTTCCGGAGAAGACAGCCACATTACCATCAAGTTTGCCTGCACCCGGTGAAAATGCAACCGAATTTCCACGTAATGTAAATGATAATGTTTGTTTCTGTGGTACATTCATCCTGACTGCAACAGAAGTAAACTCGAATGCCCCATCAGCTCCGGTAACCATAGAAACATTTTTGCCTTTAAGCAAAACGTTAACTCCTTCGAGCGGACCTCCACCTCTTTCATTTACTACGCCTGAAATCTGATAATCATCAGTATCTGCTGCAAAAGCATAACTGACAAAAAAAACCATTAAGACTAAATGCAGAATTTTCACGATTCTCCCCCCCTTTGAAACAGTGTAAAATTTATGCTATCGAAAATATTACCTGAGGTTTTTTGAACGCTGGAAATATGAAAAAAAACATATTATTGATTATTCAATTATATACACAATATACCTAACTTGATTATCAAATGCTTTTTATGATAATATGCACCAGATTTTTTCGTACACAGAATGTATACATTACAGCATTATATATACTCATTTTGAAGGTATTTTTTTATGTTCACTTTCGAGTCCCGGTCGGACTCGGTACCCGGAGTTAAATTTGTGATCGCACTTGATTCGTTGTTTGCAAAATTTTGAATTATAGACTCGGAATGCAGATCAGACACAATCGAAAGTTCTTGAGTTCATGATCACTGTGTAATCATGAACAAGTGAGATATTACTACCTAATCGGACAATTAATGTATGATGCCCTGCACAGCGGCACACTGCCACATAAAGCGTTTTATGACTGTGAAGGTCATGAAAAAATTGTAAATTTGAATTATGAATGAAGAAAAAAAGCTACAATCGTTGTCGTTGTCGTAATCGTAATCCTATTAAGCGTTCTGGATCTGATTCTTAATATCAATGTCCGCAAAAAAGACTCGCGTAAAGGAATTGTCTGTTTTAGGTACTATAAACAAAAACCGAAACGGGCTCCTATCTGTATCAGCAATGGCCTTAATATTATTGGAAATTGCTCGAGATCATTATTCCAGTAATAATCATGAACATTTCCTTTATCTAAGAGATTTTCTGCACGAAAATAGACATCGAATCGGGTAATGTGACGATGATTAATATTGTTTAGCCTGTAATCAAATCCAAAATTGATCCGCTTATAATGTACAGGGATTCGCGATAATTTACCGCGGTTTCCCAGATCAAAATAGGGCAAACCGCTCGAAATAATACCATCAAGCATCAAACTTACATGTTCACCAGCATTAATACATGTTCCCCCCCTTAAAGTCCATGGCACATCCCATTCGTAAGGAAGTTTCACGCCTGATGAATCTCTGTAACCATGGGCTGCGTTAAATGCCCATGTAAGATCCATCCACTTAAAGATTCTGCTGTTTCCTGATAAATCTACACCGTAGGCAAGAAGCTTTGTGGAACTATTATTTTTCCAGGTGCTGGTATATGGGTTAGTTCTCGGACATGCCGGTTGAATTCTCAGGTAAGGCTCAATATAAAAATCCATATTTTTTTTATTGAAAAAACAGCCGGCATTTGCAGAAACTAAATATGTGCTTAAATGTTCCTTTCGGAATTTTTCATCTGGAAGACCCCTGATATCAGGACGTGATGTTACTTTGCCTGAATGTATACCAAAAACGAATCTGCCTTTTTCCCAGTTAGCATAAACTCCTGCATCACCAAGAATATCCGGTTTATTCTCATAAAAAATCAGGGAACCCAGAATGTCGAGACCTGTTTCCAGATCACCTATTTTTTTTTGCATAGCACCCGTAACTTCTGCATTTATTTCAAGGCCGGATCGTTCAAGGAGAATAGTACCAGTATTGTCAGTGTCACTTTTTCGAGTCAACTTACCCGCCCACTTCATTCCCGAAAAAGAGCAGCCAATATCAAGGTCCACTACTCCATTAAACAATTTTTTTTTCTCTGTATTAAAATATCCACTCGTTAAACTGGTAAAAGTTTCGTAAATATTTCCATAACGTTTTCCCTTTATATAGTACTGTTTTGAGCCGCCTATAACTGAAGAAAATCCATTTTCTTTATTATCAGAAAACCGGACACTGCCCATCCCCCAGGGTATAATCTGTGAATCCTTTTTATCGTATTGATCATAAGCTAACCACAAAAATGGAGCTATTCTGTATTTTTCTGTATTAAAAGCTCCTGTAAGGGTAATGTCGCTATAATTAAGAGGATAACCAGGTCCAAGGTCGGGATTGTAGACATCGGGCCGTTGAATTTTGAACCATTTTAAGGTATTTGATTCTGATCTGGTTAAAGCAAGCTGGACAAAATTCTTTCTTTTTCTATTAAACGGGAAAGATAGCAGGAAATTCTGTCCGGCATTACTATAATCAACAGATAATTCCGGTCGCAATCTCGCGTGCTTCACTTCACTTCGATAAACACCAGGATCAGCCCTGACAATTACTCCATTTACGTCTGAATACTTTCCGGCCAGCCGGTCGGTAATGATATCAATATTTTTCAGTGAAGTTATCATCAGACCATCAAGACTGGTATAATGATGTCCTGCGAAATGAAACGGAGCCAGCATGGGTATGCCCGTAATTAAATATCTGTTATCAAAAGGACCGGCAGACCTTACCAACATTTCTGATCCAGACTCGGGAATCTGTCTGAGAGCAGGATGACTTAGTACTATTTTGCTTACGTAATGAGTTAATCCAATAGTACGTTCTCGCTGATCAATATCTACAGATTCACGGCTTTTAACTGTACCGTATACCTTTATTTCACATATCGAATCTGTAATCTCTTCAGAAGAAACATCATTATCCGAATCAATCATGTAAGTCACACGTGTCTTTGATGAACTCCTGGGATGTTCTTCGAAAACTGCAGATTTGTAACCAGGTGCAGCAACCCCAATTGTTAAGGGTGATTCCGGAAGTAATCTGAAAGAAAAATACCCGCTCGGATCAGTTTTTGTCATAATTTTACCATTAGTATAATATTGACCTTTAATTTTGCCTATAAGCTCAAAATAGTGATTCAGAGGAATCTTAAGGAATTTATCCTGAACCGGTTTCTTACAAACGATACCCACAGCTGCCCCATTAACAGGTTTATGTGAGAACCGATCCAGAATATGTCCTTCAATATCAGGTTTTCCTGATTCAAACGATTTGATAATACTGTCCTGATTAAATACTATTTCCAGTAAAACAGTCGATTCAACAGGCAGGTCATTTTCTAAAGCCGGTGAAAACTGATAATTTAGTGCGGATAAGCAGATCAAAGAATCAAGCAAACGATGAAGCCCTTCAACAATTTGACAATCAGAAACAACTCCGGTTTTGGTAATGTCCAGATGGATTTTAGCTGTACCTTCAACTCCTTCTTTAAGAAGCTGCAACGGATATTGAATTGTCTCCTCTTTTAAAAGAACAGGCCCGGTAAACTGAACACTGCTTTCTAAAACAGACTCGGTTGAACCGTTGTCTGCAGCAATTGATAGATTGATATAAAAAAAACTGGCGAAAGCTATAATAACGAGTACGCTCTGTAAACGAGTTCCTTTTTCTGGAACTTCTAATATTTTTAAAAACACCGCGCTACCTTTCCTTTTATAAAACAAGCCTGCTCTGCATATAATTATATTAAATTAGTTTTACCAATGACCCAATTGCAAATCTCGGTCATGGTGAAGAGTATTATCTGTGTTTTGCCAATTTAGAAACAGAAGCGGTTCCACACCCCCCCATCAAAAAAATTAAAAACATTGACACTGCATTGCTCTTGTAGTAATTTCTTGATATGTTAGTGATCGTTAACTAACATTGGAGCGGATTTCATTATGAACGAATATACAGACAGGCAATTACAGATTATTGATGCAGCAATTGAGTTAATTGCACAAGGTGGAATACAGCAATTAACCATGAAAAACCTCTCGAAACGAATCGGTATCTCAGAACCTGCAATTTATCGTCATTTCGAGAATAAATCGTCAATTCTTGAAGCCATACAGGATACATTTTCGATTGGAAAACAAACTTTAGTAAATGATATTATTTATACACACCTATCGGGCATTGATAAAATTCAAAAATTTATTGAAATGCATTTTGCCGCATTTCACCAAAAACCCACGCTGGCATCAGTCATATTCAGTGAAGAGATCTTTCAAAATGAACAGCATCTTGCAGACATGATTACAAAAATCATGGACAA
>DATGNN010000343.1:0-3959 GCA_035306725.1 Chitinispirillaceae bacterium | reverse complement strand
TGAATGTAGCTCAGAACGATTCGTATATATGAAAACAACCGCAGCAGCACTGAATTTTGCTGCTGTAATGGCTAAAGCAAGTAATGTCTACTCTGAATTTGATCCGACGTTTGCAGAGCAGTGTTTAGATGCTGCTAAAAGATCTTTTTCATGGGCACAGTCTAATCCTGAAGTTTATTATGTTCAACCACCAGAGGTTAATACTGGTGAGTATAAAAATGGGTATCTTGAAGACGAGTTTTTCTGGGCTGCAGCACAATTGCAGGCTGCGACAGGATCCCGGGATTACCAGTCATATCTGACCAGCTTACCGGATACAATCCGTGTTCCGGACTGGCAATACACAGCAGGTCTCGGTCTGTTTACAATAGCAGCCAACAGGAGCATGTACGATAGTGCTATTGTAAATATGTCTTGTGAACGTTTAATAAAAATGGCAGATACACTTGTCGAAAACCAGAATTTTGGATATGGGGTGTCAATGCGATCATCGGAAACAGACTTTATCTGGGGTAGTAACAGTATGGCCGCAAATCAGGGAGTAGTTCTACTTCATGCTTATTATCTTACCAGGGATACAAAATATCTTGATGCCGCCGTTTCACAGCTTGATTACCTGCTTGGACGCAATCCTCTTAATATTTGTTATGTAACAGGGTTTGGAAGAAAATCCCCCCTTAATCCTCATCATCGTATAATGAATGCCGATGGAGTTGCTGCACCTGTTCCAGGCTTTCTTGTAGGGGGACCACACACAGGTGGCCAGGATATAACTGAACTCTGGGGATGTGAAAACTATATTGAATACGATGCTACTTCATATATTGATCATTATTGCAGTTATGCTACAAATGAGGTTACAATCAACTGGAACGCATCATTTTCTTATCTTTCAAACAGTCTTGAAGCCCTTTTAACCGGCGAAATGGTTGAAATGTTTGATTGGGGTTCAAATTCGATTATTAAACAGAAAAAGAGGCGTTCAAATCCTCACAAAATTAATTATCATGAAATTGCAGACAGGTCAAAATTGAAATTTACACTCAACTTAACTGATGTAAACGAAAAACCTTTAAAAGTTTCAATATTTGACCTTGCAGGAAAAAAAATCTTATCAGAAACAATAAGCCTGAAAGCCAATGAAAATACGATTTTAATCGACAAAAAAAAGATTGGGAGAGGAATTTTTATTATAAATGTATCCGATGGGAAAATAAAACGGAACAGACGATTTATAATAAAGTAAGATAGTGAAAGAAAAATTCAGTTTCGTTTTGGGTGATATCATTACCTGACGTGTTAAGAGCCAGTGTAGAATCTTCTGTGGATCACAGTTACAGGTGTGATTAAGATTACACCTGATCCATGTTTTTAGTGAGTACGGCCAATGCGCTGGAATACAATGTTTTATGCAGATTCAGTGATCCCTGCCTGTCACTGAATCTGCATAAAAATTAATTGTTCTGAATTCATTCTCGTGGCTCGCGATCTGAACGATTGTAACCAGGGAAGCGCACGATCATCAAAAAAGAGAAACACAGCATAACAAGATACAGTATGTTACATGGTTGAAAATTCATATTACCTCCTGCCATATCTATAATTACAAATATTATGCTCATTACTCATAATATCTCGTTTTGTTATCAGGCTTTTATTAGGAGATGATTATAAATTAATTATACCCCCGATCAGCACTTATTCAAATAATAAAAATCGGGCAGGACAAAATAATTTAAACGCTAAAATTATAAGCGCATAATAATAAATGTTTTATAAAATTTTATTTGGTGCGGATAAATAAATATTTCTAGTAAAAATTCAGGGTTTCACCTTTTTGGCAAAGCTGGATATCGGGAAAATGGTAAATCAGAGAGGACAATTTTTGCCTTTATGCCGGGTAAAAAAGATTACCCGGCTGCCGCGTTTTTGGCTAATTAATCATCAAACGCATTATCGGTTTTCCAGACTTGCCAAACCTTACCAACAAGATCCGGACCTGGTTTCAGTGTCATTTTTCCAGGTTTCCATCCTGACGGGGTGGCTTCTGTACCCTTACTGTTACGGACAAGCTGAAATGCCTGAATCTGGCGAATCGTTTCATTAACATTTCTGCCTACTGGTGGTGTAAGAACCTCAAATCCCTGAACAATACCATCAGGATCGATTAAAAATCTTCCACGGGTCTCAACACCTGCATCTTCATCATAGATCCCGTAAGCAGTTCCAATTTTTCCGCCTGCATCAGAAAGCATTGGGTATTTTACTCCGCCTTCAACCATTTTTGAAAGTTCTGTGTCATTCCACATTTTATGCACAAATACAGAATCAACACTCATTGATAATACTTCAACTCCAAGTTTCTGAAATTCCGGATACTTCTCTGCGACCGCAGAGACTTCGGTAGCTCAGACAAAGGTGAAATCACCTGGATAACAGCAAAGAACTACCCATTTCCCTAAAAATTGTGAAAGCTGGATACTGGTGAACTGTCCGTTATGGTATGCCGGAGCAGTAAAATCCGGAGCTTTTTTTCCAACTTTAATCATATTCTTTTCCTCCGTTTTCTCAATTATGTTTTCTTTTTTCTTCTCAGAGATCTTCTCTCCTACTGTTCCACCCGCAGGACGGGTGCAACCAACCTTTTTTTCAGTCATATGTATAACTCCTCCTGTTGTGTAAAAACATATTGCTTTGAAAAGTTATTCTGCATTCTCCTTTCTATTCGAGAATTTTCTGCTATAAATTCTTAATAGCCCGGAATTCAATATAATACAATGTTAAAACAGTCCGGTAAAAAACATACAGCTATTAAAACTGTATTTTTTTAGCCTGGAAGATAATTGGGAGGAGTCTTATTAATAAAGCAGAAATGATACACACATTCAATTACAAACAAGGTTAAGATTGTGCTATACTTTTGCTTAAACTTTATGGAGAAGAATTGATTTAGTTTTGCTGTTGTGTGTAATTCTGCAAATATATGTGCCGGCTTTTACCATGTTTCCATTTCGGTCGCATCCATCCCAGAGCAGAGAAAAACTTGTATTGACTTTATTACCTGTTGACAGGTTTCTGATTTTTTTTCCTGCTGTATCAAAAATTGCTGCTTCAACTCTTTGTGCAGATAAAAATGAAAAAGAGACAGACACAAAAGAATGAAACGGGTTTGGTCTGGTTTCAATTTTTGAGATATCCTGGTAATTTTTGTTCAAAGGCGAAATGGAGGTTTCTATTTGCTTCCCAGCTGCAAAAATCAGCAAAGGCTGGATATTTGACTGTACCCCGATTACATTTTTAATAGCATTTCTTTCACTGTCGTTGAAATTTGCGCAGTAATGTCCTCCAAGACCTAAGGATGTAGTCTGAAGTAATGCACTTGATCCACAATAACCTGCTTCAAGAAGCCGGGGACGGTCTGTGCTTGAAGCGCAAAAGATAAAGTATACAGGAGCAGTTTGTGAGATTCGACCGGATGCTTCTCTTAGTAACGATCTGCAATCTCCAGACTTGACAAGTTCTATGCGGTGATCCTGAGAGCTGGTTTCACCGGAAGAATTACGCATGTGAAATTTAAATACAGAATCTGAAGTAATGATATAAATATGTCCTGTCAGGTAATATTGAGCATTCCATGAAGCTACAGTAAGGCCGGCTTTGGTAGATATATAGTGAGGAGTACATCCGTATGCTGCCCAGGCAATTTGGGAAAGTTGTTGAATGGTCAGATCGTCATCTGTAAAATCAAAAGAAAATATTGGTTCACGAATTGCATCTTCAAGAATAACATTTCCATCGGTTAATGGATCGGGAAGGCTGTTATCTGAGGATTTTGCCACAAGTTGAAACTTGATACCAGGAACAGTAGACATTCGTCCGTAACAATTTACGATAGGCACATCTGAATCAAGCTCCCAGTGATCGTTGGCATATATGTACCCGCTGTCTTTGGGGCAGCA
>DATGNN010000342.1:0-8741 GCA_035306725.1 Chitinispirillaceae bacterium | reverse complement strand
CCATTAACGCGATTTTTCTGTATCAGCCGGCTTTTCAGATCAAATATTTTCAAAACGGAATTGCCGATACCTTTTGTTTCAAAATTCAGAAATACAAGTGAATTTGAAATCTTTCTATTAAAACTGAAAGCCCCCCTGTCTCCTTTTTCCGGAACACGAAACTTTTTTGCTGAAAGGGTATCAACAAGTTCAAATTCAACATTTTTCAGATATACATTTTCTGAACTGAACTCACCAAAATTAAACTCGACTCTTGAATCCGGATCTGTTTCAGTTTTCACGAATTCAAGTTTGTACATGTCGAATTCGGTTCCAAGCGAAATTGTATCAGCAGCATATTCATCATACTCACCGCCATTACGTTTGACAGCAACAACAATATCTCTGGGAGAATCCGCCCTGGCCTCAAACTTTAATTCATACCGGTAATTATCGACAAGAACAATATCACCCTGAAACAGCTGTACACTCCAGCAAACAGTTCCCGAGTCTTCAATATCCGCCAGAGCCTGTTTATTTTCAATTGTCAATTTTGCCTTGCCTTCCGCAGAAGTATTGACATACCATGTCCATCCGTAAACACTGTCCGAAAAGTCTCCATTTACAATCAACGGTGCTTCAAGATCCAGGAATTTTGCTGTTATCCTTTTGGTTGAATTCATCTCGACAGATGTACTCCTCTCTTCACCTTTCACAGAACCATTCCAGTGCAGAAATTTTCCATTCTCGCCTTCAGCGGCTGTTAATGTAACAATGTCGCCCTTTTCATACTCTTCTTTCTGTGGTGAGACTTCTACACTTCCAGGACCTTTAGTCTTTATTACCAGCCTTACCGGTCCTTCACCATACTTTTCATCGTTAATTTCACGTATCCATTGTCGTACAAACATTCCGGATTCGCTCAGGTCAGTTTCCGGATCCCACCCGCTAAGAGCAGAAACTCCTCTCTTAATGATGGCAGAAGATTCTCTTAAATTGCAAACCGACCAGTTGGCCATGCTTAGATTATTATCCAGAGCCCATATTATCCATTCTTCACTTTCCTTTGTATATACTATTGAATCTTTATTGCCGCCATCAGCATCCGTTGTTCCCCACTCTGATATAAATATCGCAGCTCCCTGCTCCATTGCACTTTCCGCTGTTTTTCTATGTGAAGAGCCATGTGTTCCTGCATAAAAATGTAATACGTAGGCCGTATTATCATCAGAAAGCGGACTCTTTGCAGCTTCATCAACCCGCTGACTCCAGGTCCTTGTTCCAGCGAGAATGAGATTGTCGCTATGTTCTCTTATGACGCTTATAACTTCTTCATGATACTGAGCAATATCTGTCCATTTCTGGGTAGTTGGTTCATTAAAGATTTCCCATATTATGTTCGGACAATCTTTGTATTTTTCGGCCATATATGCAAAAAAATTTTCGGCTTCTTCAGTGTGAATCTCATGCGTATGCCAATCAATTATTACATATATTCCATTTTTAACTGCTGCTGCAATTATGGTTTCTACAAACCCATAATGTTTTTCTTTATCAGCTATCCATCCTGATCTACCCTCGTTTTCTGATACAGCCATTGAAGCTCTTATAAGATCAATATTCCAGTCTTCAACCAGCCAGTCCACAGTTTCTTCGGTATAATATTTCTCCGGGCCCCAGATAGTCCAGTACATGCTCATACCCATAAGTTGTACAGGATTACCATGTTCACCAACAATCTTGCTACCATCTACACGCAGTTTTCCGTTCAATTCGACCGGAGTTTGAGCAAACGACAACATAAACAATATGAAAACTGACAAAGAAATCATAATTGAAATTCTTCTGTTTTTTCTCATCCAAACCTCTTTTATTAAGCGTTTAAATTATTGATAATTAACAATTTTAAATTTCATACACACAATTTCGTAGAAAGCTTGTTTTACAAAACGGTTTCAAAAGCATATTGCAAATTTACAAACCCTGTTTCTGCCCTGCAGCCGGAAAGTACATTCGCACATACCAGAAATCCAATGCTCGACTTCATTTACCAGATCCCTCCCTGTCTTGAATTCCGCCATTTTAAATATTTCCATCTTGCAGCAATAACCAATTTATGAATAAACGAATCCCTGTATAAGCGAACCCTCATTTTTTATAAAATAGGTGAAAATTAGAATATGATGTTCTCAATTAATATCTTTCATTAAGGAACTTTTATCATTCATACAATTATGGAAGAAGCATCCAGATTTCAATATCAGATCCAGTATCTAATAAATGTTTGTATATTCTGCTGGAAATATCGGCAGGGACACTGGTTGTTGAGAATACAAAAGTCTGATTACCGAATTTTTTTTAACTTAAATCGGATTCAATTTTCAATATTTATTTCTGGTATCACTCCTGGAACAGAATCCCGCATGACTCTTAAAATTTCTTTACCAAGCTTTTCATACCCATTCTGATTCGGGTGAACAGGATCATAGTATAAAGCTGAATCTGGTAAATTTTCATTATTCATCCATAAGCGGTTTGCGTCAACTTCAAATATATCGTATCCTGAAAACCGTAAACTGTTGATTCTGTATGAGAGATTTCTGTTAAAATAATCAAGAAAACCAATACGGGTCTGGTATAAAGCATTAATATCTGTATCATATTCAAAAGGTATGCAATTACATACATAGATACGAGCATCCGGATTTCTATTAAAAGAATTTTCCAGGAGAATCATTAAATATTTCAGTTCACTTCCTGCATCAACGTAGTTTCCCAGGCTGTTGGTTCCCAACATCCAGACCCATATATCGGCTGTTAATTCAGGACACCCATGCATAAGTACCTGCATCTGTTCTGCAACTGATTTAGGATATGCAAAGCATGAATCATCCTCACCGCTCATATAGGAAGTAACCAGCGGTCCGACAGCTTTTATTGTTTCGAACTCTTTCAGAGAATTTCTTAGATCGTCTATAACATACTTTCGGAAACCACCATGATATTGATCTCCCCCCATGCCGGCAACAATGGAATGACCTGCAAAACAGATGGTATACTGGAATACTGCGGTCAAAACGCCCTTACTACAAGCGATATTGCCAAAAGAATCCTGTATTGTTATACTCCAGTTACAAATGCCTTTCTGGTCAATCACAGCACTATACGACTCATTTACATCAGGGTATATTTGCTGCATTGAATCAATATCTGATCCCCAACAAACATGAACAGACAGAGAGTCGCCATCCGGGTCGGTTACCTCGAAATCCCAAAAAACAGTATCACAGCATTTTTTCTCACCCAGCCATACTGTATCGTTATCAAACGGATACTTTACATTTAATTGTGGAGGACGATTAAATGCTATTTGAACAGTATCCTTTGTTATTAACCCATCATTATCTCTGGCTCCCCAGACAAAAATCAGATCCTTTGAACCCCGGTATGTGATGTTGACTTCGGGTTTACTGCAACTATCTGTCCAACCCTCATTATAGAAACCCCACAGATACTGTTCAACTATCCCGTTACTGTCAACGGCACTAAATTTCAATTTAAGGGTATCATCACTGGAAATAACGGTATCATTCAAGGGAACTATTTGAGGAGCACCACATCTGACAAAAAACATTGCTGTATCAGGTTCATAACAGACATTTTTTTCATCAAATCCGGTCACAACAATTGTATGCACGCCAGCATCAGCAGGCCCCCAGGTTTTACATAAGGTATCTGATCTATAATTTTCTACAAGCACCCCATCAATAAACCACTGGTACTCTGTGAATTCATCTTCCGGTGGTGAAGATTCTGCAATTAAAACCAGTTCTTCACCTGTATGCATAACAGTATCATCAAAAGTTAATCTTATCTGCGGTTTTTTTACTGTTACAAACACGGTATCCGATGCCTGTAAAGAATCAGTATCGGTAACTGTTACAATAACAGTATCTGATGCGACCTGGCTGTTTCTGAAACTCAGGGTAATTGAATCGCCAGACACAGAATCAACCAGCTCACCCCTAACAGTCCATTCGAATCTTTCAATGGTCCCATTTACATCGAAAGCATGCGCATAAAGTTTAAGCTCCTGATTAGTATATATGATAGTATCATGGGTATTTAATACAACAGCCGGAGCGTTTTCACAAACTTTTACGAGTATGGAATCAGTTTCCGACAAAAGTCCGGTATTATCAACAGCCCTTACACGAACAGTCCGTATTCCATATTCGTCCTTTTTCCATGAATGTTTCATCATATTGTCGCCAGTAAACCACAAATCATCCCGGGGATCAACAGACCACAAGTATTTTTCCACCACCCCGTCATCATCCCGACTGTGAGCAGTAAAAACAGCTGTATCATTTACTGAAAGAGAATCCGGACCTTCTATTGAAACTTCAGGAATACTGTAAACCATGCTTACAAAAACAGTTTCGGCAGGTGTTACCCGACCATACCGGTCAATTGCCCGAACCACAACCGTATGGCTTGCAGTATCCGGAGAAAACCACTGAACCATGCAGCAACTGTCAGATGTTGTGTCCTCCTTCAGCGAACCATCAATGCTCCAAAGAAATTTTAAATTGCTGAGTGGTTGAGTTACTGATACAGATACCGGAACAGAATCTCCAAGTTTTGCGCTGATATTCTTTTCAGAAATAATTGCAAAGCCATCCGGCTGCATTGGAGCCGGATCATAAGCACATCTGACAAACAGACATAAAATTATCAGAAAGTTAATTTCTTTTTTCATTTTGATTAATGCTTGTTTAGTGTTTTTGATTTTATCAACGACCGAAACTCTGTATAATTAACGTTTTTTTTAGGTTAGTATCATATCTACACCTGGTAAAATGTGCTTTCGCGATCTGTTCTGAACCTCAGCGGAAACGTGACCGAAGTACCATACCTGCAGGCAGATATGTGTTTCGCTGCCATTATTCTAATACAAAAGTATTTGGCTGATCAGTGCCAACAATTAGCCCAATCACTATTTGTAAGATAATATTTAAACCATCTCATGTTGCAATTTTGCGTGCAAATCGGGCAATATTTCTAATCCATGATCTGTGTTCAACAATCCTGCTTTTTAGCAACTTAGCTCCCAGGTATTTTTTAAATCTGATCACACCGTCAAGGCCGCCGCTTGGATTACAGTCGAACCACTGGAATTTGTTATCACATGCATTATGAATTGCATGGTCATATAAAAGGTTATTGGGACGATATGCAAAATATTCACTTAAACCGGCTCCATGCCACATAACCGCATGATTATTCCAATAAAAGCATAACATTCCTGCAGCCGGTTCATCTTCAACATACGCCATAAAAAGTTTCCGGTGAGAAGAATCGAGATTATAGATTAAATCAAAGAATTTTTTTGGATAACTGACACCGGAAAAGAGGTTACGTTTTTTCCACCGTTCAATCGATTTCAGATAAATTTCGTAATATTGAGACCATTGATCAGCACCGGCAGCTTCTTTTACTGATACTCCTTTTTTAACAGCCGTATTTACAGCTCTTTGATGCCTTTTTTCAGAGTTTTGGAAAACAGTATCATAACCTTGCTCAAGACAGACAGTCTGAGTGCTGTCATTTTTTGCATGGTGCATATTAATGGAGTTTAAATGCGGATCATACGGATTCTCTCTCAAAATCAAATCTTTATATTCGCCCAGGTTTTCGAGCAGTAGTTTCATGTGTTCTTTATGAAGCGGTTCGGTAGACAACCAACCACCAAATGTAGCTGCCGGCATGGAAAGGGTAACTTTAACAAGAACAGATACCTTTTTTGTTACGCACGGGAACAAGACTGTTTTACCATCGGAGAACTCAATTATTTTTGCAGCTTTTTCGTACTGTTTTTTAGAGCTGTTACAGAATACATCAGCCCACAGTGGAGTGTGGAAGAAAGTAGAGTATGAGACTTTCCTGCAGATCTCGATCCACTGTTTATCGGACGCATCGGTTTGAGATATTACTGATAATTTTTTACTCACGTCTTTTCAGGGTTCTTTATTAGTGAATAATATGTTTCATTCAACAGTTTTACCTGCTTTTTTATGTCATGGTTTCTGCGCGCGTGTATGCCTGCATTGCGGCCCATTTCTTTTCTCAGTTTTTTATTTTCAATTAACAGTTTCAGGTTTACTGTCAACCTGTCAATATCATGTTCCGGGCATAGCAAGCCGGTCTTTTCGTGTACAACAATCTCGGGGATATCACAATGGAAAGTTCCGACAACCGGTTTTTGGGCAACCTGCGCTTCAATGCAAACCACAGGAGCCCCACCTTCCGTATCACCATCATGGGCAGTGCAGCTTGGAACCATCACGATATCAGATTCAGATAAAAGTTCCAGATATCTATTTACACCTACATAACCGTGAAATATGGCTCTGTTTTCAAAACCGTTATTTTGAAGAGTTTCTTTAATTTTACTTTTATATTTGCCTTCTCCAATAAGATGTAAATTTACTGCGGGATATTCTGCGGCTAACCTTACAAATGCTTTTACCATATCAGAAGCCCCTTTTTTCTCTCTTTCCAATCCTACAAAGAGTAAATTAATCGATTCAGAATCAGACTTTCTATTCTTTGAAAAGGAATCTATAAGTTCACAATCTACTCCGATTTTAATCACCCTGATTTTTTCCTTCGGGCAACCTGTTTTTTCAAGTGCATTTGCCATATGGCTGCCTTCAACAATAAAAAGATTGCCTCTGGAAAACAAATGAGAATATCTTTTTCTCCATTGTCTTCGCCTTGGAAGCTTGTTTATGTCAACGCCATAAAAAGTAGTGACCAGCGGCAGGGCGGTATTTTTTATTAATGGTAAAATTCTGCAGGATTCAGGAGAAAAATGGCCGTGAATTATCTGTGGGCATGTTTTTCCAATCAGGTCTTCATACTGTCTATATGGCTGCCATAACCACAACCGAGCAAAAAACATTTTTATTTTATTGACAGAATTTAATGTTTTAAAAACCGGGTAAACTTCCGGATGCGGAAATTGAATCGGATTATCTCTAGTCATACAAATTACAGCCGACCTTATACCATCATTGAACCGGATCTGATTAAAAATCCAGTTTTGAGTAACAGGAAGAAAAGAATGAGTAACATGAGTTATTCTGATCAAATCCATACTCACATATTACCTGTTTCCAATAATTCTCAGGGTGTTATAAAGGAATCTGCGGGAACGAAACATTTTCAGTAGTTTTATATTTTTTAAACTTTTTTTTAATACCGGCCAGTATGGATCTTCACTGTATTTCTCTTTCAGGTATAATGCTGCCTGTTTATAATACTCAGTACTGGATGAGACTTTATCAGGTAAATCGTTATCATTATAGACAATAAGGGGTTGATTGATCCATTCGACACTGGTTCTTTTAAGAATCCGTATGTATAGATCATAATCCTGAAGAGCCTTCAGGTTTACATCAAAGCCCCCGGTTTTTTCGATTATTTTGCGCGTAACCAAAACAGAAGATGTTGTTCCGATAAAATTTTTGGCCATAATTGACCTGTAGTGGTCCTTATATCGCGGATAATGAAACGAATATCTGAAAGATTTTGACCTGTCTTTACATATGCTAACTCCGGTGTAACATATGGATCCGTTTTTTTCTTTTATCAAATGGATCTGTTTTTCAAGTTTTGACGGTTCCCACCGATCATCGTCATCCAGAAACGCAATATACTCACTGCTGGTAGCCTGTATTCCAAGATTCCTGCAAAATCCGCCACCACGATTTCCTCCACTCCTGATATATTTTACCCCTTTTGATTTCAGATATTTTTCCAGATCATCATCCAGCTCACTTATTGTGCTGTCATCTACGACAACTACTTCCAGATCTGAAAATGTTGATCTGTACACACTCTCTACAGCCTGCTTCAACATTTGTACCCTGTTGCGGGTTGGAATGACAACTGCAACTTTCAAAATTCACTAAACCCCAATCTGAATCTTGTCATGGGATAATAATAATTTTACCATTTTTCCTGATCTTTTCTGTGTGTATAGTATAGATGTATGTCCCGGGTACAATGTTTTGAGACGGGACCCAATAAAAGTATGCACCTGAATTGGTAATATTACCGGGTACAGCTTCTCCAACAAATGAACCATCAATAGAATAGATCGATACCTTACTTTCCGGATCCATGTTTTCAAAATGGATTCTTTTGCCAATGTCTTTCTGCTTACTGTAAAGATTAGGATACACTACATATTCTGCTTTGGGCTCCACTCTTTTGCTGTATCCAAGTGTCAATTTAGACAAACCTGATTCTGTTGCTACCCACAAGACACCTTTGTTATAATCCATAGCTAAATCTGTGATCTGATCCGATATCAGCCCATGGTTTCTTCCAAAAACTGTTTTTTCTCCGTTAACAAGATCATAACGAACTATTCCCGTTCCTTTTACTCCCGTCCATATTATATTCTCATCTTCAATTTCGAATGTAACCGTATTCTCATACGCATCTTCATCCAATTCAAGAGAACCATCAAGTGGATCGTAATCATACACTCCGTCTACAGTCGCTATTTTTGTAATTCCATCAGGCATTGATAACATATCCAGAACCATTCCATATCCGGTGAACTTATTCTTGACATTAATCCCGTTTTTAAGAGGATCACCATTATAATTAAAAACAATAATTCTCCCGTCAGTTCCTCCGGCAATAATATTTCCCAGAGAATCGACACTCAGAGAGTTGTAGTTTTT
>DATGNN010000341.1:0-6853 GCA_035306725.1 Chitinispirillaceae bacterium | reverse complement strand
ATTTGTAGAAAAGCCGGATCTGCAAAAGGCAGAAAAATTTCTAAAATCTGGAGATTATCTCTGGAATAGTGGAATCTTCTTATGGAAAACCTCTACTATTCTTGAGGAGTTTAATCAATATATGCCGGATTTGGTAAAATTGCTCAAAATTGTTGAGAAAAACGGTTTTTCTCAGGAAATAATAGACTGGTATTATAATTCCTGTGAAAAACAGTCTATTGATTATGGAATAATGGAACATTCCAAACGGGTTAATGTTGTTGAAGGAAGTTTTAAATGGGATGATATTGGTTCGTGGGAATCTGTTAGTCGTATAAGAGGAAAAAACGATTTAGGTACAACAGTAGTAGGGGAATCAATTTTTGAAAGAGATTGTTCACAATCTATTCTTGTAAATCAATCCTCACGGGCATTGGCTGTAATAGGGATTGAGAATGCCGTTGTAGTTACAACCAATGATGCAGTTTTAGTAATTGACAGATCAAAACTTCCTGAGTACAAAAATTTTATTACAGAAATGAAAAAGGAGAGCAGCTTTTCATCAGATCTATTTTAGCTGCTAAAACACATTATGTCTTTTCCATCAGTTCTGATTGTAGCTGGCGAACCTTCAGGTGACCAACATGCTTCTGCTGTAGTTCGGGAATTGCGAACTGTTTTTCCGGAATCAAAAATTTGGGGTATTGGTGGGCCTCTTATGAAACAGGAGGGGTTTGAGGCTGTTTTCCCTTTCGAGCCATTCAACCGGATGGGTTTTCTGGAAGTTGTATCACATCTACCTTTTTTTCTTGATGCAAAAAAAAGATTAATAAAAATGATGCAGCGTTCAAGACCGCACTGCCTTATATGTGTTGATTATCCAGGATTCAATATGCTTTTGATGAAAGCTGCGCATAAAATGGGGATTCCTGTATTGTGGTATATTGCTCCTATGGTTTGGGCATGGAAAAAAAAACGTGCAGAAACATTAGCCAGGTATGCTGCTCATATAGCGTGTATTTTTCCTTTTGAGGTAGCTTATTTTAAACCATATACAAAGAATGTCAGTTTTGTTGGTAATCCGCTTCTTGAGTTGAATAATTACAAAAAAGAAAAAATTAATAAAAGTGAACCAGTTGTGGCGATAATTCCAGGAAGCAGAAAGCAGGAAGTCGAAAAAATGCTTAACCCAATGGTCCAGTCTTATAAAAAGCTGAAATTAAAATTCCCGTCATTGAGGGGTATCGTTTCTCGCTGTCATACACTTCCGGATTCGATGTTTAATACTGTTTTAGCTGAGGCCGATCTTGAGCTGTTTTCAGGGCCGTTACACGAATTGTTGTGCAGATCTGATCTCGCCATGGTAACATCGGGCACTGCTACACTGGAAACAGCTCTTTATGGAGTTCCGATGGTAATAGTATACAAAACCTCATTTATTTCTTATTATATATATAAATCTCTGGTAAAAATTGCTTATATTGGATTACCGAATATTATTGCTGGAGAAAAAATCGTTCCGGAATGTATTCAGTATGAAGCAAATTCTGAAAAGATTGCAGATCGGCTTGGAGAATATCTAAACAATGGCACACTTTTTACTCGAACAGTCGAAGATCTTGAAAGTATTCGAAAAACTTTGGGCTTTTATAAGCCATCAGTTAAGGTTGCTGAAATTGCGACAAATTTAATAAACAGATAATCAAAATAATTGTGGACAGTTGAGTACAGAGAGAATAAATGAGTCAGGGACAATATCGTGAAAACTGTTTTTTTCTTTTTTTTAGTTGCTTTAAACGCAGTATCCCTCAGTGCATCTTTTCGTAACAGTGATTATTCCATATCTTCCTTTCATCTGGTCAGTTCTGATCTTGAACATAAAAAATTCGATATAATAAAAAGTGAAAATGACAGTATACTTCAGAGCTGTGATATTGTACCGGTACTGAAACCGGGCCAGATAATCATGCGTCAAAAAATAAAAAACAGGTATGGTCTTTATAAAGGGGTGCTGGATACTGGTAGTTTGAAAGACGGATTTTTGCCCGTTTATGTTTTCCCGATGCCGGACTGGGCTCAGCTTGAAGATATAATAAAATTTCGTTTTTATCGTCTGCCTTCAGACAAACCGGGTAATGATGAAGAGGTCGTGTTTTTTGACAATGACAGGATATATATCAGGAATTTCTCGAAAATCTATTACCTGAGAAATGGTAGATGGTCTTTGTTGACAGGATCAGATACTCTTCCAACCGGAAGTCTGAATATTACTTCGGATCCCCCGGGTGCACAGGTTTTTGTTAATGGAAAAAACATGCACAGAGTAACACCGTGTACGTTAGATGGTCTTCTATCTGGTATTTACACGATAGAATTACATCTTTCAAATTATCATTTTAACCAAAAGTCAATCAGAGTTGTAAAAGACAGCATTGTAAGTGCAACATTTCAATTGATTTCCGATATGGATACGGTTTACATCACCGGAGATGTACAATATGGGCTTCTGATGCTTCCAGAACCGCCATTGGCAGCACCTTATTTAATTGACTATGAAAAGGCTGTTTCGACAAAAATGCGCCTTTGCCCGGGAGAGCATCGTCTCAGGTGGGATGGTGGTTTATATTATGAATCAATTGATACTGTTGTAAACGTACTCCAAAACAAGGTTCAGTATTTTGATTATCAGTTTAAACCGAGGTATGGAATGTTACATGTAATTGTCCATCCTCCGGATGCAAAAGTGTGTTTAGAAAATAGTAAGTGTCAAACAGGTGAACAGACCATAAAACTTAAAACGGGTGAATATATTGTTTCTGCTCAACGCTGGGGGTATAGGGATCTCAAAAAAAGTATAAAAGTTTTTCCGGATTCAATAACAGACTGTGAGATGAATTTGACCCAGCTTTCTGATCGCGATGGAGACGGGTTTCTGGACAGTATAGATAAATGTCCGGATATCTATGGTTTGTATGACGGGTGTCCAAAACGAAGCAGTACAAATGCTATTCGTGTCAAATTGGAGGAAATTGGAGAATATGTAAAAGAAGACCCGTTTACGATTGGTATTTCTGTAATGGGATTGATTACACGTATATCTACAAACAAAAAGTTCAATAACTTCCTGACAGCTTTTTCGAGTGGTAAAGTGGGGGGAATCAATAATTATCGTGGTTTGACTTTTATGAACATGGTGGAATTATCCTTCAGGGGGATGTTTGCTTCAGTAGAATTGGGCCAGTGGGCTGCAGGCATTCATTTTGAACGTCCAGATACCATGCTTCTTAAAGGTAAGGATTCGGATTATTTGATTTATTATGATTCTTTGTCAGGGATTAAGCCAGTCCTTTATATACCAGGTACCGCTGTAACTGCGGGACTGCATTATAACTGGTCCAGGGTAAATGTTATCTATTCCATTGGTTACCAGTGGGAGGATATTGTTATCAATGATTTGCATAATATAACTACTGATACGTTTTCGAAGGTTACTTTTGATAATGACTGGTGGTTTCATCAATTGATTCTGGAAGCTGATATCAGGGCAGAGAAATATTTGAAACCATCATTCTATTTTAGAGTAAAAATTCCTGTGGGCAGAACAAAAAGAACGCGATGGCATGTAATGCATACCGGATTTCAGTTAAAAATTTTGCCAAAATATTTTAAAGAAAGGAAAAAATGAAATGTCGTCGGTGAAATGCTTTATATTTGTCGTGATGTTACTAGGGGGCATATTGGCTGGATGTGGTGGCGGTTTTGATGGGGATAATTCGGAAGCGGTTCAGATTGGTGAATCTATTTTTGGATCTGATTCTATTTCACGCTGAATCGTAATTCAGTTCTGAATAAAACATTTTTCTTAATAGAACCAAAATATTGATCAGGTATAAATTAATACTTGTAAGTTTTGAGGTAGTTGAACGTTCAATAAACTGCAGAATATCTAACGGTTGCGGTTCCCAGCGTAAATGGGGAGCATTACTGTTATTGGAAAATAAAGTAAAGTTAAATTCAGGTGATAATAATGAAAAAAAACATCAATTTCTTACTCGAAAAGAAACACGGCGGAATTCCCGTAACAATGCTTACGGCTTATGATTATCCTACTGCAAAAATTCTGGATGAAGCGGGTATTGATTCAATTCTCGTTGGTGATAGTGTCGGTACAAATGTTCTTGGTTATCAGAGTGAACAGGAAGTTACAATTGCAGATATGTTGCATCATTTAAGAGCTGTAGCCAGAGCTGTAAAAACTGCTTTTGTAGTTGTAGATTTGCCATTTGGAACAGTTGATGATCCGTGGATAGCATTGGAAAACGGGCGTTTGTTAATTGAAAATGGAGCAGATTGTGTTAAGGTTGAAGGATGGGGAGAAAAGAAAAATGTTATTGCATGTTTAGCTGAAAGTGGTATACCTGTTTGTGCTCATATCGGATACAACCCTCAGATTCATGGGGGGAAAGCTAAGATTTTCGGTAAAGATGCTTCACAGGCACATGAATTAATAGAAAGCGCAATGATTCTTCAGGATGCAGGGGCAAATGTCCTGGTAATTGAAAAGGTACCGCATGAGGTTGGATCTATAGTATCCTCCAGGCTGTCTATTCCTGTAATTGGCATTGGTAGTGGTAATGGATGTGATGGTCAGGTGTTGGTGGTTCATGATATCCTTGGTATGGGTGAAAGGGTATTTAAACATGCAAAAAAATACATGAATTTCTGGAATTTAGCTTTAAAAGCTGTTAATGAATATAAAAATGATGTGGTAAGCAGGGATTTTCCTTCAGAAGAAAATTCCTGGCATATGCAAGAGGAGCAGTTACGGAAAATAGAAAAGGATTAAAAACCTGTATTATTTGATAGTTTATGTTTTAAGGAGAGATATTTTACCTTTATTGATATACTCTTTGTGGAAATGTGATTATAAACGTATATTATTTTAACAGTATGAATAAACTGGTGCAGGATAGACTGTTTCGACTCGTATCAGAAATGAATGTATTATCCTGGAAAAAAATTACCATAATAAGGTCCGGTTTTTAGAAGGCGTTTTGCATTTTGTAAGAGAGATTTTTTGATCATAAACTATTATGTAATTTATTCTAAATACACGGTGTGTTTTTTAAATAATAGATTATGAGAATAAATATAAAGAGATCTGCTCAAAATAACCAGGAGTAGGAGTTTATGATCTCGAATAGATTACGAAATTTCGTTACCAGCATTTCTATTTTCGTGCTTTTGATGAATTGTAGCGGGAATAGAGAGAGCGGATCAGATTCCAAAGGACTGTTACAGTTTCCCAGGGAGCAAACTTTGTATGTAGGTGGTTTTCAATGGGGTGCTCCTGCTACATTTAATCCACTTGCGGTTACTCCTGCCTGGCCGATTACGGGGAACATGAATTTGATTTATGAAGCATTATTTGGATATGACCTTTTAGATGGCAAACTTCAGGGCGTTATTGGAAAATCTTATGAATTCAAGGGCGCTTCACTTGAAGTGGCTCTTCATGAAAAGGCCCGATGGCAAAACGGTGATCATCTTACATCAGATGATGTCGTTTACTCGTTTAATTTGCACAAAAAATATAACACAAATTTCAGTAATATATGGAATGGAATAGTTAGTGTTAAAAAAAATGGTAAGCATTCAGTTTTGTTTGAGCTGGATCCGGAGGAGTATAATCCACTTGTTTTATTGGATATAATATCAGCGGTTCAGATTTTGCCAATGCGAATATTTGAAATCGTTGAGCAAAAAGCTTTCAAATTAGTTGCAGCAGAAACGGGAGCTGCTCCATCTAATGAGGATGTTCTTAACAGGATTAGAGATTTTAAAAATGATGTGAAACCGATTGGTTCGGGACCTTATACATTAAAAACTTACACCGAAGAACAGATCGTTTTGGAAAGGGTAGATGATTATTGGGGGAATGTATTGTACGATCAAAAAAAACCGTCTCCTCACTATATTATTCACCGTACATATTCCAGTAATGATAGTTTTAATATCGCCTTAAAAGAAGGAAATCTGGATATATCTCAAACATTCTGTCCTCAGATCTGGGATAAATTTCAATATGGTGTAGGGACCTGGTATAAAAAAGAACCTTACTATAAACCGGGTATTATGCCTGCCTTGTTAATGGGAATTTCAAAACCACCATTTAGTGATGTAAACTTTCGTCGCGCTGTAGTGCATGCCATAGATTATGAGAAAATCAAACAGGATGCAGTTTATGGATATACTCCAAAGCTTAAGCCGGGTTTGATACTTCCATTTGGAACAGAAAAAGTTTATTTCTCTGAAGAGGACGCGAAGGCATTTGGTACACTTTATGATCCTGAAAAAGCAAAAAGGATTTTACGTGATGGTGGGTATAAGTGGGGTGCTGACGGTTTGTTGATAGATCCTGATGGCAAAAAGATTCGTACTTTGTATGCTACCTGTCCGAAAGGGTGGACAGACTGGGAAATGACTATAAAAATTGCAGTTGAAGGTCTTCGTGAAACAGGAATAGATGTGCAGGAGAAATTTATAGAATATCAGCAATGGGATAATCTGTTAAAAAGAGGATTGTTTGATTTTACGATGAAAACTCCTCAACCTGAGCAGTCGGCTTCATTGCCTTGGGCACGATTTGACCGGGTAATGTCCGCAAGGGAATTGCGCCCTGTGGGAGAAATAATGTATTATAATGAAGGGCGTTATAAAAATCCGGTTGCAGACAGTTTGTTGAAAAATATTCCCCAGATGACAGATCCGGACCAGATTCGTGAAGCTTATCGTAAACTTAATCGATTGTTTATGGAAGAGATGCCAATAATACCCCTGATGTATCGTCCCTGGTTATTTTATCAGTTTAGTA